>NZ_JAUOEV010000001.1:0-514912 GCF_031932135.1 Shewanella vaxholmensis
GCTTGGTGTGGCTTGGTTCCCAAACAACACAGCAGCGGAGGTAAAGAAAACCTCCTTGGGATAAGCAAGCGGGGAAATGCGTATTTACGCACCCTGTTCATCCACGGCGCCAGAGCGGTGTTGCAACACAGCCAGAATAAGCAAGATAAGTTTAGTTGCTGGGCAATCCAGTTAGCAGAGCGCCGAGGTTTTAACCGAGCCTGTGTGGCCGTCGCCAATAAGCTCGCGAGAATGGCATGGGTTATCGCGGCGCGTAACGAAGAGTATCGGCTTCCAGTATAGAACTGAATTTATTTTTAATGATTAACCAACCAGCAAGTTGCTATGACACTTGATTTGATGATGAGACAGTCAGACTGATCTACTGAAAACCTTACGGAGGCATAGGCTCATTACGAAGCCGCAAGGATGATAAGGACAGTAGAAGCAGATATCCATCAGGGCCAGAGGCATACCTCAATAACAGGCCGGATATATGGGTGCAATGAACTCTTCTCAAAATCGCTATCGAATGTCTTGCAAACCGGATGGGTCCATATAAGAGGCCTGAATACTAAAAGGCTCAAAGAAAAAACCTCGTAACACAATCAGCGGCAACATCATCAAAGCGTAACTCGCTAACACTATCCACCAACGAGCATACCAGCGGCGGGGTTGAGTAATATCGTAACGATGGGCGATCATAAACCCGTGAATGGGACAAATAACAATAAATAACCAAGAGAGGTAAATATGTTGAAGCCAAGCCATATTCCCCGATTTAAATGGGAAATAATTTGAGTGTAAAAATACATCCACGGCCGCTATAATCAGCGCAACAATACAATATCGAATAAAATATTTAAATTGATTAACGTATAAAAATACAAACGGCTGAAAAAATATACCTAATAATACTGCGAGCCAAGTTTTTGGCTTCCATTGAATATCCAATTGAACTCCGTTTCACCCTAGATTTGGAAAACGGCATCATAATTCACAGCCCAAGCTAGCACAACCTCATTCCCAGTCGCTGATAGCCTGTCATGCGGCTATCAGCATGCTGTTAACAATATTAATCTAGACGCTTAGAGAATCTCATGCTGGCGATAAATAGCCCGATACAGGTAAAACCTATCATCCACAGGGCATCAAATTGCAGATCCATCACTTGGGCATCGCGCAACACTATGGCCCGTGACATGCGCATAAAGTGGGTTGCGGGTAAGGCTTCGGCAATCCATTGCGCCGCGATGGGCATGGCTTCGTAGGGGAACATAAACCCCGACAATAGAATCGATGGCAGCAGGATAAATACCGTCATTTGCATCGATTGCAGCTGGGTTTTAGCTATGGTCGAAATCACTAATCCTAAGGTTAAACTGGCGCAAATGAACAACATAGCGGCAAGGGCGATGGAGTCAATCCCGCCACGAATCGGCACATCAAACAACAAATGCCCTGCGCTCAGGATAATGGTCACTTGCACAAAGCCGACGATCACATAGGGCACGATTTTACCCAGCATCAACTCCAGCGGCCGCACTGGCGTAGTGATCAAAAACTCCATATTGCCCTGCTCGCGCTCACGCACTATGGCGGCGGAGGTAAACATCACCATGGTCATAGTCAAAATCCCCCCCAACAGGCCGGGCACGATATTGACCACAGAGCGTTGCTCAGGATTGAAATATTGCACTACTTCAAAACTCGGCATCACAGTTTTTTGCGCTCTCCCTGCGATTTCATCCAGCGGCATTTGCCTAAGGCTACGAATGGTTGAGGCGACAACCGTATCAGAACCGTCCACCAGCCATTGCCCTACCGGCTGAGCTAAATATTGCTGGCCCGCAAAGCTTGGATGGCGCACTAAGCGCTCATCGAGATCGGCGGGCAAATACAGCACAGCTTTAACTTCGCCGCGAGTGATCGCCGCCTCTGCCTCAGCTGCACTTAAATATCGCTGTTTGAAATCCACCACCTGCGTCGCTTCCACCGCCTGCACCAATGAGCGGCTGTAGGCAGAATCACTCAAATTCACCAGCCCCGCGGGCAGATGGCGCGCATCGGTATTGATGGCATAACCAAACAACATCAGTTGCACCAGCGGGATCATGACTATCATGCCAAAGGTCATACGATCCCGTGATAATTGCCGCAGCTCTTTGACGACAATTGCAAAAATTCTACGCCACATGGTCAGTTTCTCCCTTGGACACCCCAGCCAAACGCTCGCCGGTGCAAGTGACAAACACATCCTCTAGGCTAGCGCGCACTTCTTCCATCGTCCGGCTGGCAACCCGAGGTTTAAGCCAAGTGAGCGGATCTTCAATATCGCTGCGCACTAACACCCGTAAACGACTGCCGATTTGCGCCGCCGACAATACCGCTGACTCGCTGATTAATGATTGCTTTAAATTGCGTAAATCATCCCCTGAAATTTCAACCACCCGAGCGCCCATCGCCGCCATCAGCTGCTGGGGTGAACCGTCGGCGCGTTTTATCCCCCGCTCTAAAATCGCCAGACCGTGGCAACGCTCGGCTTCATCCATATAGTGAGTCGACACAAGAATCGTGGTGCCTTGGGCGCAGAGATCGAATAAGCGCTCCCAAAACTCGCGCCGATTCTCGGGGTCGACCGCCGAGGTCGGCTCATCGAGAAATAACAATTCGGGGTGATGCAAGGTCGCCGCCGCTAAGGCCAAACGCTGTTTCTGGCCGCCACTCATGGAGCCTGCCATTTGTTTTTCTCGGCCGACTAAATCGTACAGCGTGACTAACTCGGCTATCCGCAGCTTTGAGGCTCGGCGGTTCAAACCATAAATTTGCGCGACAAACTCTAAGTTTTCCCGCACAGAAAGATTGTCGTACAGGGAGAATTTTTGCGTCATATAGCCGATGCGGCGACGCAGTTTTTCCTCGGCGCCGGGTAAGGTTTCACCCAAGACGCGGATTTCCCCCGCCGTTGGGCTCAGCAGCCCAGTCAACATGCGGATTGATGTGGATTTTCCGCAGCCATTGGGGCCAAGAAATCCATAAACGGTTCCCTTGGGAATCGCGAGGTCGAGGTTTTCCACTGCATTGACGCCGCCAAAGGCGCGGGTCATGCCTTGGGTCTCGATAGCAAAATCGGCGTGGCTCATGGCTGTTTCACTTTTTGTTGCACTTTTGGCTGCACATCGAGTTCCACAGCTAATGCCATGCCCGTCGGCAAATCCTTACCCGCGGCGGAAATGGTGATATCAGTCAGATACATCAACCGTGCTCGGTCACGTTCATTAAGCGCATAAAACGGCGTGTAAGCGGGTTGACTGCGGATATTGCGCACTGTGCCAGCAATCGGCATTTCGCGGCCATCCACTCGAATATTGACCTTATCGCCCGCCTTCACTCTGTCTAACCAAGTCGCGGGCAGATAAACCCGCACATAGGGATGCTCACTCGCCAACAAACCAATCAACTGAGTACCCGCAGCAATGCGATCGCCCACACGCCAAGGTAGGGTATCGACAACGGCGTCACGCGCCGCCACTAAGCTCAAGTCGGCTAAGGCTTTTTGTTCGATGGCGACACTGGCGCTGGCGGCGGCCACCGCCGCTTTGGCTTGTTCTAGCTGCTCACTACGGGTGCCATTTTCTAATAGGCGCAGGCTTTGCTCGGCCTCGGCTTGCTTGGCTAAACTGGTATCCCGCGCTGCACGGGCGGTATCTAAATCCGCTTGGCTCAGCACTTTCGTGGCATACAAACGGTTAGTGCGCTCAAAGGCACGCTGCGCTTCCTTCACGCTGGCATTCGCCCCATCGAGCACGGCCTTGGCGCGTTCTATATCCTCTAAACGCGCACCAGTCACCGCCTCAGAAAGTTTAGCCTTGGCCTGTTCAAGCTCGGCTTGACGCAGGGCAAGGCGCGCATTGGCCGAAGTCGAATCGAGCGTGAGTAGCACTTCGCCCGCCTTAACCTGCTGACCTTCAACCACATTTACCTGAGTAATCAACTCACCCACGGGCGCGGTCAGTGTCAGCCTGTCACGCTCGACTGTGCCAAGGACGCTCGGCGACTCTTGAGTGCAAGCCGCTAACGGCAGCAACAAACAGCCTAAAACGACACCTATCGCGACTCTTTTAGCTAATGCGGTTTGATTAGTTAACTTATTTTTACTTAAGTTGCTGTTGCTTAACTTGCTGTTGCTTAACTTGCTGTTGCTTAACTTGCTGCTACTTAACCTGTTGTTACTTGAGTTGTTTTTACTGAAACGATTGCGACTAAAATCTTGGTCATTCAACATCGTTAAACCTTTCGTTGAGCTCATGACTGGCTCCTTGGTTCACATAACAGTCCCTGCGTAAAAACCTGCATATTGTGCAGAGCTAAGCGCTGCAAAAGCGCAGCATCGGCATCAAAAAAGCCGAACTGACGCATTAATACGGGCGGGGCAATAAGCGGAAATACCATAAGACTCACAAAACTTAGCCGTGCTAAATCGGGGTCGACGCCCTCTTTTAATAATCCCGAATTAACTAACGTGGATTCGAGCCATTGCCGCGACAGGGTTAACACTTGCTCAAATACAGACAAGATAATCCGATAGGGTTCCGAGCCATCGCCCTCCTGCAATACCCGTATAATCAGTCGTGGCAAGCCAGGGTTGGGTGCCATAACGCGATAGTAGGTCTGCATGATTTCGCCGACATTATTCGGCGCTTCAGCCGCGGATATTTCGCGTAAGCGGGTTAATACGGGCTCAAGGGTTTCCCGCACCATTTGTTCGAACAAACCCGCTTTCGAACCAAAATAGTAACGGATAAGCGCGGCATCGACCTCGGCTTCGCGGGCGATTTCACGGGTAGACACAGTAGGATAACTGCGGTGACTAAAGAGACTTAAGGCAGCGGTTATTAAGCGTTGACGCGCGTCTGAGCTCCCTTTTGGACGACCGAGAATGGGCGGCGATTCAGCTTGGGCAGTAAATGGAACAACGCCCCTAGGACGACCGGGAATAAGCGACATGGCAGGCTCCAGCAAAATTCATCTACTGATGAATATACTGAAACGCCGCGTAAAAAGGCAGCAGTTAAATTCCTCATTTTCATGGGTATTGAGGAATTTAACTCTAAAATACCCAGACTAAAATTTATGCACCTTTGACTATGGCACCTAAACGGCTGACAAATTGCTGCACGGCTTCGACTGTGTCAAAGCTAAAGGCAAGTCCATAGTGGGTTTCGGTGAGACTCTTATGCAAACGCTTTGGAAAACGGGTCATCTCCGCATTGTGGAAATAATCGTATTTGGCATGCACGCCTGCAATGGTGGCGAGTTCGCCAGAAAAAACCTCAAATGCGGGCCGAATAATCAAGTTCGGTGATTTACCGTCGAGGTGTAAATAGAACGCCTCTTTGGTGTCTGGGAGCATGTATTCGGTAATGTTTTTTATGCTGAAGTTAGTGCGGCATTGCAATCCACTTAAGCAGCTCACCATCTCATTATGTTCTATCGCCAAACTTATTCTCCCTTATCTCTTTAATCCTGCCCAAGTCGCATTGCATCTCGTATTTCAACCCATCGCTCAATCACTGTTTGAATCGCTGTTTCTATTAGTGATTCAACCAATGGCTCAAATCAGTGCTTCAATCAATGGTTAAATCAATGCTTCAATCAATGACCTAAAAGCTGACATATCATAAATGCGTGCATTCTTGGCAGTATGGGTATTTATCACGTTGATACTACGTTAACTCAGCTCAGCCTAATCGGTTTACGCTTTAAATGCACTAAGCTGATGTCGATCTCACAAAGCGAGTGGCTAAGTTTAGCGAATTTATCCAAAAAACCTTTATATACAGAACGATAAACCGATTAACTCAAACGCAAAGCCAATGTCACAGAAAATTCTTTTGCGTAATTGAGCCATGATTTCAAACACTATAAAACACAGTACCATTTATTAGTCATTGCTTATCATCACCTTATCACCCTCGATATTGATATTAAAACGCATGCTTTAAAATGCTGCCATGCTATTCAATTATATGGTGATTTTTTACTTGCCAGCTAAAAATGTTACGTCTAGGTTAAGAAGCTTGAGTTAAGTCCTGTTGATAATGGCTAAGTTACGGCAATCACATTGACTGCCAACCTAAACTAGCGCATTCACCCTATCCCGTCGTATTCAGGCCTTAAATCATGTTCTACCCAAAGTGAGTAACCCGCGCCTATGGCGCATATAACCCGAGCCATGTCAGCCGATTTAACGCTAACTTACGGCAAATCCTTAGCATTAACCGATTTGCCCTAAACAGTCGCAACGGACTGCGCGGCCACTATCAACAAGACCAACAACACGAGATATACCCATGAAGATCAAAAAAGCCCTCATGCTCTTGGGTCTGTTAGCTGTCAGCCCAGCGACATTAGCTGCAACCGGAGTTGCCTTTATCCACGGTACGGGTCACCAGACCAATGCCTTAACCGATTACTGGACACCCGAATTTGTAAACTCAGTGCGCCAAGGCATCCCAGTGCCAAATAATTACACAGTGATCAACTGCGACTTTAACCAATATATGTGGGAAGAAAGCGCCGCAGGTTGTCTGGCGACCCAGCTCAATAGCTTTATCCAAGCCAAAAATATCGATGACTTAATTCTGCTGACCCACTCCAATGGTGGCAACGTAGTGCGGTGGATTTTATCTAACCCCACGTGGGACAGCCGTTATCCTGCGGTGATCAACGCCACCTCAAAGGTTATCGCCCTCGCCCCATCCAGTGCTGGTACGCCGCTGGCCGATGCGGTGAACCAAGGTAATGTGTTCGAAACCAGCTTAGGCTGGCTCTTAGGCTATGGCAGCAATGCGGTGAAACAACAGCAAGTGGGTTGGATGGCAAACTACAACAACACTATGCTCTACGGCACTGCAGGCCGCCCATCTCTGGGTAAACCCTTCGAAGTCGTGGTGGGCTCTGATGTTGATTCCGCCATTTGGGACAGCGACAGTTACTGCGCGGGTTATCAATACCAAGTGGCGCTCGAAACCACTCAAAACTGGCTCGATAGCTGCTCCGACGGCTTCTTAAATTGCAGATCGCAAAAGGCAGCTGGCACAGTCTGGTTTACCGATAAACAAAAGACCCGTGGCCAAGAACCCCTAAGCCATCAGCAGAGCCGCCGTGCGTGTTTCAATTTAGACACGCTGATCCGCAACCATATTTAAGGAGCACTAAGATGCATACACTCAGCAAACTTGCCAGTGTCTTGGCGCTAAGCGGACTGCTCGCAGCCTGCCAAGATGAAGCCACACCTATAGATCCCAAAACCAATGCCAGCCCAATGTACGCCAAAGGGTTAACCCTAGCCGCGCCGAGCAATACCGATCTTGTCGATAGCAATATTGCCAGTCCAACACTGGCGCCCATTAACACCAGTACGGATTACATTAGCTTTATCACCCCTTTGTATGGCGAGTATCAGACAAGCGCGCCGCAGCTTGAACAAGCCAGCCAAAGTGACGAGTATTGGGTCAATGTAACCGGCGCGCAGCTTAATGCGGGCGTGGGCCTCACCATGAGCCAAGCGTCAAGCCTAGTGCGCATTGCGCCTCGGGGCGATACCCGTTCTGGCGCCTTAATGCATGCAGAGGCTATCGCCCCTGAGCGCGTACAAATTCAGCGCGTTAGCCCTAATCAGTCACCCCAAGGCAAAGCGGCCAACAGCAGCGGGATAAACACCAATGAGTCATTGGTCAAATCGATGGCCAACGCCGATGCCCTTGCTAGCGCAGGATTAACCGATGATTCCAGCGCACTGCAAATGTCGGCGAAAGCCACACCGGGCCAATATCGCCTGCAGGTCAGTCAGCCGTTAACGCCAAGCGCCAACTACTTAGTCAATGTGAAGGAAAAAGGCTCGCCCTATCAACTGAGTGTCAAAGCCTCCTCCGCCATCGCGGCTGATGCGCAAACCCTTGGGCTTGAACTCGCACTCAGCCAAAGTGATAACACCTTCGTGCCGCAGGCAACACTCAAGCAAGCCGATGGCGATATGCAACCACTCTTGATGGTAAAACAAGGTGAGACATGGCAAGCGGTGATCCCCGCGGGCGTGGCACTTTCGAGCAGTAATGCGGGTTTCAGTGAAGTTGAAATTACAGTGCAAACACAAGTCGATGGCCGCCCAGTGCAGCGCACAGTCAAATCTGTCTTTAAGTCCTATGTCAATTCGGCGAGCATCAAGCCCGAAGTGCTCACGGTTTGGGATAAAGGTCTGCCTAACCAAATCAACTTTGAGTTATCGGTCGCCGAGGCGGGACGTTTTGGCTTAAGTGGCACGTTAACCGGCACCAATGCCGAAGGTCAAAAGGTGGCGATTCTACGTACCCAAGCGGCTAATTGGCTGACCCCAGAGTCGCCAAAGCTAAAGCTGATGTTAGATCCTAAGCTCATCCAAGCCTCGGGTTTACAGCCGCCATTCGAACTCAATGAGTTAGAACTGCAAGATCAAGGGCAAATGGCCAGATTAAGCTATCAAGCCAAAGCATTGATCTTAACCCGCTAACATTAGAGGCTCATGTTAAGGGACTGATATTAAGGAGCAGATAGAAGACGCGGGCTTTAAATGCCAACGTTAAACCAGAGGCGAGGCTCATCAGCTCAAGTTAATCCGCCCGAGTTTTCTCTCTCATTGAAAAGTGCCCATAGTGGGCACTTTTCCATTGTTGATGTTTTGCTAATAAACAGCCAAAAGCCGCCGCGTTATTTAACATGCTGCGTAAAGCACAAACTGTTGACAGAAAAATGACAAGCTGCAGATGATTACCCATAGCTGCCATGAATAAAATTTACATTGATTATCAAGGGTTATTCCTTTTAAATAACAAATGTAATAGGCATAATGTCAAGGCTTTGACATCAAACCTTAGGCTGACAACAGCCGAGCACTTACAATAAAAAATAACAAAAATATAACTATAAGAGTGGTAACTAACGGTACGTTTTCCCACAGTACGCTAGCCAATACTCAATAAATGGACATCGTTATGAGTGACAGCACATTTTTCTTTGGTGAATGGCAAATCAATCCCAGCGCCAATAGTCTGCTCCTTGGCAAACAAGTCAAACAACTTGAACCCAAGGCGATGGATGTGCTGTTATTTCTCTGCCAACGGGCGGGCGAAGTCATCAGCAGTGATGAAATAGTCAGCCACTGCTGGCCGGGCGTAGATACTGGCGACAATCCACTACACAAGATTATCAATCAGTTACGTAGAGCATTAGGCGATAGCGCCACCGATCCCACCTATATAGAAACCATACGCAAACGCGGCTATCGCACCTTAGCCGAAGTGCGTTTTCCTATCGGCCACGAAGCCACCGCCAGCCCGCAAAGTTGGCAAGGCGGCTCGCCCTTTCCGGGTCTGCAAGCCTATAGCGCTAACTATGCCGAGGTGTTTTTTGGTCGCAGTGAACAAATCAGCACTTTGCTTAACCGTATCAGCCAGCAAATCATCTATGGTCGTGCCTTCTGTCTGGTTTTAGGCCCAAGTGGCAGCGGTAAATCCTCCCTGATAAATGCGGGTGTTGTGCCCAATTTAATGAAGGGCGGCGGCTATAACGGCATTGGTGTTGCGTCGTTCAGCAGCTTAGATTTTGCCGATGTGAGTAAAGGGCAACTGCTAACCGATCTTGCCAGCGCTATGCTCGACTGGGAAATCAACGACACGCCAGTATTCGAAGGCATGAGCGCCGATACACTGGCGGTTCAACTTGTCGAAGATATCCAAGGCATAATCAACCAATGCACCCAAGCACTCAAGGTTCAGCCCTTTACTCAGCCGTTTTTTGCCTTGTTTATCGACCGATTAGAAGTGTTGCTCTCATCACCGCTATTTAGCGATACCGAACGAACCCAGTTCATAGAATTATTGGAACAACTCGCCACCTCAAAAGCCGTGATTATCATCAGTGCCTGTCGTAACGATTTTTATCCGCTGCTGGTCAATTATCCCAGCCTGATGGCGGGCAAAGCCCGCGGCGCCCATTTTGACTTAGCGCCGCCAACACGCACTGAGCTGTTGCAGATGATCCGCCTGCCAGCCGTTGCCGCCAACTTAAGCTGGGAAGTTGACAGCGAAACCGCGATGCCGCTCGATGAAATGCTCTGTAGCGATGCCGCCAGCAACCCAGATGCGTTGCCTATGCTGCAATACACCTTGCAGGCGCTGTACTTACAACGCAGCGACGACGATAAGTTATTAGTCTCGGTTTATCATGCACTGGGCGGTATTGAAGGGGCGATTGGCAAAAATGCCGAGCAGGCGATTTCACACTTAAGCGATGCCGAAAAAGCCAGCCTACCGCGGATTTTATCCCTGCTAGTGACTCTGCGTGAAGATGAAAAGTCCATCACCAGCCGCACCGCTCGCTGGTCACAACTACAAAGCACCGCTGAAACCGCCCTAGTGCAAGCCATGGTCGATAGCCGCTTATTCGTGTCGCATCTGCAAAATGGAGAACCCTGTTTTAGCATCGCCCACGAAGCCCTGCTGCGCCGTTGGCCACGGGCGACGGCTTGGATTAGCGAACATAGCGACAGTTTGAGTATTAAGAGTCGCCTACAGCATTTATCTAAGCGTTGGCTCAGCGAAGCCAAACACAGCGCTTATCTGCTCGCCGAAGGCAAGCCGTTAAAAGAGGCCCAAAGCCTCAGCCAAAATCCGTTATTCGATTTAGACGATCCCGAAACCGCCTTTATCGCAGCCTCCAGCAAACGCGCCAATATGCTGCGCTGGACGAGGCGCCTAACCGTCGCCCTACTGTGCGTCCTCACCTTAACCTCCGTCATTATGAGCGTGCGCAGCATAGAGGCCGAAAAACTTGCCCAGCAAAAACGCCTCGCCGCCGAAGATTTGCTCGGCTTTATGGTGGGTGACTTCGCCGACAAGATGCGCGGCATCGGCCGTATGGACTTACTCGACGGGATCAGCAATAAAGCACTGGAATATTTCAGTGATTTTTCCAATACAGAGGATGATGCACACTTAAGTTTTGACGCCCGCTTCCAACACGGCCAAACCTTAGAGGCCATGGGCGAAGTGGCATATTCGCGCAATAAAATCGATGAAGCTCGCAGCGCATTACTGGCGGCGCAAGAAAAAATGCTGCCGCTCTTGAATGTGCAGCCGAAAAACTTAGCCCTACTAAAAACTCTAGGTGCCAATGCGTTCTGGTTAGGGCAACTGCAATATGATGTCAGTGATTGGGCGGCGTCACGTCCCTTCTTCGAGCAATACTTAGCCTATAGCCAATCTATGTACGCCCTTGCGCCCGAAGATAAAGATGCGCTCATGGAGCTGTCCTATGCCCATAACTCGCTTGGTTCTATTTCCATGAACCAACAGGACTTTGCCAAGGCACAGCAAGATTTCGAAGAATCATTACGATTAAAGCTATTGGCACTGGCCAAAGCCCCCGAAGATAGCCAACTGATTGCCGATGTTGCCGATACACGTTCTTGGTTAGCTAGTGCTGCGGTATCACAAGGTGATATAAATACTGCTATCCAAATCCATGAAGAAATACAAAAAGCCTTGGCAACCAAAAATCTTGAAAAACAGCCTTATTTACTCGATAGGCTTACTGGAAGTTATCAAAACATCGCCACACTTTTAAGTTATCAAGGTCGCCTAACAGAAGCTTTAAATAAAGCCTCTCTGGGGCTTTCTACTATTGAGTTTGCATTTAAACAAGACCCTGAAAATGAACGTTGGAAAAGATTGAAATATTATTCTTATTCGCAACTTATTGAATTAAGCACAAGTAAAAGCCAATATTTAGAAATTGAAAAATCAACTAACATCAATTTTTATGACAAATTTTCATTGATCAAGTCCTCAACATACAAAGATATCTCTGCAAAAATCCTTTTATCCGAAGCAAAACTCATGTTAAACATTGGAGAATTAGATGAGAGTTTGCAATATGCAAAATTAGCAACCGAATCATATCGAGAATTAGCAAACGATTTCAATCAAGAAATCACCTACATAGCTAACCTTGCAATAAGCGAATTACTACAAGCTAATATTTATAAACAACTTGGTGAATCATCTTACAGCATCGAGTTATGTAAAAAGGTAAAACAGCAAATAAGGCCTTTTACTGAAAAAAATAAAGATCCAATATTTACGATTTCCTATGCAAAATCGCTAGATTGTTTAGGGGAACTTGATATACATAAAGAACTTATTCTTTTTTTAGAAAAAACCGATATTAGAAATATTCGATTCTAACCACAGAAGGAAAATAAACATGACGGCACCACAAGGCTCTGCACAATTTATTAAAGTGAATGTCACCCTCGAAAATGGAGAACCTGTATTTATTTATACCGATGCAAACGGTCAACAGTGCCCAGGTGATGTCACCATCACTCAAGCTGGTACTGTAACTTACCTGCTCAATGACCAAACCGGTAAAGGGCTAAAATTTGTCGGTGTAGGTTTTGTGACTCCATTCGATGAAATTGTTGATGCAGTGACCATCAGCAGTGATGGTATGTTAGTGCAAGTAGTGGATCTCGATAGAACCCCAGGCACCACTAAGTTCCAATTTGTATTGAGCAATACAACTAATACTCTACTGGTATTAAGCCCAGATCCACAAGTTATCAACCATCCTAAAAACTAGGGTCGGATTTTTCTCAGGACAGCCAAAAGCAGGGACAAAAGCAGGGACAGCCATGTCTTTTTGTGCTTTGTCCCCTCTTCTACTAGTCTTTAGATTATCTTCACCTTGTCTGTTTGGAGCGAGTCATGACCTCGGCCAGAAGAATGCTTATCGATGCCAATACAACGCCCTTCTATCATGTGATAAATCGCTGTGTCAGAAGGGCTTTTCTGTGCGGTGAGGATAAACTCACAGGCCGCAGTTATGAGCATAGACGTGGCTGGATTGTCGATAAAATCAAAGCATTATCCACCATTTTTTGTATCGACATTTGCGCCTATGCAGTGATGAACAACCATTACCATTTAGTACTTAAAATTGATGTTGAGGAAGCAAAAACCTTAAGCCCAAAAGAGGTTATCAGCCGGTGGTGTCAAATAACTAAAGGCCATACTGTCGCAACTAAGTATATGAATGGTGAAGCCTTAATTGACGGTGAACGCATGCTGCTCGATGGGTTAATTACCGAATGGCATGAACGTTTATCCAGCATATCTTGGTTTATGCGCTGCCTGAACGAAGAGATTGCCCGTAAAGCAAATCGAGAAGATGAGTGTAAAGGTGCCTTCTGGGAAGGCCGTTTCAAATCCCAAGCTTTGCTAGATGAGCAAGCCTTACTAGCCTGCATGATGTACGTGGATTTAAATCCTATTCGAGCAGGGATTGCCGACTCTTTACAATCTTCTGATTTCACCTCGATTCAAGAAAGAATTAGTGCACTCAAGCAGGTAAATAACATCATCATCTCACCGCAAGCACCAGTCCAATCCGCAAAAAATAAGCCTCAAACGATAAACAAATCTCTCGCCAAGTTCGATGCGGCGACACACTCTAGTCAACAAACGGGCATCCCTTTTCATTTTGCGGATTATCTGGAACTTATCGATTGGACTGGCCGCGCCATTCGCCATGATAAAAAAGGCTTTATCGATAATCAGCGACCAAAACTGCTCAATGAGTTAGGGATTGCATCAGATGCTTGGCTCAGCTCTGCTAAAGATTTTCGCCGCCAGTACAGTGGCATCAGTGGTCGTTGGGATGCGATGTGCGCTTTTAAACTTCAGCAAGGTGGTAAATGGTGTAGAGGAAAATCGAGTAGCGAAGCTCTGCATCCAAATCAACCTTTAGGGTAAACGAGCCGTTTCCACCTCTTTATCTGCGGTTAAATTTCGACACTAACATCCTTTGCGCTTGCCGCTTAATAGCCAAAAATCCACTCATGGGTGCCACTCTTTTAACTTAGCCATGCCCAAAAACCTCGCTCAGTTCTGCTAAATCAAAGAATTTATCGCGAGAAGAGTAAATTTAAAACCTTTATAAACAATAGATTAAATCGGAAGGTAAGCAGAAGGTATCTTTTCTTTGCGAAGAATAAAGTCATCATCAGAAAAGCGCTTAGCGCAGATGACATTAGGTTCACGGAGAATGATAACAATGACAAGCTCACCTACACAGACTCGCTCACAACATCCATTATCACTTGTGGGTAAAGGCAATGGTTCACAGTGCACTGCGCAGCAAGGCTTGGTAGAACCCTCGTTGCCGTTAACCTTCTTCGAACATGCCTCGATTGAAACGATTCAACAGTTTATTCAGCATCTGACCGAGCCGGTGATTATCGTCAATGCCCAAGGTTACATTTACTTTAGCAATAGCAAAGGTGCTGACTTACTGACATGCCCGCAGGCCAGTTTGAAGGGACAAGATTGGCGCAACTTTTTGACCGAGCACCATCAAGCTCGCTACGACAATCTGCTGAGCAATGATATTAAGCTAGGCAAAAACTGCGGCATTCCAGTGCAGCACTGCGCCGAAGAAATCACCCTCATTACCGCCTCAGGCAAAGCAAAAGATGTCGAACTCTCCATTTCCTACATCCCCAGCCATGAACCTCTGTTCGTGATGATGATGCACGATTTAACGCAGCACAAAGCGGAGAATCAAAAGCTACGTAAATTGGCCGCCACGGATTCACTGACAGGGCTGGCGAACCGCCGATACTTCGACGAAATGCTACATCACTATTGGGAAGAATGCACAGGTAAGCTGGGCCCTATCAGCGTGGTGATTATCGATGTGGATTATTTCAAAGTGTTCAACGACCAATTCGGCCATATCCAAGGCGACGAATGCCTACGTAAGATTGCCAAAGTGATCGCTGACATAGTGCCAATAGACATTGGCCTGGCAGCGCGTTACGGCGGTGAAGAATTCGCGCTAATTCTGCCAAGCCACAATGCCAAAATGGCACTGACGATTGCCCAAAAAGTGCAGCAAGGGATTAATGAACTGCGCTTTACTGAGCAAGGCCTGCGCGATTATGTCTCTGTGAGCGCGAGCCAAGGAATTGCGAGTGAAATCAATGGCCAATTCCGTACCTCACTCGCCATGCTGTGCGCCGCCGATACCGCATTGTATCGCGCCAAAGCCGATGGCCGTGACAGGATCAATACATCGCTTTAATACCTATTAATTGGCGACTTGTTTGCCCGCAACTGATTTACCCAAAACTGATTTACCCAAAACATAGTTATCCGCGACTTAGTTACCCGCGATGGATTAACCACGGGATGAATTACCCCAGTTGCGCTTTAGCGCACTGAGGTAAAACACGCAAAGCACACGAAAGGACGCACGAATATGAATAAGCTTGAGGCATCAAGAAATATACGGGCAGTGATTGAAAAAAGCTTACCCGTGAGCACGTCACCCCTTGCCATATTTACTTACCAGTGTTGGGTTAAAACCAGCGCGGGTGGGCGTGTGTTCCATTATAAAACCGATCGAGAAGATACCTATTTCGCCGTGGACATTAATTCACTGGGGCATATTGAATGCGTGATTAATACCACCTTGCTGCGGGTTGAGGCAATTTCAACCTTAGGTGGACTCAACGATGGCCAGTGGCACTTATTGTCTATCTGCCATGAATACCATGAAATCAATTGTTATGTGGATGGTGAAATTACCCATACACAACTCAATAATCTGTCACTGGTTGCCGACAATGAGTTTTTAATTGAAAACGTGTCATTACCCAATCACCGCGACACTCATTTCGATGGTGAAATATTTGGCATCACTTTACTTAATCGATTATTAACCCGAACCGAAATCGTCGACTATTATCGTAATCCGGCGCAACAAAAATCGATTACCGAAAATAACCTTTACATTTATCAGCATCAAGATGTATATAATTTTCGTGATGAAAACGTTATTCCACTTCAAAGACAGAAAGTGCTGCTGGTCATATTTAATGATACTGAATATCAATTCATAAAAACCACCGCGGATAGCAACGCCTATAATCAACAACTGCCTAAAATTATTCCGCCACACGAACGCCGAGCCTATATTATTGAGTGTAACTATAACACTTGGCCTAATTTTAATTATGTCGTTAATTACGCGGTGAGCAATCAAGCGGATATCACTCTCAATATTGAAGTATTTAAATCGCTGACGGCCTATCGTTCGAATATTAAAGTGACCGTCGCGAATGAACTCGAACGGGATTGTTTGATTATGCAATCGACCGAAGAAGAATTAAGTGCAGAAGTGCGGATCAGTGAAAACTTAGTGATCACTCAAGCCAAAAACTTTGTTAATTTCATCAATGAAGTTCGCGCACACATTCCGGCCGACAATATTATTACCGCTGGCCATTATTATAGTGAACAGCAATTCTCAGTCAGCACGGGTAAGCAAATGATTGCCTACCAACAAGCTTGCCAGTTGTTCAACCGCAGGTTACAAAAAAAACCACTGGCGATCATCAAATGCACTTCCACTGAAGAAGTTAAAATCGCCTATAAAGCGGCTATCGATTATAACTTGCCGATCAGCGTGCGCTCAGGTGGGAATGATCACGAAGGTGAAAGCACTGAAACCAATACCATAGTGTTGGATCTGCTGAAGATGGATAGCCTCACTTTAGATCCCATCACAGGTATTGCGGCCATTGGCCCAGGCAATCGCTTTATCAATCTCACCACTGCCCTTGCGAAAAAAGGCGTGATGATCCCCCATGGCACCAGTGGCAACGTTGCCTTAGCGGGATTTATTATGGGCGGCGGCTCAGGACCTTGGACCCGCAAATACGGCATGTGCTGCGAATCCCTATTACAGGCAGAAATCGTCCTCGGCATTGGTGAAACCCAAGTCGTCTCGGTTGCCAATAAACCTGAGTTACTCTGGGCGCTCAAGGGGGGCGGTGGGTTAAGTTACGGCATAGTGACCCGCTTTTTTGTGCAAACCTTTCCACTACCGCCTTGCCTGCTCAAGTTTGAATTAGAGTGGAATTGCTATGACAAACAAACCCATGAACTCATTGAGCACACCCCAACCAAAGACATTTTACAGCGCTGGGAAGCCATCATTAATGCCGACAGCACAGGCTGTTTGATTGGCACCAATCTCAAGATAAATGCCAGACATTTCCCCGCAGAACAACACAAAACGCCTGACATAGACACTGAGTCGATTAAGCATAACTGCTTGATGTATGGCTTTTGGGAAGGCAATTCCGCCAGTCTGAATCACTTTATCCAGACACAATTTAATGAGTTTGACCTAGTGCCCAATGATATACGCATCGAGGGTATGGGCGGACTCACCAAAGCCTACGGTGAAAACTTAATGGCCAATTGGGAAAGGGAATCTTTTCATCATCTGCAAGCGGACTTGCAAGGCATAAACCGCTCACCGACGCCACCCGATTTGGATGAGCCCGCGCCCCATAAAGTCACCTCGCGCTTAGTCAATCAAACGGGGCTAAGGGACGGTTATAAGCCACTGCTTGAAAGCTTAACTTCTCGCTATGTGCTTGAAGGCAATCGCCAATTGGGGCTATTTACCTATGTTACCCTTGGCGCCATTGCGGGTGATTACTATCGCACTATGGGTGAAGAGCAAAAGCGCCGCAGCGCCTTCCCCTACAAGGACAGACAATACACGATTCAATATCAAACTTGGTGGAATAACGCGCTGCAAGAGAAACAACAATTACAGGATAGCCAAGTGTTTACTCGCATTAATCGTGCGCTCGATTGGATTGATGCCAGCCGAAATTATGACATCCCCAACACCTCAGGCGCTTTTATCAGCTTCAAAGATAAGGCCATCCCCACTGATGTGTACTTCGACCATAACTACGCCGCGTTAAAACGGATTAAGGCGGCCTACAGCCAAGATAGCTTTAACCATTTCCGCTCACGTAAAAGCATTATTTAGTTAATACACTGACATAACCTAGGGTGAGTTTTTAGGGCAAAATCGACGCCGTCCACAGGACGGTGTCGGCTATTTTCGCCCATTATTTCTTTGCCGAGAAACTCACCCGCTTAAGCATAGCAAGCCTGGTCGTCGCGCTGATGGGCTTTATCAGTCAACGCAAAGTGCGGGTTGCGAGCGAGTAATCCACAAGACAGTCGCCGAGACGACTTTAGACAACAGAACTTTAACTAACAGGACTTTTACCAACAGAAGCCAAGTAGCTGAAATAATGTGAAGAAAATAGTGTAAGCTCGATAGAGGATTGATTGAACATTTAACTTAAGATGTGCAACTAAGACTTAAGATCAGGAGGTCAAATTGAGAAAGCTACTGTTAGTCATCAGTATATTTTTGCTCAGCGGTTGTTTAGGCATGCCTAAACTGGTTCAACCCGTTAATGATTTTGAGCTGAATAAATACTTAGGTAAATGGTACGAGATTGCGCGCTTAGATCATTCATTCGAAAGAGGGTTAAGCCAAGTTAGCGCAGAATACAGCCTGAAAGACGATGGCGGTGTGATGGTCATTAACCGTGGATTCTCAGCGGCTAAAAACGAATGGAAAGAAGCCGAAGGTAAGGCCTATTTTGTGAATGGGGATTCAGAAGGCTATTTGAAAGTCTCCTTCTTTGGGCCATTTTATGGATCGTATGTGGTCTTCGAATTAGATCATGAAAACTATCAATACGCTTTTATATCGGGACCCGACACGGATTATTTATGGCTACTGGCTAAAACCCCGACTGTGCCAACCGAGGTACTGCAAAAGTTTGTTGAAATGTCTAAAGCCCGCGGTTTTGATACCGACAGTTTGATTTATGTGCAGCAAGAGTCAGTGCAATAACGAGCGTCGCTAACGCGCTAGAATCAAGTGCATAAAAAGCTAATCGCTAGATAATAGACAGATAACAGATACAAAAACGCCGCAATGTATTGCGGCGTTTTTATTGATGCTGCATTTAGATGCATGCATTTACACATGCAGCTAAATCAAGAATAACCTTAGACTTCGATGCCTTTACTGGCAAGGAACTCATCGTAAGTGCCTCTGAAGTCATTCACACCTGTGTGAGTCACTTCGAGGATACGGTTAGCTAGCGACGATACGAATGCACGGTCATGACTCACGAAAATCAAGGTGCCTTCGTACATTTCCAGTGCGTTGTTTAATGATTCGATCGATTCCATATCCATGTGGTTGGTCGGTTCGTCGAGCACTAAAATGTTGGCTTTTTGCATGATGAGCTTGCCGAATAACATACGGCCTTTCTCACCACCAGACAGCACTTTGACTGACTTTTTAATGTCGTCAGAACCAAACAACATACGGCCTAAGATGCCACGTACCGATTGGTCGTCATCTTCTGGTTTGCGCCATTGGCTCATCCACTCGAACAAGGTCATTTCGTTAGCGAAATCAGACTCATGATCCTGTGCATAGTAACCAATGTTGGCGTTTTCAGACCATTGGATAGTACCGGCATCCTGCGGGATGTCGTGGATCAGGGTACGTAACAGGGTCGTTTTACCGACGCCGTTTTCACCCAGTACCGCAATGCGCTCGCCCACTTCAACAATCAAGTTTAAGTCTTCAAATAGCGGCGTGTCGTAGCCTTTAGTCAGATTTTCAATCACTAAGGCATTACGGAACAGTTTCTTCTCTTGCTCGAAACGAATGAAGGGGTTCACACGGCTAGAGGCTTTTACTTCATCTAACTTAATCTTGTCGATTTGACGGGCACGTGATGTGGCTTGTTTCGCCTTAGAAGCGTTAGCCGAGAAGCGTGCTACGAAGGTTTGCAACTCAGAGATCTGGGCTTTTTTCTTCGCATTATCAGACAATAAACGCTCGCGAGCTTGGGTAGCCGCTTGCATATATTCGTCGTAGTTACCTGGGTAAACGCGCAATTCGCCGTAGTCTAAGTCAGCCATGTGCGTACAGACTGAGTTTAAGAAATATCTATCATGCGAAATGATAACCATAGTACTGCTACGTTGGTTCAACATGTCTTGTAACCAACGGATAGTGTCGATGTCCAAGTTGTTGGTAGGTTCGTCGAGCAGCAGCACGTCTGGATCAGAGAACAGGGCTTGCGCTAACAGTACACGCAGTTTTAAACCCGGAGCGATTTCAGACATCAAACCAAAATGGCTGTCGATACCGATACCTACACCTAACAGCAATTCACCGGCGCGAGATTCGGCGGTATAACCGTCCATCTCAGCAAAATCCATCTCTAGGTTGGCTACAGTAATGCCGTCTTCTTCACTCATTTCAGGTAAAGAATAAATACGGTCACGCTCTTGCTTTACCTTCCACAGTTCGCGGTGGCCCATGATCACTGTATCGATCAGGTTGAATTCTTCATAACCGAACTGGTTCTGGCTTAATTTACCCAGACGCTCATTCACATCTAACGAGACGTTACCGCTGCTAGGATCTAGATCACCACACAGGATCTTCATGAAGGTCGATTTACCACAGCCATTCGCGCCGATAAGACCGTAACGGTTACCACCGCCAAATTTAACTGAGATGTTTTCAAACAGTGGCTTAGCGCCGAACTGCATGGTGATATTTGCTGTTGTGATCAAAATGAACTTCCAAATCGAGTAATGTTGGCCGAGCCAGCTGGCGCCGCTTTAAATAAGCATAAACCAAATAACGCTATGCCGAAGGGGTAAAAATAAACGTGGCACTATAGCAGTTTGGGCTAAATTATCAACTACCAAGGCTGATCAAAAGCCAGAGGGAATGCCGAAATCGCCGCACTATGCCTGCGTGAGAAGCGTAATTAATTTTACCCTATTGGCTTAGCTTTCAATGTATTCGAGCAGAATGACAATCTGATGACCCTTAGCGTCGCAAAGCTTGCCAACGCCAAAGGCTAATGTGGACATAGCCCTAAGCTAACTCAAGATACTCGTTTCAACATTTTGAGTTAGCTTAAGTATCGACAGCTTATAACTTCTGCCGTCTTAAGCGGTTGGCGTTCGTCACCACAGTGAGTGAAGACAAGGCCATGGCGGCGCCCGCGATCACTGGGCTTAATAACATGCCCGTGAGTGGATAAAGCACGCCCGCCGCAACCGGAATGCCTAAGCTGTTATACACAAAGGCGCCGAACAGATTCTGCTTAATATTGGTAATCGTCGCCCGCGACAATGCCAATAAGTTAGCAATCACTATCAACTGCTGCGACAGCAAGGTGATATCCGCACTTTCAATCGCCACCTCAGTGCCCGATCTCATAGCAATCCCCACATCGGCGCTCATCAGAGCAGGCGCATCGTTAATGCCATCCCCTACCATAGCCACCACATGTCCTTGCTTTTGCAAATCCAGCACATGCTGTTGTTTTTGCTCGGGGAGTACGCCTGCAATCACTTCGGTGATGCCCACTTGGTCGGCCACTGCCTGCGCCGTTTGTGGGTTATCCCCCGTTAACAGCACGACGCGAATCCCCCTTTGCAGCATGGCCGCGATGGCGTCTTTCGCATCGGGTTTAATCGGATCGGCAAGCGCGATAGTGGCCACTAGCTTGCCCGCTTTGGCGACATAAATCGGGGTTTTACCTTGATTTGCAAAGCTTAATGTCGCTTTGGGATCTAAGGCACTACCATCAAAATTAACAATCTCCAAAGCTGTCATCAAGGCGAGATTACCAATCGCCAGCGATACGCCATCGACCTTGCCCTCAATCCCCTTACCTTGATGGTTCGTAAATGCCTGTGTGTCGGGTAATTGTGACAGGGATCCCTTGGCATAACTGACAATCGCCCCCGCTAAAGGATGCTCAGAGTGCTGCTCAAGGCTCGCTATCTCGCCCAGCAAAGTTTCCTTATCGGCATCACTCAGCGTTTGCACTAAATTAAAATCAGTGACTTGCGGCTTGCCTAAGGTGACAGTGCCGGTTTTATCCAGCACCACACAATCGACTTTACTGGCGGTTTGCAATGCCTCGCCATTTTTAACTAACACGCCCATTTGGGCGGCGCGGCCAACAGCCACCATGATAGACATAGGCGTAGCCAGCCCCAGCGCACAGGGACACGCTATGATAAGCACACTCGTCAGCACCACTAACGCATGGCTTAAGGCGGGTGCTGGCCCCACAAAATACCAAATTGCCGCTGCCAACAGCGCTATCGCCACCACAGTCGGGACAAATACCGCTGAGATTCTGTCTGCCAATCGACCTATGGGTAATTTCGAGGTTTGCGCTTGCTGCACCAGTGCGATGATTTTGGCGAGCTTGGTATCTTCTTGCCCCGCCGTCACTCGGTAAACTAAGCTGCCGTTGCCATTGACTGTGCCAGCACTCACACTGTCGCCGCGATTTTTAAGCACGGGAATGGGTTCACCTGTGAGCATAGCTTCATCTAATAGGGATTGCCCCGTTTCGACCTCACCATCGAGGGCAACTCGGTCACCGGGGCGCAAACGCAGCTTATCGCCCAATTTCAGCTGACTTATCTCAACCTTTTCATCGCCCTTATCTGTGATCCGAATCGCAGTGGTGGATTGCAATCCAAGTAATCGCTGCACCGCTTCACTGGTTTTGCCCCGCGCTTTAAGTTCGAGTCCGTGACCTAAGTTAATCAAACCTAGAATCATCACACTCGCCTCAAAGTACACGTGGCGGGTATCCATAGGGAATGCGCTCGGCATAATGACCACCAGCATGGAATAAGCCCATGCCGTACTGGTGCCCAGCACAATCAGCGTATCCATGTTAGTGGTTTTGGCTTTCAGCGCCCGCCACATGCCTTGGTAGAAATGTCCGCCCGTGGTGACAAGCAAGGCCAAGGTGACCAGTCCCATAATGCCCCAGCCAAGCTGCATAGCTGGACTGTTGATCATCATCTCGCCGCCCAATAATCCCCACAGCATCATAGGCACGCCCACAACCAGCGCGGCTATGGCTTGGCGCATCCGCAGCCGATACTCAGTGGCATCTTCTAGGCGTTTTTCTTCGGCGGCGACTTTTGCATCCACCACTACCTGCGCCGGATAACCTGCTTTTTCCATCACAGTTAAGACAGTATCGGCGCTCATCTTGCCTTCTACCGTCACTTGTTTATCGGCGAGATTAACACGCGCTTCGACGCCCGCTTGGGCGGCAAACGCCTTTTCAATTTTCGCGACGCAGCCAGCGCAATTCATATTGGCGACATAGAGTCTGGTCATAGACATGGGAGATCCCTCACTTGATGTTTTACACTATAGGTCTAAGATAAAGTCTCCCATTGCGGGAGAGTCAAGGATGAATTTGCTCAATGTGATCACATCGACAATTAATTGCTGGGCGAAATGGGTAAGACCATTCAGTTACTCAAAGAAGAGGTCAAGATGAAGATAGGCGAAGTGGCGAAACAAACAGGCTTGAGCGTTAAGAGTATCCGTTATTACCATGATATTGGCTTAGTGTGCGGCGAGCGCAATGAGGCAGGTTATCGGGTTTATCGCCATCAAGATATTGAAGCGCTTAAGTTTGTGCATCAATGTCGCGACTTAGGTTTTAGCCTAGAAGATTGCAAATCCTTGCTTGGCCTTAAGGGCAATGAAAGCCGTAATGCCGAAGACGTCAAACAACTTACCCGTACTCACCTTGCCTATGTCGAAGAGCAAATCAATAAGTTGCAACAGCTTAGGGCGCAATTACAACACATGGTGACCCAATGCCAAGGCGGCGATCAGCCCCACTGCGCCATTATTGATAGCCTAAGCCATGAGGACAACGAGACTGACGAAGACAAATCCCATAAAAATCAAAGCCTGCACGATGCAGGCTCTGAGTGTTGCGGTAAAAACCTGAAGTAATAACGACAAGTTAGATCAATAAGCGCGAGTAGCGCGGGGATGACCTTTCAAGACGGGCGGCTTTAACGCCGCAGCATTATCCAGTACCAATGTTGCTAGCTTACCCGCAGGGGTGAAGTTAAACACTTGCCCATAAAATGCGAGTTCAGTCTCTAATCCTGCGGCCCTGTGCTCAGGCTTCCAACCGCCGTGTGGCTCATCTTGATAGGCAATATAAGCCGTTGGCACACCTCTGACTTTTAACGCCTCATAAATTTGTCGCGACTGCTGTGGCGGCACAATTTGATCCCGCAAGCCTTGAAAAATTAACAAGGGCTCATTCAAGCCTTCAAGATGATACAACGGCGACAACTCCCTATAACGGGCTTGATTGTTCGCATAGGGACCAATGAGCTGATCTAAATACCCAGTCTCAAACTTATGGGTACTCTTGGCCAGCTGTTCAAAATCACTGATCCCCGCATAACTTACCCCCGCTTGAAACACATCATAAAAAGCCAAGGACGACATCACAGTCAACCCACCTGCGCTTACGCCTCGAATCGCCAACTTTTGTCCATCAACCCAACCTTTATCGACTAAATAACGGGCCGCATTGACCGCATCTTCCACATCAGCTTGGCCCCATTTTCCGTAAATACTCTGACGATAGGCGCGACCAAAACCACTGCTACCGCGAAAATTAACATCGAGCACCGCAAAGCCACGGCTGGTCCAAAATTGAATGTCACTGCGATAAGCCAGACTCGCCCGCGCCGTTGGGCCGCCGTGCAACATCACTATCAGCGGCGGGCGGGTATCATGGGGCGCAGTATAGTTGGGGTTAACCGGCCCATAAAAATAACCGTAGGCTTGCTGGTTAACGCCGGTTTTAAAGGTAATATTTTTTGCCCGGGAAATATAATTAGGATCAAGCTTTGGCAAGTTAGGCGTATATACCAACTCAGTGCCGCGACCGATGACTTTATAAATACCCTTCTCTGGCGTTGCCTTAGCGCCAACAAAATAGACGGCATCTTCGCCCCTGATCACTTGGGTGATTTCGCCGAAATCGACGGCTAAGGACTCGGTCAAACCCGAATCCAAATGCAACCGAATTAGCGCCGCCTGACTGCCAAGCATATAACTAGCAATGATGGTTTTTTCGGATTCGAAGGCGTAGTTGTGATTGCCTAAATACCAATCGGCCACGGCAAACTCGGCTTTTTTGTTCAGCACTGGGGCTAAGGTATTTTGTGCCGTGACTCGATAGATATTCCACCAGTTACTGATATCCGACACGACATACAATTGTCCATCAGGACTGAATAATGGCTGTGTCACGGAAGAATCCGTAGGCGTGTTGACCTTACGAATATTGTGCAGTTGCCCTTTGCGGTCGAGATCGCCAAGCCAGAGAATACTGTTATCCCATGGCATATAGGGATGTTCCCACGTGATCCACGCCAGTTGGCTGTTATCGGGCGAGATGGCAGGCGAAGAAATAAAGTCATGCCCCGAGACAAAAGTATCGCCTTCACCAGCAAAGTTAAGATTGATTGTTACTAGACTCGCCTTGGGCTCACCGGGCTGGCGATGATCCTCGCGTACACAGATAATCCGCGACCCTTTAGGATAAGCGATACAGTCAGCATGACGGGTGCCATTAGGCGTTAACGGCAGGGGTGGTTGATTAGGGGCGAAACGATAAAACAGTTGATCCTGTGCCTTAGTGGCAAACAAACTCTGGCCTATCCCTAAAAAGGCGGCACCGCCGTATTCATGGACGGCGGATTTAACATTAAAGCTTGGCGGCACGACGTCAGCGATATTGCCCTGTTTATCGAGACGCTTAATCCCTACTTGGCCTTGCTTATCACCATCGGATTCAGAGAAATAAATCGCCCCATCAACGCTTTGTAACTCGGCGACATTATCGGCCTGTTCAAATACATCATTCGCCGATAAGGGAGACAGCCAACTGCCATAGGGCGCAACAATACGCCCACCATTATCACTAAGATGCGGTGTTTCTTTGTTCGAGCGCTCGCAAGCCCCCAAACAAAACAAACTCCCTAGCACCCATAAATATCCATGTAACTTCATTGTTTCTCCCCAATGTTTGCCAACTGCACAAACCGAAACAAAATAGGAACTTGCAGAAATTGGTTATTTTTTAAATTTTTTTAAGAACCAATTTACCACTTGCACTTGCTGTACTTGCGTTAAGCCAAAATAAATACACACCCAAGGTGAGATAAGGAAAAACCACGGGATCACGGCCACAGAGCGACCACTGAAGAGCAGAAAAAAGAACCCGCAATAGATCACAATCAACCCTAGGACACCCACGATTAACATCATGCGTTTAGTGATTTTCTCAAGCCAGAGGGCTTTATCCTGCCAAGACATCCGGATGTTAAGCTCCATTACATGCGACAAACATGTATGTAAAGTTATGTAAAAAAACTGGAGGGCGATTGTTGAAGGTTAACAACTAAATGTCAACTCCAACAGTGAAATCTAAATAAATCCAAAGACTGAGTTCAAAATGCCATTATGTTTCTTTACTCAATAAAAAACCGAGCCTCAGCTCGGTTTTTATGAATATCAATAAGATATCGTCATTACAGACGGATACCACCATCGATTTCGAACACGCGACCATTTACATAGTCGTTCTCAATAATAAAGCGTACGGTAGAGGCTATCTCGTCAGCATGACCCAAGCGCCCTACTGGCACTAGCTTCTCTAAACGCTCCAGCGCCTCAGGTTTCATTGCCGCTGTCATCTCAGTAGCAATAACGCCCGGTGCAACCGCGGCACTACGGATATTGTAACGCGCTAATTCCTTCGCCCAGCCAACAGACATGGCCGCGACGCCTGCTTTTGAAGCGGCATAGTTCGACTGTCCCATGTTGCCCGCTTTCGCTAAGCTAGAGATATTAACAATCACGCCCGCTTGACCGGATTCAATCATGGCCGCTGCCGCTTCACGACCGCAGAGGAAGCTACCCGTCAAGTTCACATTGATCACAGATTGGAATTGCTCATAAGACATACGGTCGGTGACTTTGCCGTCTTTGGCTTTGACTAACAGGCCATCACGCAGAATACCGGCGTTGTTCACTAACACGTTCACTTGGCCAAAATCTTCGAGAATATAGGCAAAACCTGCCACGACGTCTTCTTCGTCGGTAATGTCTAAGGCATAACCTTGGACTTCAGTGTCCGATCCAAGCTCAGCGCAAGCTCGCTCGAGTTTTTCTTGGTCCACGTCGATAAGCGCTATCTTAGCACCCGCCTGCGCAAAATTTTGCGCCATTGCCAGACCTAAGCCACCCGCGCCGCCAGTAATGACGACAACCTTATCTTTTAAATCCATCTGGTTATCCCTTGTTAACTATGTCTATTTTTTAAGTTGTGCAAATTGTTCAAAAATACTGGAAAAATCTCGGCGGCCGTTACCTTGTCTTGCATGATTCACATACAAGCTGCGGGCTAAAGCGCCCATTGGCGTGCTGGAGTTGCTCAATAATGCAGCTTCTTGGGACAGACCGAGATCTTTAACCATCAAATCTACCATAAAGCCGCCCTGATAGCCCTTAGAAGAAGGTACAGTCTCCATCACCCCTGGGCATGGATTGTACTTTTCGAGGGTCCAGTTACCACCACTGCTGACCTTCATAATGTCGGACAAGACTTTGGGATCGAGACCATGGTCAATGCCCATTTGCAGCGCCTCTGAAGTGCCGACCATCAACACAGATAACAGCATGTTATTGCAGATTTTAGCGACTTGTCCCGCACCCGGGCCACCAGCATGGAATATGTTCACACCCATAGCTTTAAGCACTGGCTGACCCCGCTCAAAAGCGCTATCGGAACCACCACAAATAAAGGTTAAAGTACCCGCCGCCGCGCCTGCTGTGCCGCCAGAAACCGGTGCATCCATAAACTCTATGCCGCTTTTAGCCGCTTCGGCCGCTACCAATTGCGCGCTTTGCGCATCTATGGTCGAGCAATCGATCAGTAAGGTATCACCCGCAACCACCTCGAGCAGTCCTTTGTCTGTGCCATTGCCTAAATATAAACTTTTCACATGCTTGCCCGCAGGCAGCATAGTGATCACCACATTGGCACCCGCCGCCGCGCCGCAGGCCGTGCTAGAAACAAAAGCCCCTTGCTCGGCAAGGCTGTGCATGGCTTCTGGGACTAAATCAAATACACGAACCGTCATGCCCGCTTTTAATAAATTGGCCGCCATTGGGCCGCCCATATTACCTAAACCGATAAATGCTACTGTACTCATGCTGTCACTCCTGTGTGCTGTTCTTTTTTTAGTGTAGTGATACTGCTAGTCCATTGATTATGCTGTCGTTATCACAGAGTAAAGCGAGCTTGGCTGAGCCTATACACTCAGCACTATTCAAATCTGTACTAATCAACTCAACGCTTAGCCAACTCTATGCATAATCAACTCAACGCTTAGCTCAGTTGGCTAAAGGGATGCGACTCGCCCCAAGGGGAAGTCAATATTTGCTCAAGTACGGCGGTAGGCACTGAGTTCACATCCTTAAAGCGCCACTGGGGTTGCCTGTCTTTATCAATCAAGAGTGCGCGAACCCCTTCGCAGAAATCACCATGGGCACACACGTTAACGCTGGCGGTTAATTCCCATTTAAAACATTCAGCTAGGCTTAACTTATTGCCTAGTTGTGATTGGATATTAACCAGATGCCAGCTGATAGGACTGCCAGCAAGGAAGGTGTCGCGCGCCTTCATTAACCAAGCATCCTCCGACGCTAACGTCGACATACGCGTAACGATATCTTCCAAGCTACCCGCCATCAGTCGGTCGATATTATCTTGGCTGTCCGCCAATACACTTTCACCCTTCGGGATATCCACTTGATTAGATAACTCGTTGATCATGCTATCTAAGCGTTGATGATTAAGCGCCGGTGTATCGCTCCAATCTAAGGTGGCCATGGCATCGAACATCAGTTCTTTGTCATCACGGTTCAGGTAATGATCCGCAAGGCCCACATAACAGGCATCGGCGGCATTGAGTTGATAGGCCGTGAGCCCTAAAAACAGTCCCATTTTGCCCTGCATGCGATTAAGGAAATAACTGCCGCCCACATCGGGGTACAGGCCAATCGTCACTTCAGGCATAGCAATGCGCGAGGTTTCGGTAACGACTCTGTGGCTTGCGCCCGCCATCAAACCGAGCCCACCGCCCATCACAATGCCGTCGCCCCACACCAACACAGGTTTGCCAAAGGTATGCAGTAGATAATCGAGACGATATTCTTCTTCGAAGAACACCTTCGCCTCCTCAGTCACTTGTCCTTTAGCGGTAATGGATGCATGGTATAAAGCACGCACATCACCACCCGCACAAAATGCCTTCTCACCGCTGCCATCTAACACGATACAAGCGACAAGCGAGTCTTTCTTCCATAGATTGAGCTGCGCCGTCATAGCGCGCACCATGTCTAAATCTAAGGCGTTGAGGGCTTTTTCCACATTGAGTGTCACCACCCCAATCAACTTACCGGACGCGGTGGCTAAGGTTTGAAAAACCACGTTTTGCGTGGTCGTGGCCTGATTTACGTTATCTACTACATTAGTCATTAGCGGTTCTTCCAATCAGCTTTACGTTTGCCCAAAAACGCATTCACGCCTTCGGCCTGATCTTCGGTATCAAATAACCCGACAAATAATTCACGCTCAATCGGCAGCGCTTGGCTACGCGCCATAGTGCGGCCCGCTTGAATGAGTGTCTTGCACGCTGTGACGCTGCTTGGGCTTTGGTTAGCGACTTTTACGGCCAACGCAATTGCCGCATTGAGCGCTTCGCCCGTTTCGACCACTTCTTCAACTAAACGCAGATTCAAAGCCTGAGTCGCATCGACGCGCTCACCGCATAGAATCATCCGCTTAGCCCAACCTTCACCGACTAATGCGGTCAGATTCTGGGTGCCACCTGCGCAAGGTAATAAACCCACTGTCGCTTCAGGCAATGCCATCACAGCTTGGATTTCGGCGATGCGAATATCACAGGCCAGTGCGACTTCTAAGCCGCCGCCCATGGCATAACCGTTAATCGCGGCAATCGATACACCGCGAAATTGACTTAAGGTTTCAAAGGCTTCACCGAAGTGCTTTGCCATCGTCGCCGCATTGCCTTTGTCGCCATCACTAAACAGCTTTAAATCGGCACCGGCAGAGAAGAACTTTTGCCCTTGGCCCGTTAACACTAAGGCATAAATTTCTTTATTCGCGTTCAGCTCAAGCACTTTGGCTTTGAGCGCCTGCAAACTCTCGGCGGTCCAAGTATTTGCCGGTGGATTATTCATCGTCAGAATGGCCGTATGGCCTTCGATACGTTCAACTAAATATTCCATCTGTATAGACTCCTTTTATGTTATCGCCAACCGATAAGTCACACTTCTTGCGAGTAGACTTACAGGATTTGTCCTGCATTTTCATCGAGTAAACGACGGGCGATAATTAAGCGCATAATTTCGTTGGTGCCTTCTAAAATCTGGTGCACACGCACATCACGGAAATGACGTTCCAGCGGGTACTCCCTTATATAACCATATCCGCCATGAATTTGCAGCGCCGCATCACAGACTTGAAAGCCCACATCGGTGGCAAAACGTTTCGCCATGGCGCAATAGGCGGTGGCTTCAGGATCGCTGCTGTCGAGTTTAAAGGCCGCAAGGCGCACCATTTGGCGGGCTGCGACTAACTCAGTCGCCATATCGGCGAGCTTAAATTGCAATGCTTGGAACGCCGCTAACGGTTTACCAAATTGCTGACGCTCATTCATATACTGAGTTGCACGCTCCAGCGCCGCTTGAGCCGTACCGACTGAACAGGTCGCGATATTGATACGACCGCCGTCTAAGCCTTTCATCGCGAAAGCAAAACCTTGGCCTTCTTCACCGAGCAAATTCGCTACTGGCACGCGCACGTTTTCAAAGGTAATTTGACGGGTCGGCTGGGCATTCCAGCCCATTTTGTCTTCGGCCTTACCGTAGATAACACCAGCGGCATCCGCTGGAATGGCAATGGCAGAAATCCCCTTAGGCCCAGCTTGACCCGTGCGGCACATCACCACTAATAGCTCAGTGGCGCCTGCACCTGAGATAAACATTTTCGAACCTGAAATCACATACTCATCACCGTCACGCACCGCTTTGGTTTGCAAAGATGCGGCGTCCGAACCCGCGCCCGGCTCAGTTAAACAATAGGACGCTAACATTTGCCCTGTGGTTAACGGCTCAGACCAAGTCTGACGCAGGGTTTCAGTTCCCCAAGTTGTCACCATCCAAGTGGCCATATTGTGAATAGTCAGCATGGCCGTGGTCGCTGTACAACCCTTGGCGAGCTCTTCAAAAATAATCGACGCATCGAGGCGCGATAAGCCCATACCGCCTTCAGATTCGGGCGAATACAGAGAGCAAAAACCCAGTTCACCGGCTTTTTGGATCACGTCTTTGGGGAAATGATGTTCTTCATCCCACTTAGCCGCGAAAGGCGCTAACTCATCTGCGGCAAATTGGCGCGCCAGATCGGCAAACTGGCGTTGGTCATCGTTGAAATTAAAATCCATTTGGCTCTCCTATGACTCTGTGGTCACTTTTTTATTTTATAAATTGGGCGCCGTAAAGACGCCGTAGTTTATCGATTAATCACTGAGCTTAATCACTAAGCTTAGCGAACGAGCTTAGCGAACGAGCTTAGCGAACGAGCTTAGCGTAAGTTAATGCTCATGTTTGGCGTAGACGCCACGGCGATATCGGACTCAAACCAGCGTGAAGTGATGGTCTTAGTCTCAGTATAGAAACGTACCGCTTGCTTACCGTAGGCATGTTGATCGCCATAGAAACTGCCCTTCCAACCAGTAAATGAGAAGAAAGGCAATGGCACAGGAATAGGTACGTTAATTCCCACTTGGCCGACTTCTATTTCGTGTTGATATTTACGAGCAGCCGCACCGCTGGCAGTAAAGATAGAAGTACCGTTGCCATAAGGGCTGGCATTGACTAATTCGATGGCCGCTTCTAAGGAGTCCGACTCCATGCAGCACAGTACAGGGCCGAAGATTTCTTCCTTATAGATGCTCATCTCTGTGGAGACTTTATTGAACATGGTTGGGCCAATCCAGTTGCCTGACTCATAACCTTCCACAGTAAAGTCGCTGCCATCGAGCAAACACTCGGCGCCTTCATCAATCCCCAGCTTGATAAGCTTCAGCACGCGTGCCTTGGCTGCAGGGCTTATGACAGGGCCATAACCGGCTGCTTTATCGTCCCATAAACCTGGGCGAACCTTGGCTAAGGCTTCTTTTAACTCTGGGATCCACTCTTTAGCGGCGCCAACAAACACGGCAACCGAAATCGCCATACAGCGCTGACCCGCAGCGCCTACAGAGGCGCCAACTAAGTTATTGATCACTTGCTGTTTGTTCGCATCAGGCATGATAACGCAGTGATTTTTTGCGCCCGCAAAGGCTTGTACGCGTTTTAAATTATCGGTACCGGTTTTATAAATATACTGGCCCACAGCCACAGAACCGACGAAGGAAATGGCTTTAATTGCAGGGTCTGCCAGCAGAATATCCACGGCAGTTTTGTCGCCATGCACTAATTGCAATACGCCCTTAGGTGCACCCGCTTCAACAAACAGTTCAACAAGGCGCTGCGGCGTCATTGGATCTTGTTCTGAAGGCTTTAAAATGAAGGTGTTACCGCAGGCAATCGCCAGTGGGAACATCCATAACGGGATCATCGCAGGGAAGTTAAATGGCGTAATACCGGCACACACACCCAGTGGTTGAGTGTAGCTATAAGTGTCGATTGAACGCGCGACGTTCTCAACGGTTTCGCCCATCAATAATGACGCCACGTTACAGGCGTGTTCAGCGACTTCGATACCGCGCCATACATCGCCCTTGGCATCTTCGAAGGTTTTACCCGTTTCATGGGCAAGAATGGTCGCAAGTTCGTCGTGATGTTCTTTTAACAGATGTTGATAGCGCAACATGACGCGCGCACGTTCAGAAACTGGCACTTCTTTCCACGTTTTGAAAGCGGCTTTGGCGCTAGCAATGGCAGCGTGAACTTCTTCGCTCGTAGCAGCATTAATCACGGCAATCGGCGAGTTATTCGCGGGATTGGTGACAATAATCTGCGATGTGCCCGTACCTTGGGTAAACTCACCGTCAATGTAATGCTTTACTTGTGTGGTCATGTTGCAATCCTTTCCGTGTAGAGTGATGGGCTGGCGGTGCGATATTATGATTATCCTCAAGGGAAGTGATTGCCCTTGCCAGCCCCGTCTTGTTGATTTAACTAATCTGTTGCGATTAAACCTCGATGGCCATCGCCGTCGCTTCACCACCGCCGATACACAGCGAGGCGACACCGCGCTTAAGACCGCGGGCTTTCAATGCATGAATTAAGGTCACCAGTAAACGTGAACCCGAGCAACCAATCGGATGACCTAAGGCGCAGGCGCCGCCATTAACGTTTACCTTAGCGATATCTAAACCTAGCTCAGACACAGCAAGCATAGTCACCATAGCGAAGGCTTCGTTGATTTCGAATAAATCCACCTCGTCCGTTGACCAACCGACATTGGCCAGCAATTTCGCCATAGCGCCAACCGGTGCAGTGGTGAACAATGAAGGCTCTTGGGCGTGAGTCGTGTGGCCTTTAATGGTGGCTAACACGGCTAAGCCTAAACGGTCAGCTTCGCCGCGTGAGGTCAGCATTAATGCCGCTGCGCCATCGGAAATAGAGCTAGAGTTTGCCGCTGTGATAGTGCCATCTTTAGTAAAGGCTGGGCGCAGTGTAGGAATTTTTTCAGGGCGGGCATTACCGGGTTGCTCGTCGGTATCGATAGTCACATCACCACGACGATCACTGACTGTGACGGGCGTGATTTCGGTTTTAAAGGCACCCGAGTTAATCGCGGCATTGGCTTTTTCAAGCGAGCTTAAGGCAAAAGCGTCCATCTGCTCGCGGGTGATACCAAATTCATCGGCCGTTTTCTGGGCAAACGTTCCCATAGCACCACCCGTGTAGGCATCTTCAAGACCATCTAAAAACATGTGATCTAACACTTTGCCATGGCCCATGCGCATACCGCCGCGGGCTTTATCGAGTAAATACGGCGCTTGGCTCATGCTTTCCATACCGCCTGCAATCACCACTTTTGCACTGCCCGCTTTAATCAAATCGTGGGCTAACATTACCGTCTTCATGCCTGAGCCACAGACCTTGTTCACTGTGGTCGCACCAACGGATAAGGGTAATCCCGCACCCAAAGTTGCCTGACGCGCAGGCGCTTGACCTAAACCTGCGGGTAATACGCAGCCCATCAAGACTTCATCGACATGCTCACCCTCCAATTGTGTTTCCGCTAACAAGCCTTTAATGGCCGTCGCGGCTAACATGGGTGATGCTACGGATGATAAGTTGCCTTGAAACCCACCCATTGGGGTGCGTTTAGCGGCAACGATAACGATATCTTGATTTATCTGTTCAGTACTCATGAAGGCTCCAACCTAAATTGACCACGAAGCCTAGTACCAGCCTCGGGACGTTTAATAAAATCGACAATAAAACCACTCTGACGTTTACGCGAACGTAAAGCAAGTATTCCTTGGTCTAATGTGCAGATTTTATCAGTGGAAAATGTCAGTAAGGATTTACAGTAAAAATGGGATGAAGAACAACAAGTGGCGGTATCGATAAGGCGGTAAGAGTGGTGACTAAGATATATAGGCATGCTCAATCATAGCGAATCCGTTGAAGTAAAAAGAGGATGTTGACTCAACATAAACGATAGAGCCTATCCAGCTCATGCGCTTTTATTGCACTGAGCCAACCTTGCTAAGTTAATTTAATATCAGTGAGTGATATCTAGGGCGTGTTGTCACTTAACGTCCTAGCAGCGAATGATTTATGCTCGCCATCAAGAAATGAACGCATGAGCTTGACGACCAAACCAGTTCAAGTGGACAGACCTGTTATAACATCGACATAAGGATTTGGTTGTTATCTATAAAATCGCTATGCTCAACTACACAGTTAGCATGTTATTGACCCGCTTACATAAATCCATAGTGTGCAAAGTGGGATACCTTAACTGGGTACTGAAATTTAAGAATAAAAATTCAAGCTATTGTTCCTATTTAATAATGCCAAATTATCTAACCATAAACATCCCAACCAGATAACCCTAAATAAAAGTAGGAAGGAAAGACATGCTAAATCAGATAACGCTTAAGACCCAGTTTATCGGGGTCATCGCTATTCCCTGTATTGCTCTTATCTTAATCAGCTTAACAGCCATTCAAGGCTTATCTGGTATGCAAGATCAAACTAAAACACTCGCCGAAAATACCAGCGCGCCATTAAGGTCGATGGCGGAAGTTGCGTCCCGTATTCCTCGTATGCGAGTGGGCATTGATATTATTATCTTACAAGAAATCCCGACGATGAAGGATCAAAAAGGCGTATTAACCCGAGTAACAGAAACCCGTGCTGAGGACATTCCAGAAATGGATGCGGCATTAAAAGCTGCCCGTGACGCTCAGGTAAACCCCATTACCCGTGCCGAAGTACAGAAGTTGATCGACCTCTTTGATAAAGTCAAAAGTGACGAACTCGCGCCTATGCTTACAGCGATGGAAAAGGGGGAAGTGGCAAAATCGCAAGAAATCTATCGTAACCAGTTCGCAGCTAGCTACAACATAATGAGAAAGAGTACCGATGCCATTCTTGACTCATTGCTACAACAAGGCAACGCCAGCTTCGTTGACAGTCAAAAAAACTACCAAGAAACACGCATGGAAATGTTTGTTGTTTTAACCATCGCTTTGATTATTTCAATATTTCTAGGTTTTATTATGCTGCGTCGTCTACGACTTCGCGTGGCATCGTTACAACAGCATATTTCTTCTGCCAGTGACAAACTTGATTTGCATAATATGATCGAGTTAAAAGGCCAAGACGAACTCAGTGATATTGCCCTGCACTTTAATCAGTTTGTGCTGAAGATCCGTAATGCGATTGAAGCCGTGGCTGACAACTCACGCCAACTCGCCCATACGGCAAACGATGTCGCCAGCAAAGCCCAAGCAACCCATAGAAATTGTATTAACGAGCGCGATCGCACCACGCAAATCGCAACGGCAATCCATGAGATGGGCACCACAGTGGACAATATTGCTGGCAACGCAACCCAAGCGGCTAATGCCGCCAAAGAAGCAGATAATCAAGCGCATAATGGCGCGAGTGTGGTCGCCAAAGCTCGCCAGGGTGTCAGCTCGTTATCCATTGAAATTCAACACATCAGCACTGACATTACTTCGCTCGCGACGCAAACCAATTCGATCGGCAGTATTTTGGACACCATACGCAGCATTTCAGAACAAACTAACTTGCTGGCACTCAACGCAGCCATTGAAGCTGCACGTGCTGGCGAGACAGGTCGAGGTTTTGCCGTCGTCGCCGACGAAGTCCGAAACCTTGCCAGTCGTTCAGCGTCATCGACAGATGAAATTCAAACAATGATTAACAAGCTGCAGGAGCAATCGTCCAAAACAGTCACCGCCATCAAGCGGGGTCACGAACAAAGCGGTATGGTCGTCAAGCAGGCAGATGATGCCAATGACTCGTTAACCCTGATTACTTCGCATATTAGCCAAATCAGCGACATGAACATTCAAGTGGCCACCGCGACAGAAGAGCAGTCTATGGTTGTAGCGGAGATAAGCCGTAACGTCGAAGAGATAAATCAATTAACCACCGAGACCTCTGAGATTGCCGACGAGTTAACGGCATCCAGTGCAAACTTACAAAAACTATCGGTTCACTTAGATAAGTTAGTGACCCAATTTAAGTTATAAGCGGTAAAAGTCATCATATACCGCAGGACGCTTAGTGCATTCAATCAACGTAATGCTTCAAAAACATAGTGACTTTAAAAAAAAACAGTGACTTAAAACAGTTACTTAAAAATACAGTGCTTTAAAAACAGAGCCTTAAAAACAGTGCCTTAAATCAATAAGGCACTGAAGCACTAAACGCTATCTTGACAGGAACTCACAGAAATAACTGCGTGAATTAACGCGACTCCCACGGTGTCATCGCCGTCATATCGCTTAAGTCGTAAGGGGTTAACTGATAGACGTAATAGTTGAGCCAGTTACTCACCAGCAGGCTACCGTGGCTGTGCCAGCGGGCAATGGCGTCGGCTTTAGGATCATCATTACGATAATAATTCTGCGGCACATTCGGGTCTAAGCCTTGGCTTAAGTCTCGCTGATATTCCTCGTTTAAGGTCGACTTTTGATATTCAGGATGACCCATCACAAACAAGTTACGATTATTCCGACTTAACACCAAATAAGCCCCAGCCTCATCGGACTCGGCCAATAGCTGCAGCTGTGGATGTTGTCTAATTTCTTCGACATCCATTTCGGCAAAACGGGAATGGGGTGCGAAAAATTCATCATCAAAACCGCGCAGTAACGGAAAATGCTGAGAGGTACGGCGATGCACGAATACGCCTGAACGCTTCTGTTGCAATATTTTTCGATTTAAACCATAGAGATGATACAAGCCCGCATGGGCTGCCCAGCATAAAAACAACACTGAGGTGACATGCTCTTGCGACCAGTCGATGATTTCACGGATATGGTCCCAATAAACTACATCTTCGAAATCGATTTGCCCAAGCGGCGCACCTGTGATGATAAGGCCGTCGTAATTTTTATGGCGCACGGCTTCAAAGTCACGGTAGAAAGTATTCATGTGATCGATGGAAGTATGCTTGGATTCTTTGTCGTGAATACGCAGTAAATCCACATCAACTTGTAAAGGCGTGTTGCCCAGTAAACGCAGTAACTGGGTTTCTGTCTCGATTTTGTTCGGCATCAAGTTCAAAATCAGCACCTTCATCGGTCTGATATCTTGATTAGCCGCCCGCGTCTCGGACATAACGAAAATATTTTCTGACTCTAACACTTCTGCTGCGGGCAGATGATCTGGAATTCTAACCGGCATACCGCGCCTCTTCTGTTCGTAAATACCAACGGATTCGGCGCGTATGTCAGCTCACTTCTGAGCGGGCTAACTAGCCACCGACTTTCTCTAGCAGTATCGTCATTGGCTCAGTCGAATTGAGGTCAATATGATAGGCTTGAGTATTAATAAACAATAACTTATCACCGAGCATTATCCGTGCACCTATGGCATAAGTGTGCCCAGGTTGGAACTGATCGCTGCCAATCGCAAAACTAAATGGCGTGGGTGTTGCTGCACCTTGTTGTACACGCTCCGCCATCACTATGGCTGGCACATCCATTTTTGAGACATCGAGCAATTGCACTACGACCTTAGCCTCGGCGGGCAGAGCAATCCGTTCGCGATACAAGGTCTCGCCTTTTATCTCCACGATAGCATTGGGTGTCGCACAACCCGATAACACACCCATTAGCGCCATTAATGCTAAAGCGGTTAATCTCAACGCGCTTAAACGCAACCATTTGTTCATTTTGTTTCTCCTAATCATACATAAAGACTTCTAGATGTCCATACGCCCAAGCTATAAATCTTGTCTTGGCGAACATATCTTCCTATCATAAGCCACCATTTCGCTGCCGAAAAACCTATGACCCAAGCAACTGCAATAATTGTGGGAGCTAGCTCACAATTAAGTCGTGAAATTGCAAAGCAATTGGCAGATCAACAGGTTGAATTAGTCTTATTCGCCCAAGATCCAGAATCACTCCGCGATTTTGCCTTATCCTTGCCAACAAAAGTACAAGTATTTTCACTTCAAATTGAACAGCCTCAAGCCATTATCACTCAACTTGAATCCGTCTGGCAGAGTCTGGGCGGTGCGCACTTAGTCTTAGTCAATACAGGCCTCAATAGTTATGATCCTGAGCTGCCTTGGCTGCCAGAGCAAGACATTATCGATGTCAATGTGCGAGGTTTCGCCGCAATCTGCAATACGGCATTTAGACTATTTCGCGAGCAAGGTTATGGACAACTGGCGGCAATAAACTCTATCGCAGGTTTGCGCGGTGGCCCAAGTGTGGCCTATCACGCCTCAAAGGCCTTTGGGCAGAATTACCTTGAGGGCTTATGTATGCACGCCCAGCGCCTCAAGTTACCCATTACGATTACCGATATCCAACTCGGTTTACTCGACAAAGCCGCCATGCAACAAAATGCAATGTGGCTTGCCCCATTACCGCACGTTGCAGCACAGATCATCAAAGCAATGAAGCAAGGCAAACGCCGCGTCTATGTGACCAAACGCTGGCGCCTCGTCGCTTGGCTCACCGTATTATTACCCGAATTTATCTATAACACTCGCCACTGGAAGGCTAAAAAGCCAAAGCGCTAAGTCGGCTTAACCTGAGTGGAACATGCGCGATAAAAAGTGCAGAAACGAAAAAGGAGCCTAAGGCTCCTTTTTTACGCTTATCTAATCAGTGGATTAGAAAGTGTAACCCACGCTGACCATATAAACCCATGGGTTGATATCAGTGTCGATAACTACAGTGTCGCCCGCTAATTTAAATTTCACGTCACTGCTAATTTGCGCGTACCACACAGAAGCGTTCACTAACCAGTTTTTGTTAACCTGATAGTCAACACCCGCTTGTGCCGCTAAGCCCCAAGACGTGGTCATGCTTAAGTCAGTTAACGCACCACCTAAATCATTGGTGAACTCATTGTCGAAGAAATTAGTATAGTTAACACCGACACCCACGTATGGACGTAATTTAGATTGCGCATCACCAAAATAGTACTGCGCCACTAAAGTGGGTGGCAAATGTTTAGTTTCGGCAATCTTACCTACACCTTTTAAAGAAACATCGTGGCTAAAAGGTGTGGCAGCTAATAACTCAACCCCAAAGTTATCTGTCAACATATAACCGAAGTTTAAACCCACTTGAGTGTTATTGCTGATTTGGAACTCGCCGTTACCCGCAACATCATCACTTGATTCATTTGGCGCAACAACCACAGCACCCGCACGAACGATAATGTCGCCTGCTTGGTGAGCCGATACAGAAGCAGAAAAACCAGCAGCTAAAAGGGTGGCAGCGATCAGTGTAGAAACAGTGTTTTTATTCATCATCATACTCCATATGTACAACATAGGTTTTTGTTTTAAATTACATCCTTAACAATTGACGCTTACACTGCCAGAGAAGTGCGACCACTTTATTGATCCAAATCAAAGTGAATGAGCAATACTCATTTCTAGGCACTGCACATGGGAGCTGAATCACGAAATTCAAACATTTATCGACAGTACACCTTTGTTTTCTGTGAGCTAAGTTCTTTATTAGTCATCACTAATGACTACAGCAAGAGGTAGAGAACATTAGTAAAATAAACATTTAAGTAACAATAAAAAGCACTTAGCTGAGGGGGATTTGGCCATTAAGTTCAAATTGATCGGACTAGATGAGGAAGAATAGAAGCAGACAACAGCCGAACCTAAACGGCTTAAGGATGATACCCATACTGTTAGCGGTCTTAATTAGTGAGTAACTCAATTGAATCGCTATATTGAGTCGCTAAATTACATGGGACGAATTGAGTCAGATGCTTGAGTCTGTTTAGGAGTGAGTGAGAGATAAAATGGGTGAATGAGAAAATCAGCTTTTGCGGCAACACTCAAGCAAAGGATACCGAGTAAGCCAACCCTTAGTCGCGACTCTGTGATCAAACACAGGTAATGCCCGCTTTGGATTAGCACTCAGTTTGAGTGCAAACAAGGAGTTCAGCCCAAAGGGAGCCACCAGCTCAATATCACAAGACGCGGGATGATTTTTCATCCCAACACAAGTCTGAGTCTCAGTCTTTATCTGAGTCTGATCATCAGATTCTGTATCGACAGCTTGATAGCTTACCCCGATTGCGGTTTCAAGCTCTGGCCAATAGGACATAGCATCAACACAAGATGTGTAAGCCATGTCTTGATTTCGAACATGCATGCGCGCCTGATTCTTCACCGACCAAGGTAACTCAGGGACAAGCTGATTGAGATAGGTTTCAATTGCCAAATCCCGCTCGGGACTGATATCTAACGGGCAAAAATAGATCAGATCGATATCATTCAGTGGACTCAACTCAAATCCGTGCAAGCGATCCCAGACTAGATTACGGACAAATCCCGCCGCAAGGCACCACTGCGGCATTGAGTGTATTCTGGCGCATTGAAGCGCAAATTCAAGCGCCCTCACCCGCTCGCAGTCTTGAGCTATCCATTCGAGTAATTGATGCTTTAGTTCTGCTTCACTCATCGCATCATTCATAACATTACTCTTAACATAATCGTCCGCTTCAATGTCAGATATAAACACGGAAATGACATTCGGCTTACTCCACTTCTTCATCGGTTTCTGAGCACTTTACGACCCCATGACAGAGTAGAGAAACGAGACTATAAATAGGTACCATTACCGCAAAACAAATCCAAAACCCATAGACATCTTTGTCTAGCAAATTAACGCTAACAGTAAAGATGGGCATGAACAGTAGCATCCATTTTATTACATTGAGTTTGTACCGTATTGGCTTATCACAGTGGCAGCAGCGTCCTTCCTTAATCGGCACATCCTTAGCGCCGAGTTTACCTTTGCAATACGGACATTTTTTACTGAAAAGCATTAAAATCCCATCACTAAGATAAGACTTGCAAAGCAAGCCTCATGATCCATTCTTTACTATTTGTAAACACTTCATCAGTACGATTCGTTACACCGCATCCGCTTGGCGCTCTGGGGCCGCATCGGCAAAGGCTTCAAGCTGATTACACTCAGCCCACACGCGCATGATATTGGGATAAGGCGTTAAATCTACATTAAAACGCTGGGCGTTATACACCTGCGGCACTAAACATAAGTCGGCTAATGTCACTGTATCTCCAAAGCAATAACGACCACTGTGCCTAATCAACAATGTTTCTAAGGCTGCAAAACCACTCGCAACCCAGTGGTGATACCAAGTATTTTTAGCCGCTTCATCGACCCCTAAGGTTTGGGTTAAATACTGTAATACCCGCAAGTTGTTTAATGGATGAATTTCACAGGCTACCGTGAGCGCCATGGCGCGCACATGGGCACGTTCAAGAGCCGATGCAGGCAATAATGGGGTTTGTGGATGTATTTCATCGAGATATTCAATAATGGCTAAGGATTGCGACAAAGCATCCATATCCAACTCATCATCCAACGTTAAGGTTGGCACTAACTCGAGCGGATTTAGTGCAGTATAAGCCGCTTTATGCTGCTCGCCGCCATCACGTACAAGATGCACTGACAACTGCTCGGCTGAAATCCCCTTAAGATTGAGGGCGATGCGAACTCGGTACGCCGCGCTTGAGCGCCAATAACCATAAAGTTTCATATTTTCATATCCTTATAAAAGTCAGTATAAAAACGGGGCAATTAAGCCCCGTTAGTTTGAGTCGATGTGCCCTTTAAGGGAAAGCTTTAGGCTTTGTATTCAACCACTTTTTGATCGATAGAACCGAAAATCGTTACATTGTTGTCATCAAGCATTTCGATGCGAACAGTGTCGCCAAAACGCATAAATGGTGTAGTGGCTTTGCCTTCGGCAATCACTTCTAACATACGTTTTTCCGCTAAGCAGCTAGAGCCTGCGCTACGGTCATAGTTAGAAATAGTACCAGAGCCAATAATCGCGCCTGCGCCCAATGGACGGGTTTTCGCCACATGTGAAACTAACTGGCTGAAATTAAAGGTCATATCGACGCCCGCATTCGGACGACCAAATAACTCACCGTTTAAATGGGTGATCAACGGTAAATGCACTTTAGAATCTTCCCAACTGGCGCCCAGTTCATCCGGCGTCACTGCCACAGGTGAAAAACTGCTCGATGGCTTAGATTGGAAGAAGCCAAAGCCTTTTGCCAACTCACCAGGGATTAAGTTACGCAGCGACACATCGTTGACTAACATCAACAATTTAATGTGCTTAGCCGCATTGTCGCTGCTCACGCCCATAGGCACATCATCGGTGATGATCGCGATTTCAGATTCGAAATCGATACCCCAGTCTTCACTCGCCAGTGGAATATCGGCTTTAGGGGCAATAAAACTGTCTGACCCACCTTGATAGAACAGCGGATCTGTCCAGAAGGTTTCAGGCATTTCAGCGCCGCGAGCCTTACGGACTAGCTCAACGTGATTCACATAAGCACTGCCATCGGCCCATTGATAAGCACGCGGTAGTGGCGACAAACACTTAGCTTCATCGAACGCTTGCGCGTTATCTAACATGCCTTCATTTAACGCGTCGTACAATTCTTGCAATTGCGGTTTCAGTAAATCCCAACCGTCGAGTAATTGCTGCATAGTGTGAGCAATGGCAGGAACGGCAACCGTTTTAGTGAGATCGCGGCTAACTAACATCAACTGACCATCGCGGCGACCATTGTTATAACTTGCAAGTTTCATATTGGCTCCAGTGCTTCTAAGGCTAGGCGTACAATTTTATTGTGCTGGAAAACGCGCGGCGTCATCCAGCTTATATTCGGCGATTTTACTCGGACTTTTTGACTCATTAAGGGCGCACACGTAACGCAGTCCGCGCCAACAAAGGCATGCCCTTTTGCTTGCTTTAACGTATTTGTTGCGCGTAGAAATACCCGAAGCTGACGCAGATTCCTATAGCGTGACCCAAATCACATTTGGGTCAATTATTTCACATTTCGTAAACTAATCATTACGTTTATAACCTAGTTGCCGCTTATCAATATCTCGGTAAGCAATATGCCTGAAAAGTCAGCAACTAAGTGGAACGATATTGTTACATCTATCGCGTCAAGCCAGCAGGCCACGGCTTAACGACGCTTGGCTATCTTGTATTCACGCAGCTTATTGGCAATAGCGGTGTGCGACACCCCGAGCTTTTTCGCTAACTGCCGAGTGCTCGGATAGGCAGGATATAACCGACGCAACAGACTCGCTTCAAACTGCTTCATCGCATCGTCGAGATTGCCTTCAAACTCATTGTCAAAGTAACCAAAACCTTCGGCGTAGGATGGCAGTTTTAATTGCTCTACCGTTAACTCGGCCGAACCGTCCCACATAGACACAGCTCTAAATACTGCGTTCTTTAATTGGCGTACGTTACCTGGCCAAGCGTAGGTGAGCAAATGATCACGGCACTGGGCCGAAATCCGCCGCACTGGGCTAGACAACTGTTGGCTGTAATGTTCGAGGAACATTTCCGTCAGAGGAATGATATCGACTTTACGCTCGCGCAGTGACGGAATGTGATAACTCAGTACATGGATGCGATAGTATAAATCTTCCCTAAACGCACCGGTTTGACACAGTTCGGCTAAATTCTTCTGGGTTGAGCAGATGATCCGCACATCGGCACGGACTTCTTCATCGCCGCCAATACGTCTAAAGGTACCATCTTGCAATAGCCGAAGCAGCTTAACTTGGGCGGCCTTGGACATTTCCGCAACTTCATCGAGAAATACTGTGCCGCCCTTGGCTTCTTCAAAGAAACCCCTTTTAACGACTTTACCTTGGCTGACATAACCGAATAATTCTTCTTCGGCGGCGCTGTCGGGCAGAGCGGCGCAGTTGATGGCGATAAAGGGTTTCTCGCGGCGCATGCTGCCATCGTGGCTGGCTCTGGCCATTAATTCTTTGCCAGTACCCGTTTCACCTGTGATCAATAAAGGCGCATCGAGCTGGGCCATACGCCGCGCTTGCTTTAGCACTTCCTTCATTTTGTCACTGCTGGCTAATACATTTTCAAAGCCAGTGGTTTGATTCTGCAGCGCGTTAAACTGCTTTCCAACCCGCGCGGGGGATTTTAGCGACACCACTGCGCCAACTAAGATTGTTTTTTCATCTTCATCTGGCAGGTAAATCGGCAGCATTTCGGCTAGATATTCGTTTGGGCCGATTTGTACCCTCGCCGCTTGCGGTAAGACTTGGCTTTCACTCAACCAACGGCTGAAATTAAAACCTTGCACCCAATGATTGAGCGACTCTTCGAGCACTTCGTGCTCGCCCATGCCGATATTGAGCAAGGCGGACTCGTTAACGATACGAATACGTGCTTTAGCATCGATGGAGAAAACGGAGTCGGGTAAGGTTTTGAGCAAGGTTTTAAGGGCGTAATGTTCCTGCTCTGAGGGCATAAACGACACAGTACGCACATCGTGGACACTTTCCACTTTGCGGATCTGCGGCATCAAGGCACTCAAGGTTTCAAAACTGATTTCGGCAAATTGTAAGTACAGGAAACCTTGGTTACTGGCATCAATGGCAATTAAATTTATACCATAACGCTCTAACACGACTAAGATATCTTTGGCTAAACCAACACGATCCTGACAGCTGACTTCCAAGCGCATAATGACTGATATTCCCTTTTTTGATTCGAATTTTGGGGATAAACCGTGCAGAGCTATTTTTCGCCTTGAGCTTTACAACAAAAATGACGCTTGCTAGGCAAGTCGTTACCTTAACGAAAACGTCAGCGATGAGGGGAAATAGCAGAGCCCGTATACGTTAGAAGGTTAAACAGAAAGTGGCAAGCCTAGTTTACAGTTGAATTGTAACAGGAAGAAAAAATCAGCATCAAAAAACAGGTTAAGATGCTGATTAAATTGGTGAATTAACTAAACCAATAACTGGTCTGTCTTGGCGGCCATGATGAAGTCATTCTTATGTAGGCCCTTAATAGAGTGTGACCACCAAGTGACGGTTACTTTGCCCCATTCAGTGAAAATACCTGGATGATGGAATTCTTCTTCCGCTAAATCCGCCAGCTTATTCGTGAATGCCATCGCCAGTTTAAAGTTTTTAAACTTGTAGACACGCTCAAGCTGCATTACGCCGTCACGTACTTGCACGCCCCAGTCGGGGATCATACGAATAAGTTCGGCCAATTCTTCATCGGTCACTTTAGGTGCGTCGGCTTGGCACGCTTCACATTTCATATTCGATAACGCTGTCATACATACTCCTGTTGGCAACATTGGTAGGGATATTCTGTTGCACTTTACTCATTTTCTATTAATAGCTTAAATCGCATGACTCAATATCAGATGGCTAAATTAGACGCCAGCCAAATAACGAGTCAACTCATCAACCGAATCGTGACTTAACTCGCCTTAGCTTTTGGCGGAAACTTAGGGGCAAATAAACCTAACTGACGCGCCTTAGTGACATAAGCCATAATATCCATCTTGGCAATTTCATCCAGCATATCAATGTGCTCAATCACATAATAAATCGGCTGCATAATGTCGATGCGATATGGGGTTCGCAGCACATTCAATAAATCAAAAGGTTGACGCTCTGGCGCGTCACTTTCCATTGCATACAAGGTTTCACCGGGCGAGCTTAAAATGCCGCCGCCATAAATACATAAGGGACCGTCTTTAGGCTGTAGTAAACCAAACTCAACCGTAAACCAGTACAAACGCGCTAAAAATACCCTTTCCTCTTTGCTGGCATGTAAACCTAACTGCCCATACATGTGAGAGAAATTGGCAAATGAAGGGTTGGTGAGCAAAGGGCAGTGACCAAAAATCTCGTGGAAGATATCTGGCTCTTGCAAGTAATCAAACTCTTCCTTGCGGCGAATAAAAGTGGCCACTGGAAACTCTTTATTTGCCAGCAGTTCGAAAAAACGGCCGAAGGATATCAGCGCAGGGACCGCCGCCGTTTTCCAACCAGTGGTCGCTTGTAATACCGTATCAATTTCGGCAAGTTGCGGAATGCGATCCTTTGGCATCCCTAAGGCATCGAGCCCTTGCAGATACTCCTTACAGGCACGACCAGGGAGATTAACGGCTTGACGGGCATAAAGCTGACGCCAAATATCGTGTTCTTCTTGTGGGTAATGGATAAACCCAGTGTCATCGGCTCTGCGAGCGATGTACTCTGTTCCTTTCGTCATAGTCTTCACTCGGTGGCTAACACTCATGGCTCCATAGTGATCTAAGGCTTTAAATTTGTTAACTCCCTCACACTTTATTCTTGTGCCGCCACAGTGACGTAAACGTAAAGCAAATATTACAAGGTCATTAAAATCACCCTGTTGCTGCACGCCATGGGTGCTGGATTAGATCCACTGTGCTACCTTTGCTAAAACTTATGCTCGAATTTGCCGTTAAAATACTTAGATTTCCTCAATTTTTTAGTGTTTGTAAATAGCTTTTCTGTGTAGGTCATTTACAATATTGGCCATTAACCGCATCTCCTTGACCTAAAAGGCTCGCAATGAAACAACATCAAATTCGTAAAGCCGTTATTCCTGTCGCAGGCCTAGGCACTCGTATGCTTCCAGCGACCAAAGCGATTCCAAAGGAAATGTTACCGGTTGTCGATAAACCATTGATCCAATACGTGGTCAGTGAAGCTATCGCTGCTGGGATCAAAGAAATTGTCTTAGTGACTCACGCCAGTAAAAACTCTATCGAAAACCACTTCGATACCAGTTTCGAATTAGAAGCCCAACTCGAGCGCCGTGTTAAACGTCAGTTACTTGAAGCCGTACAATCTATCTGTCCTAAAGACGTGACGGTGATCAGCGTGCGTCAATCTCAGGCGAAGGGGTTAGGCCACGCCATTTTGTGTGCAAAATCTGTCGTCGGCGATGCACCATTTGCAGTATTGCTGCCTGATGTGATCATCGATGAAGCCAGCTGTGATCTGCGCCGCGATAACTTAGCCGCTATGGTTACCCTGTTTGATGAAACCCAAGTGGGTCAAATCATGGTTGAAGGCGTGCCACACAATGTCGTTAACCAATATGGTATTGCTGATGTGAATGGCCATGATTTACAACCTGGAGAGTCAGAACCATTAGTCGAACTGGTTGAGAAGCCAGCCGTGGATGAAGCACCATCTAACTTAGCCGTTGTAGGCCGTTATGTGTTACCTGCCAGCATTTGGCCGTTACTGGCTAAAACCCCTGCAGGCGCGGGCGATGAAATTCAATTAACCGATGCAATCGCTATGTTAATGAAACAAGAAACCGTAAATGCTTACTACATGGAAGGTAAGAGTCACGACTGTGGTAACAAACAAGGGTATATGCGCGCGAACGTTGAATACGCCCTGCGCCACAGCGAAATCGGTGAAGATTTTGCACAATATTTAAAAACCGTTGTAAAAGGGATGAAGTAATGACGATTTTAGTGACCGGTGGTGCTGGCTATATTGGCACTCACACTGTGGTAGAACTGCTCAATGCAGGCAGCGATGTGATTGTGTTAGACAACTTGTCTAATTCGAGCATAGAAGCCTTAAACCGAGTCGAGCGGATCACAGGTAAATCGGTCACTTTCTATCAGGGCGATATTCTTAATAAAGCCTTATTACAAAAAGTGTTTAACGATCATGCTATTGATTCCGTTATTCACTTTGCGGGATTAAAAGCAGTGGGTGAATCCGTCGCTAAACCCCTTAAGTATTATGAGAATAACGTCACAGGAACTCTTATCCTCTGCCAAGTTATGGCGGAGTTTAAAGTGAAAAATCTCGTTTTCAGCTCATCGGCTACTGTGTATGGCGATCCTGCAAGTTTACCTATCACCGAAGACTTCCCCACTGGGGCGACCAATCCCTATGGCCAATCTAAATTGATGGTTGAACATATACTGGCAGATGTACACAATGCCGATCCGAGCTGGAATATCGCTCGTCTGCGTTATTTTAATCCGGTTGGCGCCCATGCCAGTGGCTTAATCGGCGAAGATCCTAATGATATCCCTAACAACTTAATGCCCTTTATTGCGCAGGTTGCCGTGGGTAAACGTGCCGCCTTAAGTGTGTTTGGTGATGATTATCCGACTCATGATGGGACTGGCGTGCGTGACTATATCCATGTGGTGGATTTAGCCAATGGCCATTTAAAAGCACTGGCAAAATTGGCCACTAAACCGGGTCTGGTCACCTATAACTTAGGCACAGGCCAAGGATATAGTGTTTTAGACATGGTTCATGCCTTTGAAAAAGCCTGTGGTAACACCATTGCCTACCAAATTGCGCCACGTCGTCCGGGTGATATTGCCGCCTGCTACGCCGATCCAACCCACGCAAGGGAAGATCTTGGCTGGCAAGCAACACATACGCTAGAAGATATGGCCAACAGTAGCTGGCATTGGCAATCGACCAATCCCAATGGTTACAACGGCTAACAAATTGAATGGCTTGTGGAAATATCCCAAGCCATTTTTCTTTATCACTGTGAATACACCCATCACTTTAAATAACCAACCGTTCGAGGAGCAACATGACTCAAAGTATTAATCACAGTCGTCGTAACCTCTTTCGCCGCCGTAAAGATAATGCCTTGAGGCCACCTTGGGTGCGTGATGATATCGAGTTCACCGATGTGTGCACGCGCTGTTCAGCCTGTATTGAGGTGTGTGAAACGCAGATCATCATCAAAGGCGATGGTGGATTTCCTGAAGTGTCCTTTAAGGACAATGAGTGTACTTTTTGTACACTGTGCGCTGAGGCATGCCCTGAGAATATCTTCGATTTAGCCCAAATACCTTGGTCGTATCAAGCCCATATTCAAAAAAGCTGTTTAACCTTTCAAGGGATCTGGTGTCAAAGTTGTAAGGATGCCTGTGAGCCTAGAGCCATCAGTTTTGAGTTCAATATTGGCCAAGCTCCACGTCCGCAAATAGACCTTGAACTTTGTACCGGATGCGGCGCCTGTGTGGCTCCCTGTCCTAGCAAGGCCATTGAAATAACCCGACCGACTTAATGCAGCAAAGCCATCACATTAACCCATACAGAGCTGTGCATATCATCGATTTTACGCTAGTATCGCGCCTCTATTGAACTCTGTTAATCCCTTCTCGAATTAAGTTAATTTATGATGATGTTTGTAAAAAAACTGTTCTTCCCCCCTAAAAAAAGTCCCTCTTTTAGTTTTATTTCTCGAGGCACTAAACTCACGGGGAATATTGAATTAACGGGCGATGTGCTTGTTGGCGGTGATATCCAAGGTCAACTGCTTTCTGAGGCTAATATCACTATAGAACAGGGCGGTACGATTCAAGGCGAAGTCAAGTGCCATGAGTTTGTCGTGGACGGACACTTCAAAGGCAGACTCATTTGTGAACGCTTAGTGATCCATAGCAATGGTGTTGTCGATGGCGAAGTGGCGAGCACTTCAATGCAAATTTTTGAGGGCGGCCAGTTTATTGGCATGCGGATTAAAGAAGATGCGCCAACCATTTGGCCACTCCCCTGTAACAGCCAATGGTAACTTATCGCACGTACAAAACGATGCTATAGAATCTCGCTAAAACAGCGAATCAATGATGCTCACAAGCTCACCCACTTAGGCGAGCTTGTATTTTGAACGCATTATTTACTCGATTTTTTTAATACCCCGACTCGAAACCCTTACCAGCCAAATAACTGCCTGCGAAATAGCACTCTTTACAATGGTTAAATAATTGTTATTTTGCCGAGAGTGATCACAGTTAATCCGCACGACTGCTGTTAATCTCACAGCTAATAGCGATGTTAGGGGGATAGCAAGGAGCAGAGTCAGGGCCACAGAATGCCCCTAATAACCCCGCAAAAAATAGTTAAGACTCATATAGGGCAACATACAAAATGAGCAACGCATTACTCAAACAAATCTGTGAACTCGATGTTTTTACCTTACTGGTATTTAAAAGTATTTTCGACACTGGGCACGCGAACAGTGCCGCCAAAGCGTTGGATGTTTCTGCACCGAAAATCAGCCGTTGTCTCAACGCATTACGCCTGACCTTTAACGATGAACTCTTCTATCGCCGACAACAGGGGCTAAAACCCACTCCTTTAGCAGAAAGCCTGTATGTGGCGATTTGCCAGTTTACTGAATCAGTTTATCACCTCGAACAATCTGCAACTCAGATACAAAATGCAGCCATCAATGCCGATTTACCACTACATATCGCCGCCTGTAATGGACTATTGAGCTTTTTAGCGCCGCAATTAAGCACGCCTGAAGTCGCCCAAGCATTAGGACAAATACGTTTACATAAATGGCAGGAAAATAGCGCAGAGTTAATTCACGCAGGTGCACTGGATTTTGGCATCACCTTAGAAAGCCCTGAAAATAAAGAATTAAGTTACACCAAACTTGGCACGATCAATGGTGTCTACATAGTGGCGGCCAAACAACATCCTCTGTGGCAAATTGAAACTGACATTAGCTTAGAGCAAATTTGTCGCCATCCATTTCTATTTATAGAAGTTAAAGGCTTTAACAGTAAAATTGACCCCTTAGAATTGTTTTGCCAACGCCAAGGTATCTTACTGCCTGCGGTGGAGAAAGTTATCGACCGAGAGGAATGGTACGCCCATTTACTCACCATGAAGAGCGTGGCTTTCTGTTCCAGCATTGATATGCACACAGTAAAACATATGCCCGGATTACACTTAGCACGCTTAAATGATAAAGAACTCAACAGGCTTCACGATTCTATGATGGCGCCACAATATTATCTCATTGAAAAACCAGCAATTCATCGGCGTTACAGTCAGAGTCAAAGCGCGCTTGTCGTGCGTTCCTTACTTGCCGCACTCGATCACGCCCGCTAACGCGAGACAATCAGCTCAACCAAGCTCGTGGAGATAACATTCACTAAACCTTGTTTATACCATTGCGATGATTCGATGTTAAACGGGGTTTAAATAGTGAGATGCCGAAGTTTAAAACATCAAAATTTCATTGGTATGTTATCTCTTAACAATACTAATCCTCAGATTACATTACCGCCTCTTTTCCCCTGTGCTTTGATGATCTAAACGTCAATTCCATTACTGAGATTTAGGCTATCTTAGCCTCAAGCATTTTGCTTAACCGAAAATGAATTCTTCACTGAAGCCCAAGTTGAAAAATAAAAATTGTGATGGCCATCATGGCTTTCCGGCTGAATTTCATTATTTAAAATATCAAAATGCAAATTTTAGAATTTCCATCCACGTTTGTTAAATCATCGTTCACATATCAGATACAAACTTGCAAATACCACTTTATAAGTAGGTGAATCCTCCTATATTAGAGGCACTGCACACGCAGTCTTATAGAAAGAAAAAGGGACGCGATGATGAAAAACTACAATAAATCTCTACTGGCACTGGCTCTCGTCAGTACCTTAAGTCTTACCGCCTGCGGGGACGGAAGCGATGGTCAAGATGGGGCACCTGGCACACCAGGTACACCCGGAACACCAGGCACTCCCGGAACACCAGGTACACCAGGTACACCGGGAACCCCTGCGGGATCTTTTGTTAATACTGTTGCTTCAGCAGGCGATGTGACCTTTATTATCGCCCCAGAAGACATCAATATCGCTGGTGCTGGGATATTCAAAATTAAGTTTAATGTTGAAGGCAAAAATGCCCAAGGCAAAGCAGTTCCGTTTACTGGGTTAGATATGGTGTCACTCTACTCGGTGACCGCCATGGTTAATAATTCAGGTTCGGGAGCCCCGCTGCAATGGGTTAACAACGGCGCAGCAGCAGGCAATAGTACATCAATGTACTGTACACTGACGGGTGAATACACTTCACGCGGTCAAACCGGAAAAGCCTGTACTTTAGTTGAAGATCCAGCCTCTCCCGGCACTTATACGGGTACCTGGACCTATGACGGTGCAGCGCCAATAATGAACGCCAATGATGATTTAACGGCAGCGCATCGTTTCTTTATGCGTGCATATAACATCACTGATGCTAGTGGTACTAGTATTTCAGATAAAATTTTATCTGAACCGCTGAACTTCATTCCATCAACCAATGCAATTGTCGAAACATCAGGTAAAGATACGGTTACCGATGCAGCTTGCATCAACTGTCATGGCGCGGTCGATGGCAGAATAGCCAAAATTGAAGCCCACCATAACTATCAAAGTGTTGAAAATTGTATTGCCTGTCATAATCCTGCAAATCAACCTGATGAGCAGCAATTGGCCGATGGCTGGTTATTTGATTTAGGCCCTATGGTTCACCGCATCCATGCGGGTCATCATGTTGCCGATTATCTCAGTGGTGACGCTAAAGAATACTTCGGTGAATTAGGTTTCCCATCGGATTTGAAAGAATGTACGACCTGTCATACTACAGACCAACCTAGCTATAACACCGTTTACGCCCAAGCTTGTGTCGGCTGTCATATAACAGTCAACTTCGCCACCGGTGAAAACCATTCAGAATTTGGTCTAGCTCAAGCAGATGACACTCAATGTAGCTCTTGCCACGGCACAGGTAACTTGTCGCCCGCGGTGGTGCATAGTGTCGGTAAACGTGCTGAGTATGCTTCTCTGTTCAAAGTTGACTTTACCAGCGCAGCAGTCGCTCCATCTGCCACTCTAGGCATGAAAACCTTAACCATCAAAGCCAATGTGACCATGAATGGCGCACCAATCGCTGACGGTACAAGTCTTGCCACCTATAATGCAACGACTAATCCAACAGGTATGTTGGGCGCTAACGGTCTACTATTAGGTAATGTGACTACAGATGGCACTGTTTATGCGTGGCGCGATGTTAAACCAACTGCAATCAATCTAACCTTGGCAAACGGTACACTTGCGGGCGGCGTATTAACCTTCATGAAAGATATTCCAGATGCGCAAGCTGTGGGCACTCTCTACGTCGGTTCAGAAGCCAACTTCTGTGCCAAAGCGGGTAAAGTGGTTAGCTGTAATACCACGGGCTTAGAGTTTGGTCCAACTAGCCCTATCGGTAACGAAGCTGCAGTGAAATTCTACAGTCTTGATGGTAGCGCAGTCACTAAAGCCCGTATGACTGACCCTACTCGTATCACAGTAGAAGAAGCTAAGTGTAATGCATGTCATGGCACTTTAGATTATGCCAAAGGCACCAGGCACGGTACTTATACCTTCGACCAGTGTATGAACTGCCATAACGATACTACAGGCTCAACATATCACCCAACAGTCGCATACAAAGGTGCTGATGGTACTAAGGTCGTCAATCCAGATGTCACTTTTGGTAACAAAGACTTATTTACTGTGGCCCACCGTTTCCACAGTGGTAACTTCGATGGTATTGAAGGCATCTTCCGTAATGCTGACGGAGAGTTAGAAGGTTATCCATCACCAGAAACTGCATGTTCTGCATGTCACAAAGACAATGCCAAACTGTTTGCAACTGACGGCGGTTTAACTTCAGGCAAACGCTCAATCAAAGTCGGTGCTTACTACATTAGCCCAGTAGCTGAATCATGCCGTACCTGTCACGCTCACTCTGATGCGGCAGCTGTCGCTCACTTTAGAAGTAACGGTGCGGTAGTTGAAGCGGATGCAATGACAGATCCTAACCTACCAGTAGAATCTTGCGCGACCTGTCATGCTGAAGGAAAAACCTACGGCGTAGATAAGGTACACGCAGAGGTAGCACACTAGTACTAGTACCTTTGGGTTGCCCCTGCACAACCCAAACTTCAACTCTGCAACTCATTGGGGCCCCTTAGGGTCCCCTTTTTTATTGCCAATTCTCTTCACGTAAAAATGCAATATCAATCGTATTAATAACTGCGATAAAGACTTAATCCGCTAAGCGACTGGCTTGTGCAATACGTTGTCTAAGCAGCTTAAGAAAGTCCTTAGCTTCTCTGTCCAAACTGTCGTGGGGAATATACAAGTGATAACCTAAACGCGTATCTAACATCACGCAGCGATGCCCAAACATCGCCAATACACCGCGATAACGATCCCCTTCTATCACCAAAGGACCAAACTCTGCGCCGAGATAAGTTTCTAAAGTCGCTAAGTCTTCATCTTGCGAGGCTGCAGTCACCAATAAAGGCCGCTGCTCTGTTAATAAGCCGGTGGCTAAGCGCAGGGAAATATTGTCCAAAATAGGATTTAAGTGTTTTAGCTTAATACCTAAATAAGATAACTCTATGGTATCTAATCCATTGGTCACCCGCGGGATATCGACCCTTTGAATATTATCCCAACCGATAGACACTTTGCCGCGGCGATGAAAATAGGTCAGCCCCTTGTCATCTAGTGCTAGAGTCGTTTCCGGCTCATACACCTTGGCTAAACCGAGAATGAGTGAAATAGCGCCCAAACTAAAAAACATCAAACCAACAGCAAACAAGGCCGGCCACGTCAGAAAAAGTCCCAAACCCAGCACCAAACTTAAACCTCCTAGCCAAGTTAAGGTTAACCCATTTCGTTTTGATAAAGGACGCACAGACACACTTTCTGACTCAATTGTCATTGTTCATCTTCCTGTTAACACTCACTCTCTTTAGACCGAACTTAGCAAACCACACCTTTAACTTACGGCCTTTATCCATAACCACAAACGGCCAATGTATTCGTGAATCGCCCGCTGAGAAGCCACTAGATTATCCGCCGTCAAACGCCACCAAAAATCATCTCGGCCAATATAATCTGTCGGTGCAGCCTCTGGGTGTAAGCCTTTAGCGGCGAAAATAGCCATCGACCTTGGCATATGAGTAGCCGATGTGACTAAGCGAAAGGGCTCCTCCCCTAATTCCCACTTTAAGTATTGCGCTTCTTCTATCGTATCGCGCGCCAAGGGGAATTGGATGATCCGACGTTTATCGACGCCCAGTTCAACTGCGGCATTCGCCATCATTTCAGCATGGGAAACCTGCGGAAACTCTCCCCCCCAACCGCTGACAATCAACTTACATTCTTGACCTAATTTCAGCTGTCTGAGCCCTTCACTAAGCCTTGCAAGCGCTACTGCAGATAAGGATTGCACCGCAGTCGCGCCTTGAATATCCGAGTGTGCCGAACCTAATACCATCACAAAACAAGCGCCTGTGATGGGTGTGGAATTAATGGGGTAAGCCGACTCTAATGGCCGCACTAAGGTATTCACACCCAGTTGACTGCTTAAAAAGAGTAAGAGAAAGAAGGCGCACGATACTAAGTATTTCGCCATACTCCGACGGCGCCATACCAGAAAAGAAATTAATAATAACAATAGGATAAAGGGAATCGGCATTATCCCCTGTGAAACAACTTTCTTAACCCAAAACATGATGTCCATGCCAAGCCCCCCAAAAGAGCGCAATCATAGCATCAAAATACGGCGAAACGCATAGCAGATAACATTAGCCCAGCGTTTTGCTGGGCTAATGTTTATAAAACGTATCGGCCATTAAGCATTGATTTCAAAACCGAATAAGCTCACTAGATGAGTTCAAATATCCAAGCAAAGATCACTTTTCCCACAACCAAGCGGCACCGCGCACTCCCGATGAACAACCGTATAGATTCTGCACCACAGGCGTATGACACTCACGTCCCACCACATAATGGGCCAGCAATGCCGGTAATCTTGGGTAAATCGCCGCGACATTCGACATTCCGCCGCCCAACACTATGGCATCGGGATCGAGCATATTGATCACATGGGCGAGTGAACGAGCGAGTCTATCCATATAACGATCAAATGCAGCAACCGCAATGGCGTCACCTTCATCGACTAACAACATAATATCGGCACCTGATTTGGCAGCAGCGCGCACTGTACCCGCAGCCGTCAAAGCCGCATTATAATCACGCACAAAGCCAGTACCTGAAATAAAGGTCTCGATACAATCTGGATTGCCACAGAAGCAACGGGTGGTATTGAACTCTTCCTTAGTCATCCAAGGCAAAGGATTATGACCCCATTCACCGCCGATACCATTACCACCACCGTGCACTTTGCCGTTAATTGCCACGCCAGCGCCACAACCAGTACCAATAATCACGCCAAACACCACAGAAGCACCAGCGGCAGCACCATCGACCGCCTCAGATACCGCAAAGCAGTTGGCATCATTGGCAACCCGCACTTCACGCTGCAACAATTCCCCTAAATCCACATCGAGGGGATGACCATTGATCCACGTTGAGTTAGCATTTTTGACTAAACCTGAATAGGGCGATACCACACCTGGAATACCCACGCCGACAGTGCCTTGCTCGCCAAGAGTCGCTTCTGCTTCCTTAACTAAATTGACAACCGTAGCAAGCGTGCCCTGATAGTCACGTGGCGTCGTCACACGTTTGCGAAATAGCTCATTACCTTCATCACTCAGTGCGACTAATTCTATTTTTGTTCCGCCTAAATCGACGCCCATGCGCATCATGAATTACTACTCCAGTGTTTAGCCCGCCCTTTCATCAACGAATATCGATGCTAGGCGGTTGTTATTTCACCCAGCCTGGGGCTGTGGCAATAAAGTAAGGGTTTAAAATGTCAGGTTTTTGATTATAAGTTAATGGTTCACCTGACTCATAACAGACAACTGTGCCGCCTGCACTTTCGAGCACAGCTTGTGCCGCCGCAGTATCCCACTCACTGGTAGGACCCAGTCTGGGGTACAGATCGGCACTGCCTTCAGCCAACATACAAAACTTAAGCGAGCTACCCACGCTTAAGATGTCATGCTCACCAAACTGTTGTAAATATTGCGCTAAGCCTGGGCTCAAGTGCGAGCGACTGCCAACAATCATCGGCATTTCGCGTGGCGTGTTGGCGCCCAATAAGGGGCTCTCTTGACCCGCTTGTTGGCGCCACGCACCTAAATGCTTAGCGCCGTAATAATACGTATCGAGCACAGGCGCATATACCACACCTGCGATAGCAACTCCTTGATGGATAAGTGCAATATTGACGGTAAACTCGCCATTGCGCTTAATAAATTCCTTAGTGCCATCTAAAGGATCAATCAACCAATAGGTTTGCCATTGACGACGCACGTCCCACGCGATATCCGCCGCTTCCTCAGACATAATAGGAATACCGACAAATTGCTTTGCCAATGCTGCCACTATCACGTGGTGCGCGGCTAAATCGGCGGCCGTCACGGGGCTATCGTCACCCTTGTGGCTCACCGAAAAGTCATCTTGACCATAAACCGTCATAATGGCATCGCCCGCCGCTTTGGCAATCGCGACCACTTGCAATAGATCTTGTTTGGTCAATGTCTGTGCTATTGTCGTCTTGTTTGTCACTGAAACTTCCTTAATGCATTAAATATCTTGGCATTATGCCATTGTCATCCAAGGGGAATTTAGAACAAATTCATCATACATCAAGCAAAATAGACTAAGACTCGCGGCCTAAACCACGGCACACAAAACCACAGATTAACAAAGTGATTACGATACTAAGGCAAGCCATCGGCGCTGAGAAGGGGCTTGAGTCCAGCTGCATTCGTATTCACGCCTATGTTTTCATATTGATAGTCTACATTTGTCGCTTAAATCTGATTATTGGCGGGCTTATGGTTTTCGACAGCATTAAACGCTGGATAACGTAAACGCTTAACGCCTGATTAAAATTACCTAAAGCAAAATGTGGGTCACACTCAATATCGTCAAGATAACCGCCGCAACATGCGATTCAGTTGCTGACGCCAATCTTGCCACTCGATCTGTTCAAGCATCAACAGTGCATTATGGGCCACCAAAGTGGAGCGTAATTTACCACTGTCCAACACACTATAACTCGGCCTTTTTGCCAAACTTATGCCGCGATTTAGTGCCTGCTTAGCATAATCCGCACTGGTAATCGGCAGGATACCCACAGGCAGACTTAACAGATGAAGCGCTATAGCTTGTCGCTGAATTTCACAGGCAAACTCATACCAACTGCATTGGCCTTGAGCGCTGTAATGAAATACGCCCGAGCGCTGCTGCATGACTAATTGCCAAATCACCTTAGCGAGTGCATCACTCCATGTCGGGCAGCCGATTTGGTCGACTATCACCTGCAAGCTTGGCTGAGTACGCATCAAGTTGAGCATGGTTTTGACAAAATTATGCCCATCTTGACCGTAAAGCCATGAGGTGCGCACAATCGTTGCCCGCTCGCCAAGAACCGCCAATACCTTCTGCTCACCGAGCAACTTACTCTTGCCGTAAGCAGACAACGGCTCGGGAGCATCGAGTTCAACAAATGGCCTTGGTAAATGGTTTGGATTTGAATTTGGAGCTAAGTCAGGGTTTTGATGCTGTTCAAAGTCAGCTTCTCTAGCATCACTTACAGCATGTTCAGTTGCATGGGCAATACCACAAACAGCATGACCACCAAACACATAATCGCTCGACACATGCAGCAAGCGCGCGCCCGACAGTAAACATTGCTGCGCCAATAACTCAGGGCCGAGTGCATTCACCCGATTCGCTTCAATAGCATCATGCTCAGCAGCGTCGACCGCATTATAGGCCGCGCAATTGATCACCCAACTGGGTCGATATTGAGCAAATACGGCTGCAATATTGGCGGCATCGCTAATGTCTAACTGACTGCGATTTAGCGCATAAAGCTTCAGTGGCGCGACTGTGTTTGCGCTCGTGTTTGCACTTGTGCTGCTATTTAGGGCTAGCTCGACAATATCGGCAGCGACTCTCAGCAAGGCCTCTGCGAGCTGACTCTTAGCGCCCGTGATTAACACCACTTGAGGAGTGTTAGCATCTGTAGCTATTGCCGCCCCGCATTGAAGTGGCGTCACTTTAGTTGCCACTATTTTCATCACTAATCATATTCACTATGCATCTATTAATTGAGCATCATCACTGAATAAGGGGATCAAATCGGCGACGGTTTCATGACCACGGGCGGCTAAAAAAGCCAAGAGTGCAGAAGGACTGCGATTAAGTAAGCGTGATGGCGGATAAGCCACTTCATCGATGATCGCTTGCGCCCGCGCAAAACCGCCCAAGCTGAAAGCCACATGGGAATCAGAGCCCATAACTAAAATCGTGCCAAACTCCTTGGCCGCTTTAGCAATCGCAGTGCAATTGGCTTCGCTGCCCTTACGGGATACTTCAAAGGAGGAATTGTTAATTTCAAGCGCTACACCGTATTCTGCAGCGGCGCGGGCAACGGCTTCAATATCAATTGGATAAGCAGGGTTACCCGGATGAGTAATGATATCGACCTTGCCGCTCTTAATCGCATTAATCATGGCCTCTGTGTGGGTTGCCTTATCTGACGGAGGATAGACGGGCTCATGGAATCCCGCGAGCACAATATCGAGCTGCTTTAAATAATCGCCAAAGAAATCAATCTCGCCGTCGATATTTTTAATATTGGCTTCGATACCCCGCAAAATCCCGACGCCATCGACCATACGCGGCAACACTCTTAAATTCACAAAGTGCCAAAAATGCGGCGCATCCGCCATCGCAGGCCCATGATCTGTATTAGCAAATAGGCGAATACCCTTCTGTTTTGCTACGGCAATATAGTCATGAATCGTGCTATAAGCATGGCTTGAAGCCACAGTATGGGTATGAGTGTCGACTTGGTACTGCATGGTTCACCTCAGTCAAATGATTCAATCAATTTAAAACTGGCCACTATTAGCTAAAAAGCGATAACAATTCATCGGCGCTTCCTTGCCATGTGCCCTTACCTTTACCTTCGAGAATACTGTCCGCTAGGCTTTGTTTATGCTGCTGCATTTCTTGGATTTTTTCTTCTACAGTGCCTTCGGCAATCAGCTTATACACAAACACGGGCTTATCTTGGCCAATACGATGGGCTCTGTCCGTAGCCTGTTTTTCCGCCGCTGGATTCCACCAAGGATCATAATGGATCACAGTATCCGCCGCGGTGAGATTGAGCCCAGTCCCGCCCGCTTTTAAGCTGATTAAGAACACAGGCGTATCGCCTTCTTGGAACTTATCTATCTGCGCTTGGCGCAGGCGAGTTTGCCCTGTGAGCTTACTGTAATCGAGCCCCAAGTCCACCAGCTCAGCTTCAATCAGGCTAAGCATGCTAGTGAACTGGCTGAAAATTAATATCTTGCGCCCCTCTTGCACCATCTCGGGCAAGTTCTGTTTCAGCCAGTCTAACTTAGCATTACTCTTCACTTTCTGCGCTTGCTCTAACTTCACTAAGCGCGGATCGCAGCAGGCTTGGCGTAGCTTAAGTAAAGCATCGAGAAACTCGATATGGCTGCTGCCAACGCCTTGAGTGGCAAATAAATCCCGCAGTTTTTTCTCCATTACCAATCGAATACTCTCGTAGAGATTTCGCTGATCTTTTTCTAACTCTAAGCTCTGGGAGATTTCGGTTTTAGGGGGTAATTCACCGACCACTTCATCTTTGGTTCGGCGCAGCACAAAAGGCGCAATCCGCTGACTCAAGATTCGCGCTTGTTCCCTATCGCCATAACGTTCAATTTTGTGCCTAAAGGATTTGTTAAAGAAGGCATTCGTGCCGAGTAATCCAGGTAAACTAAAATCCATCAAAGACTTAAGTTCGCCTAAGTGATTTTCAAGCGGCGTACCCGACAGACACAATCTAAACGGCGCTTTAAGAGCTTTAATCACTTGAGTCACTTTCGCCTGCGCATTTTTAATCTGCTGCGCTTCATCGAGCACGATATGTTCAAACACCTGCTGTTGGTAATAGTCACTGTCGCGCACAATCAGCGGATAGGTCGTCACCACAATATCAAACTCACCTAAGCGTTCGAGTAAAGGCTTACGTAAGGCGCCATGAATGACGACAAGCTTTAACGAAGGCGCAAATTTCGCGGCTTCTTTCGCCCAATTGCCCACTAAACTCGTTGGGCAAATAATGAGGCTCGGTACATGGCTAGCACCCGTCGGTTTTAACGCTTGCTGCTTAAGTAAAAAAGCCAAGGTTTGAATGGTTTTACCCAGTCCCATATCGTCGGCCAAAATACCGCCAAGCTGATATTCCTTTAAAAAACAGAGCCAATTTAAGCCTTGCTGTTGATACTGGCGTAACTCAGCATGTAAGTTGTCGGGGACAGCGACCTCTAACACACCGTTAAAATTTTCAAGCTTAGTTGCTAAACTGCGTACCCGTTCGCCATTAAGCAGACGAATATCGCTGTCGGCAAAATCATTTAATAGGTGGGCACGGTATTTAGGCAAAGACACGCTATTGCCTTTATGGCTGTCGAACAGTTCTAAAATTATGCTGATCAGCGGCTTAATCACGCTAGCTTTAACTTTTAACCAATCGCCATTCGGGCTGGGTAGCAATAATTCTGCATCGTCTGCCGGTTCACCATACTGCTTAAGCCAAGTGGCAATTAAGGGCAGCATAGGCACCATTTGGCCATCGATATCGGCATTCAGTGACAGGGAGAACCAACCCTCTTGGGTATCATCCAGTTCAATCGCCAATGGAGTTTCAATCACATTCAAACTGAAATGGTCGGCAAAATGCACTTGGTAGCCCAAGGCCTCTAGCGCCGGGATTTCCTGTTGGATAAAGTGCAACCAAGCATCGATGGTTTCTGGCAGTGGCCCTAACCCCCAAATACTGGCATAACTGCCGCTATTCGGGATAAAAGAAGGCGCCAGCTCGACCAGTTCCAATGTCATCAAACGATTAATGGCATCCATTTCCGCATCGAGTTGACGCGCGACTTGATAGGTTTTGCCTTGATGGGTAACTAAGGACAAGGGCTCATCGGGATATTGGCCGCCAAGCACCACGTCTTGATAAACAAATTCCAGCAGCACTAATGGCTGCGCCATAGCAAACTCGGGTAATTCCTGCGAGGTTAAGGTCAACCTAACTTGCAGCGGCACTTGCAGCTCGACAAAATCAATCGAAGCCGGCGTAGGTACGGTTTTCGCAGAAAAATGCTTAATCAGTTTGTGGCTCACTAGTTCAATTTGTGAGCTAGGCACTGGCGGCATCTGACTGAGTAACAAGAGTTTTTCAACGCTGATCTCTGTCTCTAATGCGCCTATTTTAAAATAATCTAAATCGATATAAGTCGGCGGCTCGCAGGGGATCAGCTCCCAATTGTCCTTATTGGGCAGCGTTAACTGCATCTGCTTGTGCTCGGCATCCTTATCCAGCCAAATGAATTCAGGCTTTAACGGTTCACCTCGGGTGAGCGCTAAACGGCTCTCTTCCCAAAAACATCGCCCAGTGACGAGCATTTTTTCCAGCGCCATAGCGCCTAACTGAGCTTTAAGATACAAACGCGAGGCACCGTGGCGGCGAGTCGACATAATAAGATTGATGATGAGCACGTCTTCGGTGCCAATCCAAGCGGGCATGTAGTATTGCACATCCGATAACGCGATTTTAGAGCCTTTGTTATAACCACCCTTCTTCGCCAGCTTACCTTTTCTTAGTTCAAGGTAGACGCCGTTATCATCTTTGGATAACACGTACAACACGCGATCGTCATAGAGTAAATCGACATTTGAAACCGTGAGATCATCACTTTCGTCTAGCAGATGTAACCACTGTGCAATACGTTGATCTTCAACGGTTCTATCACTCAGTAAACTGTAAAGCACGGCGGCAATATGCTTGCAATGCCCAGTGGCGGGGCATGAACAGAAGCCGTTCATGATCAACTTATGGTTCACACTGACGAGGCGAATATCTTGCCGATAGGGCTGGGATTCCGTCCCCATGACGCGACCTTCAATATGACGAAAATCGGCATTCGCTTTGGCGCTCAAGACCCGTCCTTTCATCACATAATCACGGGCGCGCATTAAGGTTGGCGGCGTGAATAATGACTCAATCGTGGTGCGAGTCAATTGAATAGGTTCTTGGGGGGACAAGCGATTCATGTACAAACCTTGAAACTTAAAAATATCGATACCTAACAATAGCAAGCCATTGCCGAGCGACATTTATCAATGAGTTGTGTGGAATTGTATTGAAAGCCTTGGCCGAAAGCCAGAATGATAGCCTCTATCGATAAACTCACTCTGCCTGCAAGATAAAAGAACAGACTTATTCGCAGGCAGGGCATAGATTTAAAATTACCGAAAAACATTAATAAATAAGGCGTTAACTTTGCATCACCCCCAAGACGTTAACGGTCGCAACCAAGGGCTAAACTTTTGCTTTAGCCTCAGTACTTTTTGCATCAGTACTATTTTTATCAGCAATGTAGCGATCGACTAATGTTTCTAAGATATCCAAAGGAACTGCACCATTCTTCAGCACCACATCATGGAAGTCTCTGAGATCGAACTTATCACCTAAGGCCAACTTGGCTTTTTCGCGCAGTTCGAGAATTTTCATCATGCCGACTTTATAAGCCGTCGCTTGACCTGGCATAACGATATAACGCTCAATCTCAGCCGTGACATCGCGATCGGACATGCCAGTATTTTTCTTCATATAGTCAATCGCTTGCTCGCGAGTCCAACGGCTATGGTGAATACCCGTATCTACCACTAAACGTACAGCACGGAACAACTCTGCCTGCAAACGACCGATATTATCAAAGGGATCCTTTTCAAAACCAAGTTCCCACGCCAAACGTTCGCTATATAAAGCCCAACCTTCAATGTACGCCGTAAAAGGCGCCATCTTACGAATAAGCGGCATACCTTCTAACTCCATCGCCACTGCGATTTGAAAATGATGCCCAGGGATCCCCTCGTGGTAGGCTAAAGTGCGCATACCGTATTTAGGCGTGGCCTTGATGTCATATAAATTGGCATAGAAACGCCCTGGACGACTACCGTCAATCGCGGGCTGCTGATAATAGGCACCCGGTGCTGTTTTTTCTTTAAATTCAGGAATGCGCACCACTTCCATCCCCGCTTCGGGTCTAATACGGAAAACATCACCCAGTCCCGCATTCACTTCATCAAGAATCTGTTGATAATCAACCAAGATTTGCGCCCTACCCGCATCGCTATCTTCATAGTAAAACTTAGGATCCGCGGCTAATGCTTCAATCGCGACCGAAAAACCTTGACTCACATCGTAACCTTCTGCGGCTAAGATAGTCATGATTTCACTTTGAATGCGATCCACCTCAGCCAGCCCTTTAGCATGGATTTCATCAGCAGTGTAATTGGTGGTAGTGAAGAACTTCAGCAATTGCTCATAGGCAAGGTCGCCATTTGGCAGCGCCCAATAACCATCGTCCGTCCCCGCTTTGGCTTGTAACTGGGAAAAATAATCAATAAAGAGTTGATACGCAGGATGCACGTAACCTTTTATGTCCGCTTCGGCCGCGGCCAATAACCGTGCTTGTTCATCGGCACTGATATCCGTGTCAGCTAATTTGGTTTTGAATGAACTGTATAGGATATTGTCTTGAATCGGCGTCGCGACAAAATCATTCATCTCGGTGAGAACCCGCTCAATCACGAACTTAGGCGGAATAATCCCTTTAGCTTCTCGGATTTTTAAGCCTTCGAGAGTTTGCGCAAACTTAAGTTTCACCTTTTGTAAACGCGACAGATAGTTTTCAGCATCGCCCACCGAGTGGACTTGGTGCTGTGCCTGCATAAAGCTGGGATACCCGTTTTGCACACCAAACAACTGATTCAGCGGATAGTTATGGTAACGATAGGGCTCAGAGACCAATGCGAAATCGGCAAGATATAAGGCAATATCCTTGGAAATGCGCTGATTTTCATCTAAATCCGCATCGGAATAACTCAATAAGGTTTCACGTAGATCACGCACTTGCGCGAAAGTCTTATCCATCGCCTCTGGACTATCATCATCCAACTCGGCGTTATGGCCTGTAATCCCTACCGATTCTAAGAAACCCAATGAGGTTAAGGTCTCAGGGCTTTCGAAAGCCATCTTGACCACACTTCGATCTAAAAACGCGCGAAAGAAAAACGGCTTTTTCGCAAACCATTCATGGGCGGCCAGCGCCACTAATAACAGCACTAAGACTAAGCTGCCGAGTCCAATCCGTTTTAGTACTGTTTTCAACGTCATTCTCCATTCTTATTATATTGGGTCTACAGTTATCGCACTGAATCTAAAGCTCAAGCACGCTGTTATTTTGCAGACGAGAATATCACCAACACAAATAGGCAACAATTTAATAACGTAACTAAGCGTGACTGAATCCCTTCTCTGGCATACAGGTCGCCTCCCACACTCCACAGACACCTAATAGGTAAACTGTCACTAAGTCGCGACAAACAGACAAAATATTTTTTACGCTCGATAATTTTCAAACTAGCTTCGTATCCAATTGAATATAAACAGTTATAAAGCATCGTCCTCCCAAAATCTTTCCATAACCCTCTCTATAGATGAAAGGTATTTCAAAATAAAGCTATACAAACCCCTAGAGTGTGTTAATCTGCACTCCGGCCTGTGATTCAGACCTATTTATAAGCAATATTATGTATTTGAAAACCTTCGCTACGCCTGTAATATTTTTTGCTGTCATGAAGCTTTCCACTCATAACTTATCATCAATGTAAATAATTCTATTTCTGGCTAACATCCCGCATAATTGCGAATTATTTGTTTGAAAATTTTGGAGACATTCATGTCTAAAACTACTGGTGTAGTTAAATGGTTTAACGAAGATAAAGGTTTCGGTTTTATTTCTCCTGACAATGGTGGCGCTGACGCATTCGTTCATTTCCGCGCAATCGTTTCAGAAGGCTTTAAAACTCTTGCTGAAGGTCAAAAGGTTTCTTTTGATATCGAACAAGGCCAAAAAGGTCCTCAAGCTGCGAACGTAGTTATTCTGTAATTAGACTTTGTCTAATTTAAGTTAACAAGTTCCAGACAAAAATGCCGACACTATGTCGGCATTTTTATATCTGCAATTCAGCTGTATCTAAAAAGCCAGCCTTTGGCTTTAGCCGTGCAAGAGTTTAGCCTCGGCTTTCTCAAGTCTTCGTGGTTTACCCACTATCAGTAAAATATCCCCCGCACGAAAAACCCAGTCCTGCTCAGGATGTTCCACTTCGGCGCCACTGCGACGAATCGCCCTTAACTCGACTCTTAAGGTTTCCCACATAATATCGGCAACGGTTTTACCAATCGCATCTGCACCACGCGGTAACGCCACCGCATGCAATGACTCTAAGGTGAAGTCGGTTTCTGTACCGGAAAAAAAACCATGTAAAAATTGATAATGATTGCGCCGCTCTGACTCTAAACGTTTTAAAATCCGCGCTAATGGCACACCGCATTGATGCAATACCTGTGACACTAGCATCAAGCTACCTTCTAAAGATTCTGGGATCACTTGATTGGCACCCGCTTTTTTCAGCAAGTCTAGATCACTGTCGTCTTTAGTTCTGACTAAAATTTTAGCTTCTGGCGCCAATAACTTACATAAGGGTAGGACTTCTTCTAAACTGCGCGATTCACAAAAAGTGATGACGATCATCTTAGCCTGCTTAACGCCTATTTGTTTTAAAATCGCCCGTTTACACACGTCTCCAAAATAAATCGGTTCGCCAGCACGGCGTGCCTCAGAAACACGAGTCGGATCGAGATCCATCACCAGATAAGGTACGGCTTCAGTTTTCAAAAATCGCGCTATGGTCTGCCCTACTCGACCATAACCGAAAATCATCACCAGCTCTTGCTCATCCATTAAAAGTGGTACGACTTCATCTACGTGTTTTGCCTGCCGGATCCCCAACACCCACTTAGCAATGTCCACGCTATGGCGAACTAACCAAGGTGCGAGCGACATGGAAAGCACGGCGACCATGACCAACATGGTACTAATTTCATTATCTAAAAGTTGATAATTAACCGCTAAAGCCAACACCACAAAACTGAACTCGCCCACCTGGGCTAGGCTCATGGCCGTACTCATCGAAATTCGAAAAGGCTCGCCTACTAGTCTTAAAATACCATGAATGATCAACGCTTTACCAAGCACAACCGCCACTAAAACCAGCAATATCTGCCACCAGAAACGCATCACTAAGGTAAAGTCCAGCATCATGCCGATGGAGATGAAAAACAGCCCCATCAATAGATCGCGAAACGGCCGGATATCCGCCTCAAGTTGGCGACGGTACTGGCTTTCCCCTAGCAGCATGCCCGCCATAAATGCCCCCAGCGCCATTGATAATCCCAGCCATTGGGTAAATGCACCAGTCACTAAAGCCACCACCAGTGTTGATAATACGAAGAGTTCGTTAGAGCGGGAGCGGGCAACTTCGTCAAAAATCCGCGGCAGTGCCCATTTGCCAAAAGCCATCAAGAGGAAAAAGGCCAAAATACCTTTGAGCAAGGCAAAGGCGATGTCTGCGAGCATCAAAGGTTCGCCACCATTGGCCAGTAATGGCAATAGGATCAACAGCGGCACCACCGCTAAATCTTGGAATAATAAGACACTGACGGATAGCTCACCATGACGACGACGCAACCACCCCTGTTCATTGAGTAATTTAAGGACGATGGCTGTAGATGATAAAGCAATGGCAGCCCCGATAACTAAGGCTTCGACCCAATTAAGACCACACAACAGGGCCACGCCCATAGTCAACAGGGTGGTTATTACCATCTGTGCACTGCCTAAGCCAAATACGGTACGGCGCATGGCCCACAGCCGCGGCACAGAGAACTCTAAGCCTAAGGTAAACATCAGTAGCACTACCCCAAGTTCAGCGACGGATTGCATTTGATGCTGGGTAAACCAATGAAAACCGCTCGGTCCACTCACTACACCAGTGAGTAAATAAGCCAGAATTGCGGGTAAGCCCAAACGGCGCAGCACAGCAATAGCCACAATGGCAATCACTAACATAAGTAGTACTTGGATTAAGAAGCTATGTTCCATTGGGGCTATGACTCCTGTCAAAATGCTGACGTGTCAAAAAAACTAACGCTGAGTTTTAAGCTTAACTGAATGACTAACAAAGACAAATTTTATTAACAAATATAACGGCACGGTATTTGCTTAGACTAAGTAAGAGATGTATCGCACTAACATTTGCTGGAGTGATGATTATGGACTTTGGCCTAGCGACCGAGCTATATCCCGACGAATATCGCTATCAAACAGAACATTATAGTCCCAATGATAATCCATTGGACTTGGTACAAGTGATCCAACAACTGCACGCCAGTTTAGATCCAAGGACAGTCTTTGCCTGCTATGGCAAAGTGCTGGGACAACACTTGCCGATCCAAGGTGTGCGCTTAAGTTATGGCGAACATAAATTAAGCTGGGGCAAACGTTATGGTATCAGCGTCAAACGACAGCTGATATGTGCTGGTATGCCGCTGACGATTCAATACCAGTTATTGACGCCACTGACGCCATCGCAAACCTCAAACCTGAAAGAGATTGAGCCGCTGTTATTGCAACCGTTATTAAATGCAATGCAATACCAAGAAATGTCGATGCAAGCTATGTTTGACTCGCTCACAGGTTTAGGTAATCGCCATTACTATAGTCAAAGTCTCAGCAATGCGACCGCCAGAGCCCATAGAAAACAAGGTTCTGTCGCTCTCATAGTGCTCGATTTAGATAACTTTAAACAGCTAAATGATAAATTCGGCCATAAATGTGGTGATTATATTCTGAAGGAATTTGGCGACATCATTCGTGCGACCATACGTAATACGGATCAAGCATTCCGTATCGGCGGTGACGAATTCGTTATTATTGTCCAAGGTAATATTCATGCGGCAGGCTTATTGTGCGAACGGATTGTCTCGGCCATCAATCAGCACAGTAGTTTCACTCAGTTTGGGGTGAGCTGTAGTTTAGGTGCGGCAGAATCACACGATACCATTGAAGCCGAACAACTTTATGAACTTGCCGATAAGGCGCTATATCAAGCCAAAGCAGCGGGACGTAACTGCTATAAACTCAGCCAAAATCAATTAGTTTAGATGCGCAGGGATGCCAATGAAATGCGATAACAAACTCGCAGCGCGTAATCTGTGAAGGTTCAAAACTAAAGGAAGGTTACTATCTCAATGTAGATCTCAAGGAAGATTCGAATCAAACTGACGTGCTGCGACCTACTCTTTCTTACTTTGCTGCTTTCCTACTTAAAAAGAATAACGCCGCAACGACTCACAAAAACTCCAGCGATAACTCCCAATCCAAACCCCTTGCTTCGCCAAACAAGCACTTAAATAGAAGCTTGAGATACCTGCAAACCTAGTCCATTCGACTCAAGAATAAAGCTTTTTTCAACCCACAGCCCAATCGCCATCACCAGTTGCTCGTTATAGAACACGAAACCGATCTTTTCACGTACCCAAGGCGGAACGCCAAACTCTTGCCACAGTTTCTTTAATTCTCGGCCCTTACCACGGGAATGGGGATGACAGCGACATTGACCCGCAAGTTGATAACGCACGCTAACCAATTCATCTGGCCGAGGAAAGCGAGCTCTAGGCCCTTGTTTAGAGGCACTGAGACGTATCGTCTCACCACATGTAACACCCGCAGACGTCACGTCCAATTGAGTAACGTCTGATTGAGTAACGTCCAATTGAGTGATATGGCCCTGCACTAAAGGATTTAGGAGCTGCGAAGGAAATGCCCAGCTCGCAGGCTTAACATGACGCATGCGGGCTTGATACTTAAATAAATACACTTGATTTGCAAAGCGGCGGATTTCACATTCGCCAACACGAATATGCACTTTGGCATCATCTTTCGCGGTTAAAAGCTGAGTGATGATCTGATTAAGCTGCACCATTGAGGGCAAGGCAAAACCTTGTGATTCGATAAAACCCCGCAAGAGTAATGCTTGCCAATCGGCTGACTGCTCGGCAAAACCATCGAGCTTGAATACACTTTGAGTATGATAAAGCGCTTGGGTTAACCATAAAGGTAAACGTTCACTCACCTGTAAATCCAACGTTGCCTGTTGCTCGGCGCACAATGCCGCGCTACGACTCGCGGTTGTTGCGATACTCGGCCAACGCGCTTTTAAGCGGGGAATGATTTCTAAGCGTAGAAAATTTCGATCATACTTATCGTCTTGATTACTTTCATCTTCAATATGCACTAAGCCCTGCTGTTTTGCGTAGGCCTCAATCTGCTCACGGCTGATATCCAATAACGGCCGCAGTTGTCTGCCTTGTGCTAATGCTTGTACTTGGCCCATGGCCGCTAGCCCCTTCGGGCCCTGACCACGTTTCAGCGCCAATAGGATAGTTTCGAGCTGATCATCTTCATGGTGGGCAGTTAACAACACATCATTTGCACTTAAATGCCGTTCAATCGCTTGATAACGGACTTTTCGTGCTTCGGCTTCAAGGCTTAATCTGGGTCCGCGATTAACTGTCACTCGCTCAACCGTCACGGGCAAACCATAATGTTGACCGCGCTCAAGGCAATGCTGCGCCCAAGCCTCAGCGTTGTCGCTTAGGCCATGGTGCACATACACCAGTTGATAATGAAACTCGGGATGTTGCCGCGCAAACTGACTTAAGCCAAAGGCCAAAACTTCGGAATCAACACCGCCACTGTAAGCCAGCACTAACTTACAGTCAGGCGCTAACGACTGCGCCGTCAAAAAAGCACTAATATGCGCGCAGAGATCGCCTGCAGCCAATGGCTCATCAAACTTAACCGACATAGGTTAACTTCATCTGTTTGCACCTAAGACATTCGCCAACATTAGAATAAAATTCTCACCTTGTTTGGCCCGAGCAGCGATTCAAGCGAGAGCATCAAGTCATCGGTCGGATTCACTCGCCAAGCATCGGCGAGCCTAAATTGACCTTTGGCTTGGGCTTGAGTGTAGTTGATCACTACAGGCACAGCGCCGTTACGCCACGGGCTTAGGGCTTGCTCGAAGGTATCAAGGGCTGATGGCGTTAACTCACTGCCATCCATATCGATTTCAAGCGCCTTAGCAAAGTGACTACGCGCATCACTAATATCAATAATATTACGCGCCGTCATGCGGTTGCCGCCGGCGAAATCATCGTAACTCACCTCACCTTCACAAATGAGGATGCGATCTTTTTCCAGCAGATGATTAAATTTTTCAAAGGCTTCGGTAAACAACATGATCTCAAGCCGCGCGCTCTTATCGTCAAGCGTCAACAGGCCCATTTTCGAGCCGCGCTTGGTGAGCATCACGCGTGTTGCCACCACTAAACCCGCTGCCTTCGCCGTTTTACCGCGCTCAGTGGGATGCACATCTTTCAAACGCCCGGACGTGTAATGCTTAAGCTCTTTCAAATATTGATTGATCGGATGACCGGTCAAATACAAGCCTAAGGTTTCGCGCTCACCTTCAAGCCAAATTTTATCCGGCCAAGGGGTACATTCAACAAACTGCTGCTTACTGTCTTCGGGTTCACTGTTGAGCAAACCAAACATATCGTGTTGGCCAATCGCCTCGGCTTTGGCGTGTTGATCGGCGGCGCGAATCGCTTCAGGCAAGGTGGCCATCATTGACGCACGGTGCGGCCCAAGATTGTCTAAGGCGCCCGCGCAAATCAGCTTTTCAATCACACGCTTATTGAGTTTTTTCAAATCGATGCGGGCACAGAAATCGAATAAATCCACGAAGGGGCCGTCTTTACGCGCCTCTAAAATCGATTCCACTGGGCCTTCACCCACACCTTTAATGGCGCCAATGCCATAAACAATGCGCAGATCATCATCGACGGTAAATTTGAACAAACCTTTGTTCACATCCGGCGGAATAAGCGGCAAGCCCATACGCTCACATTCATCGACCAAGGTCACAATTTTATCTGTGTTATCCATATCGGCCGACATTACCGCCGCCATAAACTGCGCAGGAAAATGGGTTTTAAGCCATAAGGTTTGATAGGAAACCAGCGCATAAGCGGCGGAGTGGGATTTGTTAAAACCGTAGCCGGCAAACTTTTCCACTAAGTCGAAGATCTTCATCGACAAGTCGCCATCGACGCCGTTATTGATTGCGCCTTCTTTAAAGATACTGCGCTGCTTGGCCATCTCTTCGGGCTTTTTCTTACCCATAGCACGGCGCAGCATGTCGGCACCGCCAAGGGTGTAGCCCGACAGCACCTGCGCAATCTGCATCACCTGCTCTTGATACAGAATAATGCCGTAGGTCGGCGATAACAGCTCACGAAGCGATTCATGCTGATACTGAGAATCTGGGTATGAGACTTCCTCGCGCCCATGCTTACGTTCGATAAAGTTATCTACCATGCCCGATTGCAACGGCCCCGGGCGGAAGAGCGCTACCAGTGCAATCATGTCTTCGAAACAGTCGGGCTGCAGACGCTTAATCAAGTCCTTCATACCACGGGATTCGAGCTGGAATACCGCCGTGGTTTCATACTTTTGCAGCAAACGGAAACAGGCGGGATCCGTGAGTGAAATCGCCTCAATCCGTATTGGTTTGCGCCCGTTTTTCACTTCGACCTTATTCACCATCTCGAGCGCCCAGTCGATAATCGTCAGGGTTCTTAATCCCAAGAAGTCGAACTTAACCAGCCCTGCGGTTTCAACGTCGTTTTTATCGAATTGTGTTACTGGGTTTTTGCCTTCTGCATCACAATAGAGCGGCGCAAAGTCGGTAATTTTTGTTGGTGCAATCACTACACCACCGGCGTGCTTACCGGCGTTACGGGTTACACCTTCAAGCTTACGGCACATGTCGATCAGATCTTTTACGTCTTCATCGCCATCATAGGATTCTTGCAACGCTGGCTCGACTTCAAAGGCTTTCGCCAGTGTCATTCCAGGCTCAGGTGGAATTAATTTTGAAATTCGGTCAACGAAACCATAGGGATGACCGAGCACTCGGCCAACGTCACGAATAACCGCTTTTGCCGCCATAGTACCGAAGGTAATGATTTGCGATACCGCTTCGCGGCCGTACAACTCGGCCACGTGGTCGATCACTTCATCGCGTCTATCCATGCAGAAGTCGACGTCAAAGTCGGGCATGGAAACACGCTCAGGGTTCAAGAAGCGTTCGAACAGTAAGTCAAATTCGAGCGGATCTAAGTCGGTGATTTTGAGCGCATAGGCCACAAGTGAACCCGCACCCGAACCACGACCGGGTCCCACTGGGATACCGTTATCTTTACCCCATTGGATGAACTCCATCACGATCAAGAAGTAACCGGGGAACCCCATCTGGTTGATTACTTTGAGTTCGATATCGAGCCGCTCATCGTATTCGCCCCGTTTCTCGGCGCGCACTTCGGGATTGGGGAACAAAAACTCGAGCCGCTCTTCAAGGCCCTTCCTCGAGCAATCGACCAGAAAGTCTTCGATGGACATATCGCCCGTCGGGAAGTTGGGCAGGAAATACTCGTACAAACGAATCGTCACGTTACAACGTTTAGCGATTTCGACACTGTTCGCCAGCGCCGCAGGAATGTCGGCAAATAGCTCGCACATTTCCTCTTCGCTACGTAAGTACTGCTGTTCACTGTACTTTTTAGGACGGCGCGGATCGGCAAGGGTAAAACCATCGTGGATGGCGACTCGAATTTCATGGGCGTCGAAATCCTCAGGTTTAAGGAACACCACCTGATTAGTTGCGACCACAGGGATACCCTTATCCTGCGCTAAGATCACAGCCATGTGCAGATAGCGCTCTTCGTCGGGGCGGCCAGTACGAATGAGTTCGAGAAAATAACGATCGGCGAAATGAGTTTGATAAAACTCACATAAAGATTCAACCTGAGTGCTATTACCCTTGAGGAGCGCCTTACCCAGATCGCCCTCTTTGGCGCCTGATAACAGCAAAATGCCTTCGTTATAAGTGAGTAACCACTCTTGGTCGATCACCACGCGCCCAGCCACTTGGCCACGCAAATAGGCCTGACTGATAATTTGGGTCAGATTCTGATAACCAACATTGTTCATCGCAATTATGGTCAAGGCGCACAATTCGCCTTCAAATCCGGGCACTTGCATCCAAAAATCGGCGCCGATAATCGGCTTGATCCCCGCACCATGGCAACCACTGTAAAACTTAACCAAACCACAAAAGTTGTTTTGGTCAGTCAGGGCGACAGCCGCCATTCCCTGCGCTTCTACCTGCGCCAAAATCGGCTTGACCTTGGCCACGCCATCGGTCATTGAGAAGTCACTGTGGACACGAAGATGCACAAAACGAGGATCGGACATAATTAGGATTATCTTTGAATAGCAGGTTAACAATAACTAGAAAGCAGACTAACAAAGTCACGCAGCCAGAGCCAGTGACTTTGCCGGATAACGGGAACTATATACCCAAACAACCTGAAGATACGAGTTTCAAGTTGTTTGAGCAAAATGCTCAAAGCAGCGCTTACAGTCCCAGTAATGCCTTGACGGGTTTGAAACTTTTACGATATTGGTCAAACACACCATGTTCGGCTATGGCCTCAAAATGCGCCTTAGTTGGATAGCCCTTATGTTTTGCAAAACCGTATTGCGGATAAGCGGCATCGAGCACGTCCATCTCGCGGTCCCGCGTCACTTTCGCGATGATCGAAGCGGCGCTGATGCTGGCAATCAAACCATCACCTTTAATGATGCTGTGGCTGGTAAGCCCTACGCCATTATGAGCAACAAAGATGGGGCTACGATTGCCATCCACAAGCACAAGCTCAGGGGCAATATTAAGCCCAGCAACCGCACGCTGCATCGCCAACATAGTGGCGTACAGAATATTCAGCTCATCGATTTCAGCAGGACTGGCACGGCCAACCTGATAACACAAAGCTTTATCACAAATATCATCGAACAGGGCTTCGCGGCGTTTCTCACTGAGTTTTTTAGAGTCATTCAGGCCACTGATGGGCTTGTTTGGATCTAAAATCACCGCGGCAGTGACGACATCGCCAACTAAGGGGCCGCGGCCGACCTCATCCACTCCGGCAATCAAACCCGTTGAAAAGGCCAGTAAATCGGCTTCGGTTAAACTTTTAAAAGTTGCCACTAGTTAGCCTCCTGCGATTTAGCATGAGTTTGCTTGAGCTCAACCAATGCCATCACGGCCTCGGCGGCTTTTAAGCTCGCATCACGGCGTAATACTTGGTGCAGGGCTTCAAACTCGGCTTTAAGCGGCGCAAAATCGCGATTGAGCTCAAGGGTAACTGCCGCCGCAATTTTCTCTGGGGTGCAATCTTCTTGAATCAGTTCTGGGACGAGATCTTTTCCTGCCAGCAAATTCGGTAGCGAGAAACGATCCACCTGCATCATGCGCTTAGCAATGCGATAGGTTATCGGGCTCACGCGATAAGCCACCACCATAGGACGCTTGACCAACATGGCTTCTAAGGTCGCGGTGCCAGATGCCAATAAAATCACATCGGCTGCGGCCATCACTTCACGCGACTGGCCTTCAATCATGTGGATTTCAAGATCCGGCGCAAAATCTTTAAGCGCTTGCTCAAATTGGTCACGACGTTTTTGATTCACCAGCGGCGTCACAAAACGTATGTCGGGGAAATTTTGTCTAATCAATAAAGCAGCTTTTACAAAAGGCTCGGCCAGTTGCTTTAACTCACCGCCGCGGGAGCCGGGCAGAATTGCTAAGTATTCAGCATCGGCATCTAGTCCAAGCAAGGCACGAGCAGCGGCCTTATCGCTTTGCATGGGAATATCGTCGGCCAAAGTATGACCCACAAAGGTACAAGGCACCTGATGCTGATCGTAAAAGGCTTTCTCGAAGGGCAACAGCGACAACACCATATGGGTGGCTTTGGCGATTTTGAATATCCGTTTTGGACGCCATGCCCACACAGACGGGCTCACATAATGGACCGTCTTAATGCCGCGCGCTTTGAGCTTAAGCTCGAGGCCAATATTAAAATCCGGTGCATCGATGCCAATAAAACAATCGGGCTTAAGTGCGGTAATCTCTTTAATCAGGGAGGCACGTACTTTTAATAAACGAGGTAAACGGGATAGCACTTCTACAATCCCCATCACGGCGAGCTCTTCCATCGCAAACAGGGATCTGAAGCCGAGGGCTTCCATACGGGGGCCACCGATACCGACAAAGCGCGCATCGGGGTGCTTCTTTTGCAGCGCCGCCATTAAACCTGCGCCTAAAATATCGCCCGAGAGTTCTCCGGCAACCATGGCAAACACTAATGGAGTTTTATTGCTCATAAACCAATCATGTCTCATGAATGAATGACATTGGATGACGGGGCGAACAACAGCTAAAACACATCATTCCAAGCCATACTGATGTAAATTAATGATTAAGCTCATTGATGGTTGAATGCACAAGGACATTACTAACAAAAACGTCTAACCACTCAATAGGCTTAAGCCAATAATACAAAAGGGCATAAAAATGCCCTTTTGTTGTCGTGTGGTCATCAAGTTAGCGAATAATGCCGCGACTCGATGACTTTACAAATTCAAGGAACAATTTCACTTGCTCATCGTTCTGCGCATCTTCAGCCAACGCTTCAATCGCTTCTTGAACAGTCAAGCTGCTGCGATATAAGGTTTTATAAGCGCGGCGCACCGCCAGTTGGCTTTCTTTAGAAAAACCACGACGCTTCATGCCTTCGCTGTTTAAACCTCGTGGAATCGTCGGTTGACCCGCCGCCATCACAAAGGGAGGTACATCCTGCAGCACTAAAGAACAACCTGCAGTAAACGCATGGGCACCGATATGCACAAACTGGTGAACACCTGTCATGCCGCCTAAAATCGCCCAATCACCCACATGTACGTGACCTGCGATAGATGCGTTATTGGCCATGATCACATTATCGCCGACCACACAGTCATGGGCGATATGCACATAGTTCATAAACAGGTTATTCGACCCAATACGGGTTTCACTGTTATCTTGAACTGTACCACGGTGAATAGTCACGTGCTCACGGATGACGTTATTGTCGCCAATGATCAGTCGTGTGGGTTCGCCAGCGTATTTTTTGTCTTGGCACTCTTCGCCTACTGAGGCGAATTGAAAAATACGATTACCTTTGCCGATAATCGTTGGGCCTTTAACAACCACATGGGAACTCAACCAACAATCATCACCAATTTCAACGCCTGCACCAATATAGGTCCAAGGGCCAATGGTGACGTTATTGCCAATTTTTGCATCGGGATGCACAAACGCTAATGTATCTATCACTGACTAATCTCTCTGCGGGCACACATGATTTCAGCGGAACAAACCACTTCACCATCCACTTTGGCCTCACCGTAGAAGACGCCAATCCCGCGGCGCTCTTTAATCATTTTGACATCAAAATGGATTTGATCACCTGGCTCAACGACACGTCTAAAACGCGCATTGTCGATACCAGCAAAGTAATACAACACCCCTGGAGGTGGCACATCACTGCTCATGGTTTTAAAGGCTAACAGGCCAGTTGCCTGTGCCATGGCTTCTAAAATAAGCACGCCTGGCATCACAGGCTGAATCGGGAAATGTCCCTGAAAAAATGGCTCATTTATTGAAACGTTTTTAATCGCCTGCAGACTGACACCCGGGGTGTAGTCCAGCACACGATCGATCAATAAGAATGGATATCTATGGGGCAGATATTTAAGTATTTCTTTAATATCCATAGTGTTCATTTGATTAGACACGAACCGAGTTCCTCAAATTGCCTTGGAGCAATTAATCTGGTGTTTTTAAATTTTTTTCCAACGTTTTAACACGATGGAACAGTTCATCTAACTGACGGAAACGAACTGTGTTTTTACGCCAAAGTTTATTGTCCATTGCCACAGTGGCAGAAGAGTATAAACCAGGCTCACGCATAGTACTGGTAATGTTAGTCCCACCAGACACATGCACACCATCGGCAATGCTCAAATGACCTGCGATGGCACAACTACCACCAATAATACAATATTTACCTATGGTGACACTGCCTGCGACAGTCGTACTGCCTGCGATAGCGGTATTCTCACCGATAATATCGTTATGGGCAATTTGTACTTGGTTATCGATAATCACCCCATCGTGGATCTCGGTATGGCCTAATGCACCGCGATCTACCGTTGAATTAGCACCTATTTCAACCCGATCGCCGATACGAACGCCGCCCGTTTGTGGGATCTTAATCCACTGACCGCGTTCATTGGCATAACCAAAACCATCGGAGCCTAATACAGCGCCCGAATGGATAATACAATCTTGTCCTAAATGCACATCGTGATAGACGGTAACATTAGCCCATAAACGCGTTTTTGAGCCAATAACCACATCTTGTCCGAGCACTACACCGGCACCTATCTGGACATCTTCACCTAAAATGACGTTCGCACCAATAACCGCATTCGCCCCAATCGCAACACCTTCACCTATATGGGCAGAAGCGTCAATTTGAGCCGAAGGATGGATACCCACCGCCGCTTTAGGCGTAGTGTCCAAATACTGGGCAACACGGGCAAAACCGACATAAGGATCTTTTACAATTAACGCAGTACCTTGATAATCCTGCGCATCTTTAGCTGACAATAACACCGCACTCGCTTGAGTTGCCTCAAGCTGAGAGCGATATTTACTGTTGGCTAAAAAAGAGATTTGACCTGCTTTGGCATGTTCTAAGGTCGCCACACTATTAATAATTAGCGTTTCGTCGCCTTGAATATCACCGTCTAGTAACAGGCCTAGCTCTTTTAAAGTCACACTATTCATCTATTACTTGCCTTTGCTTAAGGCTTCAACCACTTTGCCACTGATGTCAGCGTTAGGCTTAACATAAATGACTGCACCACGTTGTAATACCAAATCATATTGGTCTTTTTCAGCGATAGTGTTGATGGCTTTTTGCACTTTAACTAACAGTTTATTTTGCTCTTCACCTTGGCGACGACGTAAGTCTTCATCCAATGCTTTGCCTTTTAACTGATATTCAGATTTTAGCGATTCCATTTTACGAACCAGTTCCGTTTTTTGTGCATCGTTCATTAACGCACCGTCACGTTGCTGCTTCTCCATTAGAGAGCGCATTTCTTCTTGCATTTTTTGGACATCAGCCATGCGATCGCCAAACTCTTTCTTCAGAGATTGAGAGATCTGCTCACGTTGTGGCAGCTGTTCGAACACAGCGCCCATATCCACTACGGCAATTTTCTCAGCATGTGCCATTAACGGCGCGCCTAACAAAACTAACGTCATCAGCGCGCGATTTACCATCTTGTTCAAAATAAACTCCTTGTTACCTTGTTATAGTCAGCAAAACTTGCCGAGTGTATGCCTTTTAAAAAGTTTTGCCAATATTGAAAGAGAAGATCTCTGTTTGGTCGCCTTCGTATTCTTTAATCGGCCACGCTAAGCTAAACACCATAGGACCCATAGGTGATAACCACTGCACACTTAAGCCCCAAGAAGCGCGTAAACGTGCTGGATCACTGTAGTCCTGTAACTTAGCAAACTCGTCCGCTGGAAGTGTTTGATATGCATTGTAATCAAACTCAGTATCCCAAACGTTACCCGCATCAACGAAGAAACTCGTACGAACTGAGTTTGTGTAAGCCTCATCCAAGAATGGCGTCGGTACAATCAACTCCATGCTCGCTGTCGCAAGGGCGTTACCACCGATTGAACGGCCAGAACTCACTTGGATACTGTTAGGATCGCCCGGCAAACTACAACCATCGCCCGATGGATCCGGTGCACATGGTTCACTACCTCGGTAGAGATAGAATGAACGAGGCCCCACAGAGTTAGACTTAAAGCCACGCAGTGAACTGCTACCACCTGAGTAATAGTTTTCCCAGAAAGGCAGAATTTGGTCGTTATCATTAAATTGACCATAACCGTTACCATAACCTAATCGACCACGGGCCAAGAGCACAAAGCTCTGACTACGGTTAATAGGGAAATAGAAGTTAGTGTCAAAGTCTGTCTTAAAATACTGTAAATCAGACCCTGGCGAAGTCATTTTACCGTTCAAACGCTGAGACGAGCCGTCTGTTGGGAAAGTGCCACGGTTCAAGGTGCTACGATACCAGCCCAGACTCAGTTCAAAGTTATCGAAACTTAAGTCCGCATTTGGATCGTCATCACGGTAGATGTTATAGAAACGCAGTGCTTGCTCATAGGCAGAAATTTCAGAAATCGTGTTATGACGATAACCGATGCCACCATTGATACGGTTGTATTCGTTGATCGGGAAACCCGAGTTCAGCGCCACACCGTAAGAACTGTTTTTATAACGCTCTAAGTTAGCTTCATTGGCGTCAAACTCGCTCCAATAAACGCTACCCCCTAAACTCACGCCATCTTTCGTCCAATACGGATCGGTATAGGATAAGTTAACGTTCTTAGAGTACTTGTTGGTGCTCAAGCTGATACCTGCTTGGTTACCTGTGCCTAAGAAGTTATTTTGCTGCACACCAAACTGCAAGCTCAGGCCTGATTCAGTACCATAGCCGACACCGGCGTTGAATGAGCCCGACGGCTGCTCTTTCACTTTAACCGCAACATCGACTAAATCATCAGTGCCTGGCACTTGAATGGTTTCAGTGTCAACGGTTTCGAAGAAGCCCAAACGGTTAAGACGCGCTTTAGATTGCTCAACTTGCGCAGAGTTTAACCAAGCCCCTTCCATCTGACGCAGTTCACGGCGCATCACTTCATCTTTGGTCACTGTGTTACCAGTGAAGTTAATCGCACGCACGTAAACACGTTTACCCGGTTTAACATTGATGTTTAAGGTCACTTCTTTGGTCTTATCATCAATTTCTGGGTACGTTTTGACTTCTGGATAGGCATAACCGAAGCGGCCTAAATACTTGCTGTACATTTCTTCGGTGAAAGTCACATCACCGCCGTTGTACATATCTCCCGCTTTGATCGGCAGAATTGATTTCATCAACTCTTCACGGCCCATCAAATCACCCGTCAGGTTTACTTCTTTAACTTTATATTTCTCACCTTCATCTACGTTGATGGTGATATATAAACCTTTACGGTCAGGCGTCATCGCCACTTGAGTCGAGGTGACTTCAAAGCGGATATAACCTTTATTGTGATAATAGGTTTTGATGGTCTCGAGATCGGCCTGCAGCTTTTGCTTCTGATAACGGCGTTCGCCGAACAGATCCCACCAAGCCACATAATCTTTAAGTTCCAGCATGCCAATCAACTCAGCATCGGTGAACTCATGATTACCGACCACGTTAATTTGGCGGATTTCGGCCGCTAAACCTTCGGTGAACTTAAATTTCAGCTCAACCCGGTTACGGGGTAAGTTGATCACTTGAGCTTCGACTTTAGCGCCGTATTTACCCACGCCGTAGTAGAAATCCTGCAGACCCTTTTCAATACCGGTCAACATAGTGCGATCGAGCGACTCACCGACTTTAACGCCAGAACCGTCCAGACTTTCCTGTAACTGTTCGTCTTTAATGTCTTTGTTGCCATCGAATGTCACGGCACTGATGGTAGGACGTTCAGTGACTTTCACCACTAATACGCCGCCATCTCGGCTCACGGAGACATTTTCAAAGTTAGTCGATGCATACAAGCTTTTAATGGCTTGTTGAATTCTTAACTGGTCAACAGTGTCACCTACTTTTACTGGTAAGCTTAACAGGGCAGCACCGAGTGCAACTCGCTGCAAACCTTCAACTTGGATGTCGGTCACTTCAAACGGTTGGAAAGTATCAGCCAACACAGTCCCTGAAAACGACGCACCGACGAATAACATCGAGGCAAAAAGTTTATTCAATCTCATAGAGCACTTCTAATTATTAGTCTGTCCTTGCTCAGAGTCGGGCAAAATCATTGAAAAGCGCAATGCTCATCAACATCAGCAGTATTGCTGCCCCAAATCTGAATCCTATTTCCTGCACCTTTTCAGGTACAGGTTTACCAGTTATTACTTCAATAAAGTAATACAGCAGGTGTCCCCCATCGAGCACAGGTAAAGGCAACAAGTTAATGATGCCTAAATTAACGCTGATGAGCGCGAGGAACCCGAGAAAATAGACCAAGCCATAGTTTGCACTACTGCCCGCACCCTGTGCGATCGAGATGGGTCCACTCAGGTTTTTCACCGACACATCGCCGGTAAATAATTTGCCAATCATCTTAAAGCTCACAGCAACAAGTTGCCATGTTTTATCCGCTGCGATGCCGAAAGAATCGATTGGTCCATATTCAAGTTGTAAACGCATATTGTCTGGCCATGGCGCTTGGGTTGGGCTCACTCCCAGCATACCTATCTCTTGGCCATCGGCGTTTTTACTGCTTAACGGTGTCACTGCCACGTTAAACTGCTCGCCATTGCGACGCACAGTTAAGCTCACAGGCACATTGGCAGAATGTTGAATAATGTCAACAAAAGCCTGCCAATCGGTATAATTTTTACCATTTATCGCCACTAAGGTATCGCCAACTTTTAGTTCGCTCTTGGCAGCGGCGCTGTCAGGGCTAATAGCAGCAATAGTCGGGACGATTTCGGGTCGATATATTCCTAAACCTAAGGTGGTAATCGGCGATTCTTTTTCAGGATCAAAATGCCAATTGCGGGTATCTAAAGTATAAGAACGCACACTGGAATCTAAGCCCTGCAAACCGCTCAATGGCGTCAGCGATACACTCAGGCTTTCATCGCCTATGTGGCCCGCTAAAGCTAAATTCACTTCTTCCCAGTTACGCACAGCCTGACCGGAAATGGCCGTAATTTGCATGGGCTCAGTAACTTGAATTTGCGCGGCGGCTGTCCCTGGCGTTGTCGATGTGATAACAGGTTTAAGTGATGGCACACCAATCAAATACATAAAATACAGGGCAACAATAGCAAAAATAAAATTCGCAATCGGTCCAGCAGCCACAATCGCAATGCGTTGCCAAACGGTTTTACGATTGAATGCTTGATCTTTTAATTCATCGGGAACATCTTCAACGCGCTCATCGAGCATTTTGACATAACCACCGAGTGGGATCATGGCTAACACGTATTCAGTGCCATCTTTACCGACACGGCGCCAAATCGCCTTACCAAAACCTATGGAGAAACGTTCGACTTTGACACCACAACGGCGCGCGACATAGAAATGGCCGTATTCGTGGGCTGTGATTAACAGGCCCAGTGCAACGATAAAAGAACCTAAGTTCCATAAAAAATCTAACATCCCACTCCTTACGTCATTGATTTAATCACTCAGCCATTGCTAAGCGATGCTTGCTAAGGTCTCACGCGCATAGACGCGGGTTTGCGCATCTAAGGCTAAAATATCTTCTATGCTGCCCATAGGGCGCTTAGGCACAGTCACTAAACAAGCTTCGTTCACTTTTGCAATTTGCGTAAAGCCAATTTGCCCCTGTAAAAATGCTTCAACGGCAATCTCATTGGCAGCATTTAACACAGTTGTCGCCTCTTGGCCTTGGGCACAGGCTTCCATTGCCAAAGCCAAGCAGGGGAAACGTTCAAAATCAGGTTCATAAAAGCTTAACTGTCCGACTTTGAAAAAATCTAAAGGTTCAACGCCAGAATGAATTCTTTGCGGATAAGCCATGCAATGGGCAATAGGCGTACGCATATCTGGGTTACCCATTTGGGCAATAACTGAGCCATCACGGTACTGTACCATAGAGTGGATCACGCTTTGCGGGTGGATAACCACCTTCAGTTGCTCAGCCTGAGTGTTAAACAACCAACGCGCCTCAATAAACTCTAAGCCCTTATTCATCATAGTGGCTGAGTCAACGGAGATTTTAGGTCCCATGGACCAATTAGGATGTTTACAGGCCTGAGCTGGCGTCATGGCGGCCAGTGTCGCCAAATCCGAGCGCAAGAAAGGCCCGCCAGAACCGGTTAACAGAATATGGGAAATACCCGATGCCGCTAAGTCACAACGGCCAAGGTTGGCTTGCACTTCTTGGGGGAGACATTGGAAGATGGCATTATGCTCACTATCCACAGGCAAGAGCACAGCACCAGAGCGCTTAGTCGCCTCAATAAACAGCTCACCTGACATGACTAAGGCTTCTTTGTTGGCCAGTAATACCCGCTTACCCGCCTTCACGGCTTCAAGGGTTGGTACTAGCCCTGCAGCCCCAACAATCGCCGCCATCACAGTATCCACTTCGGCGGCGGTCACTAAGCCGAGTAAATCATTCATGCCTGTGGTGACTTGAATATTGAGCGTCGCGGGTAAAACGGCACGCAACTGTTTTGCTGCCGCTTCATCAACCATATGCGCCATTTTCGGTCTGTGAGCAACACAAAGTGCAAGCATCTTATCAACGCTCGCGTTGGCCACTAATCCATACACGCTATAAGCGAATGGATTAGCCGAGATCACACTTAAGGTACTGGCACCTATAGAGCCGGTAGCACCCAAAATCACCATATTTTGCATAGCGTTACATCCAGAATGCAATGTAGATCAGGGTAAACACCGGCAAGGCTGCGGTCAGGCTGTCGATGCGGTCGAGCACGCCGCCGTGACCTGGCAAAATGGTGCCAGAATCTTTGATACAGGCCGCACGCTTAAACATACTTTCAGATAAATCCCCCACTGCTGACACTAAGGCAACAAATAAGGTTACTGCCACAACTAAGCCCAGTTCTTGCTCAGGCGAATAATACATCACAATCGCAACCACTATCATAGTGGTCGCTAAACCACCGAGTAGGCCTTCAAGCGTTTTCGCTGGGCTCACCGCGGGCATTAGTTTGGTTTTACCTATCGCCTTACCAACAAAGTAAGCGCCAGAATCGGCAGCCCACACAATCAACATCACCAAAAATACCAATACTGGGCCAAAATAAGGCGAAGCTTGTGAACCAATAGATTTGAGCGCGATAAGAGCTACAAAGCAAGGGATTAAGGTTAACTGTCCAAACATGGACTTAAACATAGGATTTTTTTGCCAAAACTTAGCGCTCTTAGGATAAGTCACCACTAATAATAGTGAGGCTAACCACCAAAGTGCGCCAATATAGAGAATGGCTAAATAGATAGGGTGTAATTGATGGCTTAACCAAACCGCATCGATGGGCACAATCAGATTCAGTGCCACCAACAAGATACCGACCGTACAGGTGAAGCTCCACTGAGTCACATCACACTGATTATCGATAATTCTTCCCCATTCCTTTGCTGCAATGAGAAAGACGCCGACCAAAGCCCAAGCGAAGTAGCTGGCAGGGAGCAAGAATATCGCCCCCAAAACTAATGGAACTAACCAAATTGCTGTTATTATTCGTTGTTTTAGCAAAAAAAATCCCTCATGAGGTTTTACAATGCACGCATCTCATCAATCTGACTTCCAGTCAAACCAAAGCGGCGCTGGCGACTTGCAAAAATGGCAATCGCTTCATGAAAAGCCTGTTCATCGAAATCAGGCCAAAGGGTGTCGGTAAACACCAATTCTGCATAGGCCGCCTGCCACAGCACAAAATTGCTGATGCGACAGTCCCCGCCCGTGCGGATCATTAAATCAACTTCACTCTGATTTTGCATGCACAAATGTGCACTTAAGGCTTCTTCGGTGAACTGACTGCTGGTCATTTCGCCAGTTTCAACCTTTTCCGCTAATTTTTGGGCTGCTTGAAGTATGTCCCAACGGCCACCATAGTTAGCGGCGACATTCAAAACTAAGCCGGTATTGCCAGATGTCTTCTCTTGCGCGGCAGCAATTTGTTTCTGTAATCGCGCAGAAAAACGGCTGATATCGCCAATAATCTTCAGCTTAACCTGATTCTTGTGCAGCAATTTAATTTCACGCTGTAATACGGTAAAAAACAATTCCATCAGCAAGCTGACTTCTTTATCGGGTCTTCGCCAATTCTCGCTAGAAAATGCAAATAACGTTAGCGATTCAATGCCCAATTGGCTTGCCGTGCTTACGGCTCTTCTAACGGCCTTAACACCGGCCTTATGTCCCAACACTCGTGGTTTACCTTGGGTTTGTGCCCAGCGCCCATTGCCATCCATGATAATGGCAACATGCTTAGGTAACGACTGTTTCACGAGTTCGGGTAATTGTCCCGGCAAGGTCGTTTGAGTGTATAAATCACTCTCACTCGTCCTAGGGTGCGGATCAAGTTCCACTGTGGATGACATCTAATACAGCCCTTTAAAATAGACAAACGCCGTGTAGTATACCCCTACACGGCGCATCAACTCTAGCTTATCGAACTTGAGATTAGACTTCCATCAACTCAATTTCTTTGGCTGCTAAAATCTCATCAACCTTTTTAATGTGAGCATCGGTGAACTTTTGTACTTCTTCTTCGCTACGACGAACGTCATCTTCTGTACATTCTTTAGCTTTCTCAAGCTTTTTCACTTCAGAAATGGCATCACGACGTACGTTGCGGATAGCGATACGACCGTTTTCGGCTTCGTTACGCACCACTTTGATGAAGTCTTTACGACGCTCTTCCGTCAGCGCGGGTAATGGAATACGCAAGGTCGCGCCAGCAGACATAGGGTTCAGACCTAAATCTGAGCTCATAATGGCCTTTTCAACGGCTTGGATAGCACTACGATCGAATACAGTCACAGACAGAGTGCGTGAATCTTCAACGCCCACGTTTGCCACTTGGTTCAGTGGTGTCATAGTACCGTAGTAAGAAACCTGAATTGAATCAAGCAGGCTTGGGTGAGCACGACCGGTACGTACTTTCGCCATTTGGTTTTTAGTCGCTTCGACACATTTGCCCATGCGTTCTTGCGCATCTTTCTTAATGTTCTCAATCACGTTAAATGTCCTTCTTGGTCATTAAATAACTTTTTTTGCTCTGATCAGCGTGCCTTCCTCTTCACCCATGATAACGCGGCGAAGAGCGCCAGGCTTGTTCATGTTGAAGACTAAAATAGGCATGTCGTGATCACGCGCCAGAGTAAAGGCTGCTAAGTCCATTACTTTTAATTCTTTTTCCAGAATTTCCGCATAAGTGACTTCATCATACTTAACGGCGTCTGGGTTTTTCATTGGGTCTTCGGAGTATACACCGTCGACTTTCGTCCCTTTCAACACGACTTCAGCTTCGATTTCAATGCCGCGTAAACAGGCCGCAGAATCGGTCGTGCAGAATGGATTACCTGTACCGGCAGCAAAAATAACCACTCGGCCAGATTTTAGCAAGCTGATCGCTTCAGCCCAATTGTAATCGTCACACACACCCTTTAACGGGATAGCTGACATCAGACGGGCATTAACATAGGCACGGTGCAAGGCGTCGCGCATTGCCAAGCCGTTCATAACCGTTGCCAGCATACCCATGTGATCGCCCACCACACGGTTCATGCCAGCTTTTGCTAAGCCTTCACCGCGAAACAGATTGCCACCACCAATAACCACACCCACCTGAATACCCAGTTCAACCAGCTCTTTCACTTCCTGAGCCATGCGATCTAATACTTTTGGGTCGATGCCGAAGCCTTCGTCGCCCATCAGTGCTTCGCCACTTAATTTAAGAAGAATGCGTCTAAATGCGGGTTTTGGATTGGTGCTCATAATTTTTATCCTGGTTATAACAAGACCGCAGCGAATGCCACGGTCTTGGGGGTATTTAGCGTTGGCGATTAAGCCTTTTTAGAAGCAGCGATTTGAGCAGCAACTTCAGCTGCAAAATCTTCTTCTTTCTTCTCAATACCTTCACCAACTTCTAAACGAATGAAGTTAGTCACTGTAGCGCCTTTCTCTTTCAGAACTTCGCCAACAGTTTTCTTTGGTTCCATGATGTAAGCTTGGCCAGTCAGAGAAATCTCACCGGTGAACTTCTTCATACGACCCAGAACCATCTTCTCAGCGATCTCAGCAGATTTGCCTTCGTTCATAGAGATTTCGATTTGCAGTGCTTGCTCTCTTGCAACAAGATCAGCAGGCACATCTTCTGGATTAACGAATTCAGGCTTAGAAGCAGCAACGTGCATTGCGATGTGCTTTAAGGTTTCTTCGTCAGCTTCACCGGCTACAACAACACCAATGCGCTCACCGTGACGGTATGAAGACAGGTTTGCACCATCGATGTACTCAACACGACGAATGTTGATGTTCTCACCGATTTTAGTTACCAGAGCAACACGTGCATCTTCGAACTGTGCTTTTAAATCTTCAAGTGTCACTTTAGATGCTGCAGCAACATCTAACACTGCGTTTGCAAAGCCTAAGAAGTTAGAATCTTTAGCAACGAAGTCAGTTTGACAGTTAACTTCTAACAGAGCAGCGAAACCTTCGCCATTCTTGATTAAAATAGTACCGTCAGCAGCGATGTTACCCGCTTTTTTAGCCGCTTTAGCAGCGCCAGACTTACGCATGTTGTCAATAGCTAACTCCATGTCGCCGTTAGCTTCTGTCAGAGCGTTTTTACAATCCATCATGCCTGCGCCAGTACGGTCGCGCAGTTCTTTAACTTGGGCAGCAGTAATTGCCATTGTTAAATCCTCTATAAAAAATCGACTAATTTGCAGATATAAAACAGGGGCCGAATGGCCCCTGTTAACCAATCAAAAATCTTGGTTAATAAGGGTGATGAAACTCATCCCGCCTTATTATTATTCGGCTTCTACGAAACCGTCTTGCTCAGCTTGAACAGCCAAATCTTGACCACGGCCAGCTTTAGCAGCAGCAGCAACAGAAGTAGTGTACAGGCGGATAGCACGCATAGCGTCGTCGTTACCAGGAACGATGTAGTTAACACCATCTGGCGCAGAGTTAGTATCAACAACTGCAACAACAGGGATACCCAGGTTGTTAGCTTCTTTAATAGCGATATGCTCATGGTCAGCACCGATGACGAATAATACGTCTGGCAGGCCGCCCATGTTTTTAATACCACCTAAAGATTTTTCCAGCTTTTCAAGCTCACGAGTACGCATCAGCGCTTCTTTCTTGGTCAGCTTGTCGAAAGTACCATCTACTGATTGGCTTTCCAGTTCTTTCAGACGTTTGATTGACTGACGAACGGTTTTCCAGTTAGTCAGCATACCGCCTAACCAGCGGTGATCAACATAGTACTGGTCACAAGACAGAGCAGCTTCTTTAATCGCTTCGCCAGCAGCACGTTTAGTACCAACGAATAATACTTTACCTTTCTTTGAAGCTACGTTGCTGATGAAAGCCAGCGCTTCATTGAACATTGGCACAGTATGCTCAAGGTTGATGATGTGAACACCATTGCGAGCACCGAAAATGAATGGCTTCATTTTTGGGTTCCAGTAACGGGTTTGGTGACCGAAGTGGACACCGGCCTGAAGCATATCGCGCATTGAAACTGTAGTCATTTCTATTACCTTAAAATTTAGGGGGTTAGACCTCCACGTATCCCATGTCTTCGACCCCGCAGTTAACAGCTGAGGGCACCCCGAAGAATGTGTCGACACGTGTGTGATTTAGTATTTAGACAAATAGCCATGTATAATGGCCGCCATCTTTAGTCTTGCAAGTATCTAAACAGAGCAAATGCTGGCTTAGGCAATTCATCAAGACTTAAACATAACGGCGCGCTTTATACCATAAATAGCCCTAAAGCACAAATTTTTGCATTAGGTTGCGTGGCCAACAGACATTAAAGACACAAGAGAAAACGCAATGAGTATAGTCATCAAGACAGCTGAAGAAATTGAAAAAATGCGTGCTGCGGGCAAACTCGCCGCACAGGTATTAGAAATGATCGCCCCGTATGTTAAGCCGGGCGTGACCACCAATGAACTCAATGATCTCTGCGCCAAATATACCGAAGAGCAAGGTGCGATTTCGGCGCCGCTTAACTACCATGGTTTTCCTAAGTCCATTTGTACTTCAGTAAACAATGTGATTTGCCACGGTATTCCGAACGATAACCCACCATTGAAAGAAGGCGATATTCTCAATATCGACATAACAGTGATTAAAGACGGCTATCACGGTGATACTTCGATGATGTTTTTAATTGGTGAAGTGAGCGCTAAGGACAAACGCCTGTGCCGCATCGCGCAAGAAAGCCTGTATTTAGCCATTCGCAAGGTGCGTCCAGGTTTAAAACTGGGTGAAATTGGCAATACTATCGAAAAATTCATCAAAGCGAGCAAAACAGGCCTTGAGAAATATTCCATCGTGCAAGATTATTGTGGCCACGGTATTGGCTCGGGTTTCCATGAAGAACCTCAGGTCATGCACTACCGTAACGGCGATAACACAGTATTACGCCCAGGCATGTGTTTCACCATTGAACCTATGATCAATGCCGGTCGCCACACGACCATACTCGATCGTGATGATAAGTGGACGGTGACCACCTCAGACGGAAAAAACTCTGCCCAGTGGGAACACACTCTTCTGGTAACAGAAAAAGGGGTTGAAGTACTGACTCTGCGTGAGGATGAAGATTTCCCGCGTATCATCAATCACGAGCGATAGGCCAAACTAACAAAAATAAAAACAAGGGACTCGATGAATACAGCTCTGCTCGCTAAACAATCATTAATCGAACAGAATCAGACTCTTTTAGCCCGTTTCAAGGCTAAAACCCCGATTGAAGAGCTCGTCACGCAGCGCTGTCAATTTGTCGATGCCCTTGTCAAGCAAGCTTGGGAACAGCACGGACTAAGGGAATACGATATTGCCCTGATTGCCGTAGGCGGCTATGGCCGTGGGGAGCTGCATCCCCACTCAGATGTCGACTTGCTGTTCCTGTTTAATGATATTTTGTCACCCGCCGCCGAAGCAGCACTCAGTCAGTTTATTGCCTTTCTGTGGGATGCCAATCTCGAAATCGGCCACAGTGTTCGTACATTGAACGACACGATTATCCTCGGTCGTGAAGACATCACCATAGCCACTAACTTATTAGAAGCCCGACTGCTCGAAGGGCCTGAGTTTTTATTCGATCAACTTTACGATGCCATTCGTCAAAGTGACTTTTGGACCTCAAGCGATTTTTTTATCGCAAAACGGGATGAGCAAAATGCCCGCCATGCCAGAGCCAGTGCCTTCGATTTAGAACCCAATATCAAGAGTTGCCCCGGTGGCCTTAGGGATATTCAAACCATTGCTTGGGTAGCTATGCGGCACTTCGGCGCCGCTCGCCTCGAAGAATTAGTCCAATACGACTTTTTAGAGCAAGGTGAATTAGAAGAATTGCTCGAATGTCAGCACTTTTTATGGAAGCTGCGCTTTGCCCTGCACATGGTGGTGGGGCGCGATGAAAATCGCTTACTCTTTGATGTGCAGCGCCAAGTTGCTGAACTTATGGGGTATGAAGACGCCACCCAGCTTGCTGTTGAGCAGATGATGAAACGCTACTATCGCACGGTACGCCGAGTGATGGAGCTGAACGAAATGTTGCTGCAGCTATTTAAACGGGCAACATTGGGGCACACAAAAGCCTTAGAAATTCAATCGATAGATAAACACTACCAGCGCCGTGGCACCTTTATTGAAGCGCTCAGCGATGATCTGTTCGATAGCGGCGAAGAAATTGTCCGGCTGTTTTTGTTGGTCGCTAAAAACTCCAACATCAAAGGTATTTACGCGCCAACACTGCGTTCACTGCGCCGAGCAAGACGCGCCCAACCGCAAGCCTTGCAAGAGAATCCGCTTTGTCGCCAAGCTTTTATGGAAATTCTGCGCCACCCTCGCGGCATTGTTGCCCTCTCTTTAATGCATAAACACGGTGTGTTATCGGCCTATTTACCCGCATGGCGAAATATTGAAGGCCAGATGCAGTTTGACCTATTCCACGCCTACACAGTCGATGAACATACTCACAGATTGCTGCTCAATATCGAACGATTCTCCCAGCCCGAACAAAAAGAAGAATTTCCCTTAGGCTCGATTCTCATCAACCAACTGCCGAAAAAGGGCTTACTGGTATTAGGCGCAATCTTTCACGATATTGCCAAAGGTCGCGGCGGCGATCACAGTAAATTGGGCTCAAGCGACGCCCTCGCCTTTTGTAAGCTGCACGGGTTAAACGATCACGATGGCCGTTTAGTCGCTTGGCTGGTCGAGAATCATCTGGTGATGTCTGTCACCGCCCAGCGCCGCGATATTTCCGACCCCGATGTGGTGGCCGATTTTGCTAATAAAGTCCGCGATGCCGTGCATTTAAGTTATCTGTATTGCTTAACCGTGGCCGATATCTGCGCCACCAACGAAAAAACCTGGAACAACTGGAAAGGCTCACTGCTGCGCGACTTGTACTTTTCGACCCAAAGGGTGCTCGCACGTGGTAAAGAAAAACCCGTCGACATTCGTGCCAGAGTACGTGAATACCAAGCCAAGGCGAAAAAAGAACTGCTGCGCCGTGGACTGAAAGAGAAAGATCTCGATACCCTGTGGCAACGTTTCAAGGCAGATTACTTTTTACGCCATCAGCCCAATCAAGTCGCGTGGCACGCCGAAGCGATTTTAAAGCATAAACAACAGGATGAGCCCTTAGTCTTAGTGTCCAAACACACGACTCGTGGTGGCACTGAGTTATTTGTCTATTGCCAAGACAGACCTAAATTGTTCGCAACTGTGATGGCAGTACTCGACAATAAAAATATCAACGTCCATGATGCCAACATCATGACGTCAAAAGACAATTATGCCCTCGATACCTTTGTGATCTTAGAACAAGATGGCGAGCCAGTGAGCCAGCTTTCACGCATCCAAAGTATCCGTAAGGCGCTCGAAAAAGCCCTCTCGAGCGACAGTCCAAAACTGCCACGCTTTAGAAAATTGTCGCGCAAGATGAAACCTTTTAATGTTCCTACACAAGTGAGTTTCCTCGAAAGCAGTCGTCATGGTACAAGTATGATGGAGCTTATCGCCTTAGATTCGCCAGGATTACTGGCAAAAGTCGGCGATATCTTTTACCGTTGCAACACGACGTTACTCGCGGCCAAGATCACCACCATTGGTGAGCGAGCCGAAGACTTTTTTATGCTGCAGACCAATGACGGCCTACAGCTTAACGAAACCCAAGAAAATACCCTCAGGGACGCTTTAATCAGTGCCTTGAGTGCGAAGAATATCGAATCAGTTAATTAACGAGACCAGTGGGAGAAGTAAATGGAGGCTTTACGCCAACGTATTGAGGCGGCTTTTGAAGCGCGCGCCGACATCACGCCAAGCACAGTTGACGCCAGCGTGCGTGACGATGTGCAACATGTCATCAATATGCTCGATAAAGGTGAAGTCCGTGTCGCCGAGAAAATCGACGGACAATGGCATGTACACCAATGGCTGAAAAAGGCGGTATTACTGTCCTTCCGTATTTTCGATAACGTGGTGATTGATGGCGCCGAAACCAAATACTTCGACAAAGTGCCGTTAAAATTTGCCGAGTATGATGAAGCCCGCTTCAAAGCGGAAGCGATTCGTGTGGTGCCATCTGCCACAGTGCGTAAAGGCTCATTCATCGGTAAAAATACCGTCTTGATGCCATCTTACGTGAACTTAGGTGCCTATGTTGATGAAGGCACTATGGTTGACACTTGGGCGACCGTTGGCTCATGTGCCCAAATCGGTAAAAACGTGCATTTATCTGGCGGCGTGGGTATTGGTGGCGTACTTGAGCCACTGCAAGCGGGCCCAACCATCATCGAAGATAACTGCTTTATCGGTGCGCGTTCTGAGATTGTTGAAGGCGTTGTAGTTGAAGAAGGCTCAGTGATTTCTATGGGCGTGTATATCGGCCAAAGCACTCGAATTTATGATCGCGAAACTGGCGAAGTGCATTACGGTCGTGTGCCAGCGGGTTCAGTCGTGGTTTCTGGCAACCTGCCCTCAGCCTGTGGCAAGTACAGCCTCTATGCCGCCATTATCGTTAAGAAAGTGGACGCTAAAACCCGCGGTAAAGTGGGTATCAACGAATTACTGCGTATTGTTGATTAACAGTATTCATTCGATAACATGAGTTACGTAAAAAGATGCCCGAGGGCATCTTTTTTATTGTCGGTAAAATTTAGCCTACAGTTGCGCTGTTATTATCAGGATTAAAAATAAAGTGATTCATAAAGCACTTAAATCAATCTCTCAACTTCGCGGAAAGCGTTTCTTGTCATGGCAATGGCCCGCCAGCCGATAATCCCCAATGGCTGCTGTGCTTTGTTTATCACCACAAGATATTCTGAATCCAAAAGATTCAACTGCAATAAGGCATCTTCCGATGTCGCCACCTCACTGATGGTAGGCACCGAATGCTGCATGATCTGATGGGCTTTTTTATGTAAAGATGCCCTATCCTGCTCACGCTCAGCCGCTGTGCCAAGTAATGGGCTAAACCAATGCTCCAGCAATTGATGAGTGATCACGCCAATTATCTTATGTTGCTCATCTAATACCACGGCCACCTTAGCGCGAGCAGCAGTAAGCAAACGCTTAACGTCGGCTAACTCATGGTCGAGGGAAATCGTGACGAGAGGTTCAAGGGGCGCGGCACCAATATGATCGCTAATACTCAGTTCACGATTAATCAAAATCGCTAAACAGGTCTCGACTATCTCAGGATCAAACAGAGTCCCTTTGCCCGCACGCAGCACTTCGGTCATTTTCTCCAGCCCTAAGGATGGACGATAGGGCCTGTGGGATAATATTGAATCGGCAACATCGGCTACCGCAATAATTTTTGCCTCATAGAGAATGGCTTTATCCTTTAAAGCCTCAGGATAGCCTGAGCCATCAAGCCGCTCATGATGCTGTAAAATCATCTCTTTGATGGGCCATGGAAACTCCACATCCTCAATAATTTCAGCGCCATGGAGTGGATGGGTCTGTATTAATGCGTATTCTTCTTTTGAAAGCTTCGAAGGTTTGGTCAAGATCTGCGATGGAATGGCCAACTTGCCGATATCATGGACTAAGGCACCAATTTTAAGCCCTTCTAGGCACTGGGGATCTAAGCCTAATTTCTCACCAATCAAATAACTTAATTGCGCCACCGATTTTTGATGCCCTGCGGTATAGGCATCTTTTAGTTCTAATGCCTCAGAAATAGCACTAATAAGCTGGGTTAACGACTGAGATAACTGCTCTTTTTGGGATTTAATGATTTTGGACTGGCGAGAAACAGCGCGCAATGTGCGTGGCAGTTCAATGCTGTGCCATAAAATGCTGGCAAAAGTCAGTAATGATCTCGCATCATTACGACTATAGGGCTCGTTACGGTCAACCACGCACACTATGCCGACCAAGCGGCTGCGAAACAAAATCGGCACCGCCAAGTAACGCCCCGCAAGTAAAAGTTTATCTAAGGGCAAATCCCCTAAGCGTCTTTGGGAGTCGGTTTGATTTTGGATGATCGGCTTATAATCTCGTACGCATTCGAGCCATACGCGGCTTTCAAGTTCTGACACTTGGGTATTATCTTCGATGAAATCGGCTTGGCCCGCCTCTGCGTTGGGATAGTCGGAACGTGCCGCGAGCGTGAGTGTTTTTGATTTTTCGTTATGCAACAGAATAAAGCCATAGCGACTACCAGTGAGCGACATCGCCTTAGCAACTGCGACTTTAAACACTTCTTCTTGGGAGGATTTAATCACATCTTCAATGTGTTGCAGCCAAGCATCGCTCGCTTGAATCGCTCGACGATAATCCGAATGCAACTCTTTCATCTGCGGATCTTCAAAATTAATGTCAGATAGAATCAAATACCATCCCATCTCAGGCAAAGAATGCAGCGCAAGATGCACACGTATACCTCTATGATCTTGGAGTTGAAAACCGAGCTCTTGCCCACGACGCCTTACAATATCGGCGCACAACTCGGCATTAAAGGCACTAAACAATTGGCTGATGGGTTGATTAATGATTTGCGCCGCCGAACGTTTACAACGCCGGTAAAAGGCTTGGCTCATCCGTAGCACGCGAAATTGCTCATCAAGCTGTGCCCAAGATAAATTCAAACTATCGGGTAAATCTTTCATTCCAACAATAAGGCTTTGACTGGTTGGCATCCTGCACTCCGATCTTAGACTAGAGCATGGGCGACACGCTTATGCGCTATGTTCGCCCGAATGTTAACACTATAAAATCTCCAATAAACATAATGATAGCTGATTAAAATGGACCGAGCTGAATGCCATGATATCGCAACACTTACCATAACCTTAGCGCGACTGCCTGCGTATTAGAAAACGATCGTTTTATTGCCGTACACGACCACTTGCTCGTTAAGCACCAACTGCAGCGCTTTGCTCAGCACACTCTTTTCAACATCCCGCCCAGCACGTGCCATTTCTAAGGCGCTATAACTGTGGTCGACAGGAATCACGTCTTGCTTGATGATCGGCCCTTCATCGAGGCAATTATTCACAAAATGCGCCGTCGCACCGATAATTTTCACCCCGCGCTCCCAAGCCTGGCGATAAGGTGCTGCGCCAATAAAAGCAGGTAAGAAAGAATGGTGAATGTTGATGATGCGATTAGGATATTGCGCCACAAAATCAGGCGTTAATACCCGCATGTACTTAGCCAAGACTAAATAATCGGGTTCGTATTGAGATACCGCAGCCAACAGTGCTTGCTCGTGTTGAATTCGGTCTAAGCCTTCGTGACTCACCAGATGAAAGGGAATGTTAAATTTTTCGGCCAGTTCGCGCAGCGCATCATGGTTGCCCACCACAGCGGCAATCTCGACACTTAAACCACCGTAATAGGCTTTCATCAACAGATCGCCTAAACAGTGCGCTTCTTTCGTCACTAACACCACAATGCGTTTCTTGCCAGCGCTGACCAAGGTCATGTGATTCTTAGCAGGCAGCACGTCGCGCAGATCCTGCAATAACTGTTCGCTGTTAAAAATGCCCTCTAACTCAGTTCGCATAAAGAAACGCCCTTGGGCATTATCCACAAACTCACTGTTTTTGATGATATTCAGTTTATGGGTAAAACAAACACTGGTGATTTTGGCGATGAGGCCTTGGGCATCGGCGCAATCCGTCAGTAAGATTTTACGTTCTATGGATGGCGAAGTATTACCGCGAGTTTCAGTCATTTGTTGCAAAATTGGATCTCCTATATTGTCCCTACATCGAGTTTGCCATAGCAAATCGTGCTGAACAGCATGAAAAACCTATAATGCGAAAATAAAAATGACATTTCAGAGGCTTGAATCAATAAAATGTAAAAATTAAGCAGTTAATTTTGTAAAAACACAATCCTAGCGGCGAGTATCCAAGTAACGCTGCAATACTTTACGTAAGGTTTCGGCCTTAGTGCCGTAAACCACCTGCACACCTTTGCCCATAACGATCACGCCCTTAGCGCCCAACTGACTCAAACGCACCTTATTGACTAACTCGGGCTTGTGTACGCTCAAGCGTAACCGAGTTAAACAGGCATTGAGTTCAACGATATTGTCACGCCCACCTAGCGCCGCAATAATCGCCCGTAAACTTTCTTTAGGTCCTTTATTATCATTATGCTCAAGCCTGCCGGGCGTTTTCAAATTAAAGGCTAAAATACTCAACCTAAACAACAGGTAATATATTATGGCGGTCAAAGGCCCGAGGAAAATAAACCAGCTGGCATTACGGGACAATGGAAATAACAACGTAAAGTCCACCAGCCCTTGGGAGAACACTATGCTGTGGTGAATATCGAGCATGATACAGACAAAGTAAGCGAGCCCAGTGAGTAAGGCGTGAATGATAAATAGGATTGGCGCTACAAACATAAAGGCAAATTCGATAGGTTCAGTCACCCCAGTTAACCAACTGGCCGCCCCCGCCGAGAGCATAATGCCCGCCACACGATTGCGCTCAGAAGGATCGGCGCAGCGCCACATTGCCAGCGCCGCCGCAGGTAATCCCCACATTTTAATCAGATAACCACCAGCAAGGTTTCCCGCCTGCGGATCGCCCGCTAAATAACGCGCCACCTCACCACGGACGACTTCATGCCCTAATAACTGATATTGGCCCACTTCTAAGTAAAAAGGTGCGTTCCAAATATGGTGCAAGCCAAGGGGAATAAGTAACCGCTCTAATGCGCCATACACGCCAAAGGCAATGGCTGGTTTTTGATAAACCGCCCAGTCAGATACTCGCTCAATCAATAGCGCTAAGGGTGGCCACACATGGGCGAGCACATAACCTAAGCCCATAGCTAGGGGAATGATCAACAAAGATGCACTGCGGCGTCCCTCAAAGAAGGAGAAAATCGCAGGCAAACGTATATATTGACTCCAGCGCACCGCAAGACAAGTAATACCGCCGAGCATCATGCCGCCCGCAATCCCCGTATCTAAGGTATCCATCCCCAATAAAGGCTGGGTTGGGAGTCGATACAAATCAGCTAGCGCGGCTAATGTCGCCGTCATCACCCCATAACCAAACACCGCCGTAAAGGCGGCAATGCCTTGATCGCGGCAAAAGCCAATAGCGACCGCCACGGCAAATAACATTGGCATGATGGCAAAAATGAGTTTGCCCACCGCCAACATCAACACTGTCAGCTCTTCGGGCATAAAAGGAATTGGGCTAACGGTTAAGCCGAGCATGACCCCAGCGGCGGGTAAAATGGCAATAGGAATAAGCAGCGCTTGGCTTAAGCGCTGGGCAAATTTAAACCACTGCTGAGTAACGAAACTGCCTAAGCGACGAGCTCGGTTTTGACGACTTGATTCCAGCGTTCTAGCCATTTTATCGCTTCAACCTCAGGTTCCATGGTTTCACAGGCATCGATTTCTAATAATTCTACAAGTGGTTTAGCACCAAGCTCACTCAAAAGCGCATCTATAGACTTACCGGCGCCGCAAAAGGTTTCATAACTTGAATCACCCAGTGCGATTACACTGTAGTTAAGCGCTGGTAAATAGGGTGCAAGATTTTTAAGATTATGATACCAAGGCTGAATATCTTCGGGTAAATCCCCTTGGCCCGTCGTAGAAGTGACCACAACTAACAATTCATCCTGCGGAGGAATAAAGCTGGCGACGTCATTCGGTTGCCACAATGTTACATCATAACCTAAAACTTGCATTTCTTTCTCTAGGGTTTCGGCGGCAAATTGTGCACTTCCATAGACAGTGCCAAACACCAGATTCACCTTTTTCATGATACACTCCACATTGCGTTGCAAACCTTATTAGGCTGACCTTACTTTATTGTTCAGCGGATGGGCAAGCTAAGGCGCAAAATTTTTATAAATCAAGTCATTGAGCATGAGGAAATATCTGATGCGACAGTCCACCCGCCAAAAACACCTCAAGCAACACCACAAAACAACCCATATTCGACGTAAAAATTATTTCCACTCCGCCCAGCAAAATCTCACATCGCCACTCGCGCCTACCTCTGGATTCTCAACCTTAGCCGTCATGATGCAAGAATTACGTCCACAAACCGCACAAACCCCGCAACGCCTCGACTAATTACCGCCAGACTCATTTTGATTGGACAGTTTTAATTGAACCGTTTTAATTGAACAGTGTTGATTCGACTGTTATGGGTTCGATAGTTTTGATTCGACTGCTTTCGTGTCAATAACCAAGCCAAGCGAATGACTTTTGATGCCACTCACTTGGCTGACGGCCAATTATGTCCAGATTGTCTCAGTTGAGATTGTCTGAGTTAAGCTCATGAGTTACGCATTTCCAGCTGGTATTTCATCCGTGGCGATTAACAACTCAGCCTGTTGACTTAAGGTCGCCTCGTCCCAACCTAGCTCGGCAAACACGGTTTCCCACTGAGGCTCGAGCTCAGTTTCTATACTGAGCCGAACTTGAGTGACAGGATGGGTGAAGCTGAGCTTTTTCGCGATAAGCCACAGGCGATTAATGCCAAAATGCTCGCGGAAAAACGCATTTTGCTTACCGTCACCATGGGTGGTATCACCGACAATAGGGTGACGTAAATGCGCCATATGTCTTCTAAGCTGATGCTTACGCCCCGTTTTAGGGCTCAAGCGTACCAGTGCAAATCGGCTAGTGGGATATCGGCCCGAGGGATACGGAATTTCAGTATTGAGTAATGGCTCATAAGCCGTCACAGCTTCCTGCGCGGCTTTGTTGGGATCGGCATTCTTATCGCCTAATTCATCCAACTCAACCTTAAGCGCATAGTCTAAAATACCGCTCTCATGCATATTGCCGCGCACTAAAGCCAAATATTGTTTTTCAATCGTATGGGAGGCAAATTGCTCACACAGTGCATTGGCGACTTCGCTGCTCTTGGCAAACAAAAGCACGCCAGATGTCGGCCTGTCGAGACGATGAACAGGGAACACATGACAGCCGACTAAGTCGCGGGTCAGCTGCATGGCAAAAAATCGCTCCCGACGCGCTAAATAACTGCGGTGGACCAATAAGCCTGCAGGTTTATGAATTGCCACTAAGTGTTCATCTTCATAAAGAATTTCAATCTCAGGCGCCTGCTCTTCTGAGTCATCCTCTTGGGATGCATTCAGTGCATTTTCAGGCGTTTCAAGCCAGATATCATCTTGATTCATTTAACAACATATCCAATTCATTCAATACGCCAATCAGAGCTTGGCGCGGGGGCATATCCTGCCAAACATGTTCAGCCATAGGGGCTATCGCAATTTGCGTCGGCAATGGCGCACCCGTTTCGATTAAAGTCTGCATTCTAGGCAGTAAAATAAACTGCAACCACTGCTCAAGGGGCATAAGATCACAGGCAAAAGGCGCTGTGCTTGCCATTGCCTCGGTAGAAGGCGCCTGCTCAGACCACAACTCGGCTGCTTTTAGCGCTTGGGCAATCTGAGCCAATTTAGCTTGGGTTTGACTGTATAACATAGCTTTCAGATCCATTCTCATGTTAGCCATTGTGATTAAGGAACTTGCCACAATCCACAGGCCGAATAGGTCGATTAAAGTGCCGCAATCATACCATCCAGACGCACTTCCCCCTATAATGGCGCCAATTTATTGAGCCTCTTTGATTGATATGGCAGCCAAATGACTGAAATTACAACTTTAAGCCAGTTTTTAACCACAGCCAAAACCCAGTTCCAAGTGTATGATCTTGGCCGTAGGGTGCAACATATTGATATGCTCGCGTTTCACCAAATAGAATCTCTCGCTACCCCTTATCCTTACCCTATTCAAGGACATGCGCAGTTTGCTATCGTCTTTTGGGATGCGAGTCAGCAACACTTTATTTGGTTTCTAAAACTGGCCTTAGATGAGCAAGGATTACTGTCGCCTGCACCGCGCTCACAATTTATCGAAATGATATTAGCGGCATTAGGGCAAGATCCCACTCAGCCACTCAGTGATGAGCAGCAAGAACGACTCGCGAATAATCCGTTTAACTTCAAGCCAAGCCAGGAAAAACTCGCCGTATTCAACGCGCTTGTTCGTAAACAACTCGGCCAACGCGCGTCATCGCAATACGAATTTGCCGTGCAGTACCTGTCAGGCCAAGTAGCCCCAGCACAATGGCAACATATTGGGATGCAAGGCATAGCCGATGTATGTGCGCGCGCAAATGAATTTGCTCATGAGCAGCACTTAGTATCGAGTTTTGATACTGCCGCCATCGAAGTGCAAATCGCCCTATGTCAGTGTCTTGAGCACTTACTGATTAGCGACACGCTCGCCGATAAAATTCTCGCGAAACTTCAAGATGCAGCCCCAGAACACCAAGCTTATTTCCTACGGGCTTTGGCTTCTAGCGCCAAACACAGCCAACAAGCGTTCGAACATCTTCACGGCCAAGCCTCTTTAGATACCAATGCCCTCATCAGCATTGCCGGGCGTAACTGGTCGGTATTAAAACAAGATTCAAGTCGCAGTCTTTACTTAGAAGCCCTAGCACTGCAGCCCCAAGCCTTTTTTAATCAGGTCTTTGCTGATATTGTGGCTATCCCTAGTTTGCGCAATCAACTACTAGGCGAATTAAGAAACCCCAATCGAAGCGTTCAACTATCACAAGCCATAGGTGGTTTGTTTAAGGCAGCAAGCAAATGATGTCAGATTTACTGTTAATTATTGGCCTCGTCGTGATTGCCGCATTTTTTTGGCAGTTACGCCAAATGGCAGAGTTGAGCCGTATTTTTGCCGAAAAAGAATGTTGGCGACAAAAAGTGCAACTGTTAGCCATAGCAATGGAAACCGCCCGCCCAAGTATTGGCGGCACCACGGGGATTTGTTGGAAAGCGAAATATTTATTTGAATTCAGCACTGACGGCATTAACCAGTACAGTGGCCATATTTGGATGCAAGGTAAGAAAATTCAAAAAATAGAATGGCCTATCTTCCCAGAGCCCGAATGGCAAGAAGCGCCGACAGCACAGGGGAAATTTGGCGGTTGTGGTACGCAAAGCGGCTGTAGCTCAGGCAAGTGTCATTAAGTTTTATCGACTATGATGCCCAAATAAGCTGTTCGCCAGAATAGAGAATAATCAGTCATTCTCTGGTGCTACAAAATAACTCGCTATAAAAATAAAAAAAGAAAGGGCGCGGCCCTAAAGCCACGCCCTCCTATTCTCTGTTAAGCTATCCCGCTATTTTTGTGCTCCCTGCACCATCCATGCGTCAATCTGCGTCCTGCTTCATCCCTGCTCAATCCTTGAGGTCCCTGTACTCATGTACTTCCCTATCTCTTGGTCATCCAGTCCCAAGCTTGCTCTTTCCTGAGCGGTTCCATCATCATCCATGAAACGGGTATTGCATCCATTCAATTGCACTCCATGTGCCATTGCCATCCTATGCAATGAGTCTATCAATCCTTGATAGTCTCCCTTCCTTGGTATTGGCTCTCTTTCATCCTGAAAGGCCTATATCCCTATCATTCCTTAAGTCACATTCCTTAGTCACTGTTCGATCATCCTGATCGCCAACATCCTGTTGCCCGTAATTCCTTCTACAAGATGAATTCTACGCCAACCAACGAAAGTACTCATTGCGGATTATTTAAAATGTTAACGAAAATGGTGAGCTTAACTGATAAGGAATATACTAACTAACTGATATAAATATAAATAATAACCAACTTCAAGACATAACCCCCCTTTTAACCTACAAATTACTTACATACTTGTAGGAGATCTCTTACACGAAGGATGGCAATTCGAATCAAAAGTAAGCAAAACGCTAGATGTCTCCCCTGAGGACTTATGCATAAACCGCTATCGCTCAAAGTTCATTCGCGCATGACCAGCACACAGAGAGTAAATTATTGGGCAATAAGAGAAGTAAGACTGGTAAACATGCTTTACGGTGATAAGTCTTTAAGCAGAGTTAAGATAAAGTCAATGTGAATAGCGTTATAGCTTGGCAAAGCGAGATTAATACTGAAAATGAACCAAAGAAAAGGGCGCAACTAAAGTGCGCCCCATTTATCCTTTGTAAGCCGTCCTGCTCGATTTGTGCTCCCTGCACCATCCATGCGTCTGCTTGCGTCCTGCGTCGTCCCTGTAATCCCTTTTCGTCCCTGTGTATCAAACTTGCGTGAGATAACACTCAGTCCTTTGACCTGTAAATCCATTTTACAGAGCCTGTCACTTCCTATGACTTTTTCCTATTGCATCCTGCAAAAATTTGTCTTCCATAGAGTAGTACAAGCTGTTCACCCTTATACTTTATCCTTGTCTCGACACATCCTGTCTCGAGTTCATGCTTAATCCTTAAGCGTGTCCTGTATTCTTCCTGAAATTCATCATCCTGACGATACGACTCACTGTCTCTAATCATCCTTGAAAAGCAATCCTGCTTTTCCTTAGCCTATCCTAGGCGAATGACAGTTTTCCTACCGTCAGCGATTTCAACCTTGAAATCTTAATTCGTTGCTTCTTGCGTCCCTTTGGCCTGTTTCGCTTTCCTTGCTATCCATTTGCTTTGGCCATGAGTGAATTCTACGTTAACCATGACTTTTTTGTTCGGCTCAAAGAACGGACTACAAAAGAAATTACGGTCAAACACAAGGCAAATAAACACAAGTTAATGATTCTATTTAAAATTAAACGCAAGAGAACAAAAAACAATCAAAAAGAAAACATTATGTCCTACAGCGTTTGTAAGCGATCTCTCACACGGGCATGGGCATCTCACTCGGACGGCTTTTTTAACGCTTAAAAAAGCCGCTGATCATCTGAGCAAACATCACCCAATCAGCCATCAAACTGTAAAAGGGATACTGAAATGTCGCAGGTCGATTCTTCTCGAATACTAAGTGTCCCACCCACGCAAAACCGTAGCCAACGACCGGAATAAACCAACATAGCCACCAGGCTTGTGAAACCAAGGCAATGCCAATCAGCAGCAGGACTAAGCTACTGCCAACAAAGTGTAATTGCCGGCAAATCGGGTGCTGGTGTTGGGATAAATAGAAAGGATAGAAATCGGCGAACCGTTTATAAGAGTGAGTCATCTTGTTGAACCGAATAGAATAATAACTGACCATGGACACTGCCGATATTGAGCTCGCCTAAAGAGACAAAGTCATGCTGGGTAAATAACTGCAGATGGCTCTCTTGAGCGACAAACACACCAATGCCATCCAAATCCGGCTGCTCATCACACCAACTCACTACCGCTTGCACTAACTTATGTCCGAGTCCTTTGTGCTGCTCGTTCGGTGCAAGGGCGATAAACTGCAAAATACCGCAGTGCTTACTGGGTAAGAGTTCGACAATACTGGACTCTTTTTTCATCAACGCTTGGGTCGATTGCCAGCCAGTACCTAACAACATCTTTAAGCGCCAATGCCAGTAACGCCCTTCTCCCAAAGGCACTTCTTGCGTTACCACACAGGCTAAACCAACCAGTCTTTCATGGTCGAACAAACCTATGAGTGCTTGTTTTTGTTGCCATAACGTATTGAGTTCTTCGCGGATCGCGGCGCGCAGTTTTTGCTCGTAAGCGGCTTTATCTGAGGTAAAAAGTGAATCGACAAAAAAAGGGTCATCATGATAAGCGTTGTAGAGGATAGAGGCGGCAATGCGTAAGTCTTCCGCGGTCAAATAGACTGCACGGCAGTCTTCCAAGGTTTCATTGTCCATTATTAGTATTCCTTGACTTAGCTCACACTTTTTATGAGTAACAATTAATTTACCAAGGAAACGGAAAAGTGCAAATTTTAATCATAGATTGCATTTTTCAATCAGGCGCTTACTCTAAACGAAGGCACTATACTGAAAAGGAAATAATGATGGATACAACTCCAGTAGACCTAAGCCACTTATTCGAGCAACTCGGTTTAGACAGTAGCGATGAAGCCATAGCGCAATTTATTGCAACCCATGACATCGACCATCACATCCATCTAAGCCAAGCGCCCTTTTGGACCCCAGCTCAAAAGAGCTTTATCATCGAAGGCCTAGAAGCTGATGCCCTCTGGACTGAGCCCATTGATCAACTAGATACTCAGCTACGTAAGCTATAAAACTCGCGGGTTAAATTTTACTGTAAGCCGTTTCACCCCAACCCACTAAGGCATTGTTGCTCAGCACGATAGGTGTGCATTCATCCTTAGTGGTTTTTCCATCGCCATTATTGCGCTGGGTACGATAAAACAACACTAAGACTTCTTTATTCGATTCACCTTGTTGAGCACTTTGTTGAATGTAGGCTTCACTAAAATCAGCGGTGCCCATTAAGATCATCACTTGGTCTTTGGGCATCCCTAAACTCAGTTTGGTTAAGTTAGTGCGGTTTTTATCTTGCACTTTCTCCCATGATTCGCTGCTATCCCAACCCGATTCGCCATCACCGACATTGACCACACAGCCGCTAAGACCTAAGCTTGCAAGCCCTAAAAAAGTGATGGCGATAAGTTTGTTATTCAATTTATGGTTAATCATGTGACATCCTGTGTGATTATTATTTTTTGCTTGAAAAAGCGATTTAGGCAGGACAATAAGCAAAATAGATGCCAAATGACAACGCACTGTTTTTAAATGAAAAAACTTACGTGGTCTTTTAAGATTAGTTTAAATCATTCAACAAATTAAGGAATTTTGCTAATTATGAGTCCACTTGACCAAGTATTAGCGGCTGCACGTTCGCTCGAAGCCTGCGGTAAAGTACCGAGCCTTGCCTTAATAAAAACCCGTTTAGGTAGCAGCCTACCTTTACCGATATTGATCCAAGGCTTGCAGCAATTTAAATCTATGCCTAAGGCGGATCGCGAGCGTTTAGCCGAGTTACAAGCCATCAGCCCGACAATCGAAGCCGCTGCAACTAACGATACCTTGACGCTTGCGCTGCTTGCCGATCGCCTGCAGATACAACAGGCATATTTTGAACGTCATGCTGAGCAGCAAAAAGCAGAAATCATGCAATTGAAAAACGAACTGCTTGAACTAAAACAACGCATCAACTTATTAGAATCCCAAGGAAAAACCGCTTAATGTTTGTCACTGAACTGCGTTTTGAATGCTTCGCCGACACCACTATCTCTGCCGCCGAAAAAGCCATTAATCAGCTCCTTGAAGCCTATCGAGCTAATGGCCAAATCTTAGGGCGAGAATTTGCGGTCGCCTTTAATGACGGTGAGTTTAGAGTGCGTTTACTGATGCCAGAGAAAAGCAGTTTAGCGCATAAATATCACAGCCCTTGGGTCAAAAAAGCATTAGCAGAGTTAACCGACGCTAAGCTACTCGCGCCGCGGGAAAAGTTTATCGGTCAGGACATTAATTCTGAGGTCAGCAATACCGACACACCGAGCTGGCAACTGCTGTATACCAGCTTTGTACACATGTGCTCGCCCCTGCGCAGCGGCGATAATCTACTGCCGATTCCCTTATATCGACTTCCAGCAACCTTTAATGGCGATCACAAACGCATTATCCGTTGGCAGAGCGAATGGCAAGCCTGTGACGAGTTACAAATGGCGGCGGCCACCAAAGCAGAATTTGCCGCACTTGAGGAATTATCGAGTCCAGACAGTGATTTATTTCGCAGAGGTTGGGATTTGCGCGGCCGTATCGAATATCTCACTAAAATTCCGACCTATTACTACTTATACCGCGTCGGCGGCCAAGATTTGGCCTCCGAAATGGCGCGACCTTGCCCACGTTGTGGCAGTCATGATTGGAAACTCGATGAACCTTTATTGGATATGTTCCACTTTCGCTGCGAGCCTTGCCGCATAGTATCGAATCTGTCTTGGGATCATCAGTAACATCATCTTATCTCGCTGTAGACCTCAACCTAAGATAAGCCACGCTTAGGTTGAATGTTCCGCTCAAACTAAGTGTTGTTGAGCGTTAACACTCTGACTAAACGTGGTTGAAGGCTAAGAGCTCGCAGCAAGATAAAGAGCCCAGCTCCCACCAACTAGCGTTTACCAAAGAGGTTTTGCCACATACGTTTAAAGCTGGCAAAAATCCCCGGATGTTCTAATGCGGGCATAGGCAGTTCTTCATGTTTAACGGGCGGTGCTATCCGTGGTGATAACGCCCCAATAAATTCCGCTAAACTTAGCGACAATTGCTGGGTGGGGATCTCACCTGGAAGCTCTATCCACACGCTGCCATCACTGTTATTGATGGTGAGCATTTTATCGCCCTCATCTAATAGGCCAATGAACCACGTCGGTGGCTGCTTGAGCTTTTTCTTCATCATCAGATGACCAATCAGATTTTGCTGCAGGCAGGTAAAATCATCCTCATTCCACACTTGCAGTAACTCACCCGTGCCCCATTTTGAGTCGAACAATAACGGCGCAGAAAAATACTGACCGTAAAAATGATTAATTTCCGGCCACAAAGTCAACTCAAGCGCATGCTCAACATTGGCAAAACTGCCTTCGACTTCGCGTTTCACCGGCTGCCAAGAAACCGCTTGGTCGAGATCAGCATGAAATTCGCCTTGAATACACACAGACGGCTCACCCTGTGGGTAATAACGCGGTAGTTCACCTAAACTCGTTAGGTAAGCTTGATGATAGTTTTGCAAAAATTTATCGAGTGCGAGCAGACAAGACACTTAAGCACAATCCAATTTCAGGTATAATGTGCGCCTATTTTGACATGGAAACAGTATTGATGACACAGAATCACGATCCCTATAGTGATGCGCAAGCGCTTGTTGGTCTGACTTTAGGTAAAGCCACAGACTATCAAGCCGAGTATGATGCGTCGCTGCTGCAAGGGGTTCCACGCTCACTAAACCGTAATGCTATTGCACTGACTGGGACGTTACCGTTTCATGGTGCCGATATCTGGACGGGTTATGAGCTGTCTTGGTTAAATGCTAAAGGTAAGCCTATGGTGGCCATAGCTGAATTTCATTTAAGCTATGAAAGCCTGAACTTGATTGAGTCGAAATCGTTCAAACTGTATCTCAATAGCTTTAATCAGACCAAGTTCGATAGCATAGATTCACTGCAAAAAACCTTAGTCGCAGACTTAAGTCAATGTGCCCAAGGTGATGTTAGCGTTAAAATCATCGAACCAAAAAGCTTTGGCATTCAGCGTATTATCGAGTTACCAGGCACGTGTATTGACGATCTCGATATTGAAGTCAGCGATTATAGTTTTAATCCTGCTTACTTGGAAAACAGCACGGACGATAAGCAAACGGTTGCGGAAACGCTTAATTCAAACCTGCTGAAATCCAACTGTTTGATCACTTCGCAACCCGACTGGGGCAGCGTAATGATCCGTTATCAAGGACCTAAAATCGATCGCGAGAAATTGCTGCGCTATTTGATTTCTTTCCGCCAACATAACGAGTTCCACGAGCAATGTGTCGAGCGGATTTTTGTCGATTTAAAGCGTTTCTGCCATTGCACTAAATTAACCGTTTACGCCCGCTACACGCGCCGCGGTGGTTTAGATATCAACCCGTATCGCAGTGACTTCGAGCAACCTGGTGAAAGCCACAGACTCGCAAGGCAGTAATTAACGCCCATTCGACTAGCAAATTTCGAACTAACGTTTAGCACTGAGACAAAAACCAAGGTTAAAACCGACACTAAGCTCTGAATCACTAGCCCTAGTTGCTAACAAGATTCAGAGCTTTTTCATTTACAGTGCTCGCACTGGCATCGAGCAATAAGTTTCGCAGCCATTGATGACTCGGGTTTTGGGTGTATTTACTGCTCCACACCATATACAAATCAATGGGTCTTGTTTTCAGTGGCATAGGTAAAATTTGGATGCCGAACATCTCGGCGTACTGACTGGCGTACCGCAAAGGCGCTATACCTATCGCCTCACTTTTGCCTACGGTAGCAAACATACTCAATAAAGATGACTGCTCACTATACATCTTGCGCCTTGGCAACACGCCTTCGGTAAACAAATCCCCCGCAGTAAGATTAAAACGCCGCATATTCAAAAAGACGTGTTTCTCCTCAAAATACTGCCCATGGGTAATGGCGCCTTGAATCCGAGGATGCTGCCGACTGACGATACACACTAAGGTTTCGGTGAAGAGTAATTTGCTCGAGAGCAAACTTTGCTGCGCGGGTTTAATGTCTATCGCCACAGCGACTCGCTCAAGCAAGATATCACGATATAAATCAGCCTCCTGTGGCGGTGATTCTCGGAAAATCACTTCAATATCCGCATCCTGCAATAACGCCTGCACACCGGTTTGCAGCGCTTCGATAACCGACTCATTGGCATATACATAGAAGCGCCGCTGACTGCACTTTGGATCAAAATGCTCAAACCCCAGCAATACAGTTTCGATATCTGCCATTGGCTGCTCAAACTTACGGTACATTTCCCGCGCCACCGCCGTCGGTTCAATTCCCCGCCCAACCCGATTGAACAGTGACTCCCCGACCCATACCCTGAATCGACTGATCGCATTACTGACCGAAGATTGAGTTAAATCCAGTTCATCAGCCGCTTGGGTGAATGAACGAGTACGGTAAACCACCATAAACACGCGCAATAAGTTTAAATCTAACGGCTTTTGTGTCGGCATAAGGGAAAGCACTCATTCACAATATGAATATTACAACCCAAGCTAACTCGAGTTATCTAAATACACAAGCTGTCTATACTCAAACCATCAACGACACTATCTCTCTTATCTGTAGGTAAAATTATGCAAAAATCTTTGATGACATTGAGTATTATCGCAACGTTCTCCCTCAGCGCGACAGCGGCAGAACACGAGCATGAACATATCAGCCTGCACTATCAGGGAAAGCCTGCGACCCAGCAAACTACTGAGGTCAACAAGGCCACAGCAGCCACTCTAAATTACACAGATAAAAAAGCCTTTGAAGAGTTCTCTAAGAATCTCATCGCCGAACTCGATGAACCAACAGCCGCCATTTTGCGCACTGAATTTAGCTTTATCGGCGACAAAACCCCAGACACAGTCAACCCCTCACTCTATCGCCAAGCCCAGTTGAATATGGTGTCTAACGGCTTATACAAGGTCACAGAGGGGATTTACCAAGTTCGCGGTACTGACTTGTCGAACTTAACGCTTATCCGCGGTAAAACGGGGTGGATCCTTTATGACGTGCTACTCACCAAAGAAGCGGCAAAGTTATCATTGGAATTTGCCCTAAAAAACTTGCCAGAGGGTAATGACTTACCTGTGGTCGCTATGATTTATTCCCACAGTCATGCGGACCATTTTGGCGGTTCCCGTGCAATCAAAGATATGTACCCTAAGGTCAAAGTCTATGGTTCAAATAACATCACCAAAGAAATTGTCGACGAAAACGTCCTCGCCGGTAATGCCATGAGCCGCCGCGCCGCCTATCAATACGGTGCAACGTTAGAGCGAAACGATCAAGGTATTGTCGATGCAGCACTCGCCAAGGGGTTATCCAAAGGCGAAGTGACCTACGTTAAACCCGATGTCACCTTAAACGGCAAAGATAAGTGGGAAACACTCACCATTGATGGCATAGACATGGTGTTTATGGATGCCTCAGGCACAGAAGCCGCCTCGGAAATGGCCACCTATATTCCCTCAATGAAGGCCTTATGGACGGGTGAACTCACCTACCATGGCATGCACAACATTTACACCTTGCGCGGTGCAAAAGTCCGTGACGCCATCAAATGGTCTAAAGACATCAATGCATTGCTGACACGCTTTGGCGATGATGCGCAGGTTCTTTTTGAGGCCCATTCAGCACCTGTCTTTGGCAATGCGGATGTCAATGCTTATCTCAGAATGCAAAGGGATAACTATGGTCTAGTGCATAATCAAACCCTGCGTTTAGCCAATAATGGCGTAGGTATTCAAGATATTGGCGATGCGATTCAAGCCACTATCCCTAAAGCGGTGCGTGATACTTGGTATACCAATGGTTACCATGGCACCTACAGCCATAATGCCAAAGCCGTGTACAACATGTATTTAGGCTATTTCGATATGAATCCAGCCAACTTAAACCCACTGCCGACAAAGGAGGAAGCGGCCAAATTTGTCGAGTATATGGGCGGTGCTAAAGCCGTACTCAAACATGCTAAAGCCGACTATGCCCAAGGCGAATACCGTTTCGTGGCAACGGCACTGAATAAAGTGGTCATGGCAGAACCCGATAACGAAAAGGCAAGACAATTACTGGCCGATACCTATGAGCAACTGGGTTACCAAGCGGAGGGGGCAGGCTGGCGCAACATTTATCTTACTGGCGCCCAAGAGTTACGCACAGGGATCCAACCCGGCGCCCCTAAATCGGCCTCGGCTGATATTTTAGGTGAAATGGATATCTCGACTCTGTTCGACTTCCTCGCCGTCAAAGTCGATAGTATCAAGGCCGCTGAACTTGGACTGTTAAGGCTTAATGTGATTAACCCTGACACTAAAGAAACACTCTACGTCGAGTTAAGCAACGGTAACTTAAGCAATATTAAGGTTGATAAACCAATAGAGGCCGATACCAATCTTTATATTGATAAGCGTGACATTACCGGGATTTTACTCGGCAAAGTGACCCTCAAAGACTTACTTGCCAACGGCACGGCCAAACTAGAAGGCGATAAAGCGGCATTCGGTAAGATAGCGTCGACCTTAGTAAAATTTGATGAAAACTTTGAAATCGTCCCACTTCCGAACGCGAAGTAGTGACATCAACGCCCTGATAATTCAGGGCGTTTTTATGGAAAAGATTAACTAGCGTATATTCGCCTTGAACACTTCTAACACTTGGCTGGCGCTAGCGTTATTGGCTAACGTAAAGTACAAATAGCCATCACCGCGAAATGCCCTGTCTAATTCAAGCAGTAAATGGGTTTGCTCGGCTTCGCACACCACAGAGATTTCAATCTCACGTATCGTATTTAACCCTATATTACGCGGCTTAAACTCAAATTCTTGATAACATCCAGAGGTTGAGCGAAAGGCGCGGGTATTCAAGAATCCCTGCTCAACATCGGCCTTATAAAGTACATAACCCATACTAAACATAGCATTAAGCACATGTTCAAGAACTGGTGTAGGCATGACAACCAAAACATCGGTGTCGCTAGGGTCAATCGCTGAATCAATATCTACACCTGTTTGCAGCCAAACTTGACACTGATTATTCCGCACAGGTAACTGAGTAAATGGCGTTTCAGGATGCAACTTACCACTGAAAGGAATGTTGCGCACTTCACCAGCTTGGATCTCAAAAGAATCGCTTAAACGCCAACTTGCAAGTTTATGATTTTTAAAATAATCGCCATTATCTGTACTCACTTTAACTTTAGTCATTAACGCCAAGTCGAGTCCCGAAATTCTCTGTGCCACATTGCCGCCTTTAACGACGATTGTCGCGTTAAACATTTGGCCCGGCAACAAGCGATTATCTTCCAGTAAAGTATCGACACTCGCGCCGCCAATTCCGACAGAGGCAAGCATTTTTTTAAACATAGGGGTTCCTTATCCAGTGAACCTATTAACTATCATCAACCTAGTTCCAAGTGATTGAGGATAATGTTGTCAGATTAACAAAGCAGAATTAGTTCGCAGAACCTGGCGTTGGCGCTGCAGTTTTGCACTCAAGTAATAATTGCTGGAAATGCGCACCTAAGTCTTGTTGGGCAAATTGCTCGCTCGCAGTCGCCATTTGCTTAAGGCTTTGTAAGGCTTGATCTAAACCTTGTTGCTCGATGAGGCTTTTAGCATAGGCCGCCGCATCGGCGCCTTTTTGCAGCAAGCTCGCGACCTGATCAAAACTGATATCTTGTTCCATCACTTTCTGTAAGTCACCCAGCAATTCTGCCACCTTGGCCGACTCCACCAGCGAGCCCTCAACATTCACTAACTTGCCAAGCGGATCTTGGCTCAGTTTTTCAGCCACGCAGGCCGAAACTGTGCCCGCCGCTGCGCTTTGGGCCACAACATCTAAGCCATTAGCACGAATTTGCTCAACCACTTGCTGCAATTGTGGATCTTGGGCTAACCAAGCCTGCTCTAATTGTTGCTTTTCATCGCCACCAAAATAACCACAACCAGATAGCATCACCAGCATAGTAGCCGGTAACATGCACTTAATCTGTTTCATTGCTAAACCTCATTTAATCCATTCAAATTCAAAATATTATCGGCGTGACTATACCCAGCAATGTTTAACCGAAGATGAATAAAACGGGTTGATAGCAAGATAAGACTGAGAAAGAACCATGGCTAAATGCGATCGCGAACTTCAGCGGTTTATCTGAGTTTACTGGCGTGAAAAAACACGCATTATCGCCGTTAATCAGCAACAAGTAAGTACTCTATACTGCTCAGCTGTGCGGTTAGCGTTAAAGGAAGACTGGCGTTACCGGCATGCGCTAGGCTAATGGCAAAGCGATACTCCTCGGTCAAACGACCAAAATGTGCCTGCCAATGCATAGGGTCTGCTAAATCCAGTGTGTGTATTGGAATTTGTAGCGGGACTTGTAATGGAATATGTGGATAAACATTAAGCATTGAAGCTACGCCGCAGGCTTGCCTCAATCCGGCATCTTGGCATGATAACTCAAGCGATTCTGCCGCCAATTGCTCAAACGGCTTAAGCTCAAAGGCAAAGGATTTGAGCGACTGCGCTAAACCTAGGCCAGTCGCCTTAATATAGGATTCCTTTAACGCCCATAAATCGAAAAAGCGCTGCCGCTGACTCGCTTCATCGACAAGGGTCAACAAAGCCGCGGTTTCTTGGGCAGAAAAATAATGATTTAGGATTGGATAGATATCCGTCTTCGGCCGCGCTCTTTCAATATCGACCCCAAATAAACCAGACTCAACACCATGAAACTGAGTCACACCAATCAATAACCAATCGCCGCTATGGCTTAAATTAAACTCAAGCCCCGTTTGCTGTTGCAATTTTGCCGTTAAACTCGGCTTACCCTTAACGCCATATTCAAAACACCACTCGTGTGGCGATAAATCCGCATAGCGAGATAACACGGCCCGCAACGCTGCCCTGACCTGTAATCCCTTCATTTGCGCCTTGGGATCGCGATAACGCGCGACCTTGGCGAGTTCATCATCACTTAACCAAGACTGAGCGAGTGATGTTTGCGGCGATGAAATATCGCTCAGTGGAATAAAAAATAGATCCACATTCACGCCGTTTTTGCTAGATGTTCTGGAGTCGGTCATTTGAGGGCCTTGCAGGACAAAGCCTTGCGGCTGATGGTTATCATTGTCTGGCGTTTTGGAGAGCACTTAGCAACATTCTTATCTGGGTTCATCATTATTTGAGTTCATTAGCATCTTAAATAGTTTCAACTAAGCCCGAGTTCAATTCTTAGCTGCACTCTAATTAGAGCAATTCTTAGAACGACCCTGAACGCCATCCTAAGCGCAAATTTTTGCTGCAATTGCGCCAAGGTTTTGCGCCCAAATTAACAGGTTTAGCCACACAGTCTCATTCATGACGAAAGGGCAGTAAGCCAATATTGGGCTATTTTACCCCGCGAACTCAAAAAAGCGGTCTTTATCGACCCTAAAAATTTAATTCTTCCACTATCAAAGTATTAAAAAGCCCAAGCTGTCAGTAAAAACCCAACATAACGCACAGAAAATACCATTACTCAACGAAAGCCAATAAATTCCAGTCCCAGATGATTGTATCGCCCCGAAACCTCAGGTAATCTGCATCCCCATTAAGTGACACAGATGATAAGCACAGGTTTTACTATGGGTGTCACGACATGAGTCCTCAATGTCAGTCGTGACTCAGCTACTATCGCTTATCAGTCCCAATAGATTATGTCGGATGATAATTATTATTAATGGCAGCTCGCGACTCTCAATCTAAAGCGCCGTCTTACGCCCCTAAGAGCACGACTCAAGCGGCGAAAAAAGACAGCACACCTCGGCATCGCAACGCCACCACTACGCCTGAAATGCGACTCTTTATCCAGCAGTCTGATTTGAGCGTCAGCCAGCTGGCAAAAATTTTAAATATTACCGAGGCAACAGTCCGTAAATGGCGGAAGCGTGAGTCCATTAGTAACAGTTCGAACACGCCCCACCACCTCAATACCACGCTCACGCCGATGGAAGAATATGTGGTGGTGGGATTACGCTATCAACTCAAACTCACTTTAGATAGATTACTTCAGGTTACCCAAACCTTTATTAATCCCAATGTGTCGCGCTCCGGCCTTGCCCGTTGTTTAAAGCGTTACGGCATATCGCGGCTCGATGAGTTTGAAGCACCACAAGTCCCCGAACGCTATTTTAATCAATTGCCTGTGACTCAAGGCAGCGATATCCAAACCTATACGGTCAATCCAGAAACCTTAGCTAAGGCGCTCGCATTGCCGAGTACCGACGGCAATACTGTGGTGCAAGTGGTCTCACTCACCATACCGCCGCAGCTTACTGAGCAAGCCCCAAGCTCAGTACTATTAGGCATAGATACGGCAAGTGATTGGATTTACCTCGATATTTATCAAGACAGCAATACCCAAGCGACCAATAGATATATCGCCTATGTCCTCAGACATGGGCCGTTTCATTTACGAAAGTTGCTCGTTCGCAACTATCACACCTTCTTAGCCCGTTTTCCCGGTGCCCATGGCACGCCAAAGACAAGCGCGGCTAAATCCCAAAACAAGGTCACCGTATCCAGGTCGACCCGTGGAGACTCTTTATGAGCCATACCCCTTCTGTACCTAATTCAACCACTGACTCAAAAGCTGAGTCAAAAAAAGATAAACGACTCAACAAACGTTTAAAAGATATGCCCGTTGCCATTGTCGGCATGGCCAGCATCTTCGCCAACTCGCGTTATTTAAATAAATTTTGGGATTTGATCAGCGAAAAAATCGATGCCATTACTGATATCCCAGACACCCATTGGCGCGCCGAAGATTACTACGATGCCGACAAAAGCAAAGCCGATAAAAGCTACTGTAAACGCGGTGGTTTTTTGCCTGAAGTCGACTTCAATCCAATGGAATTCGGTCTGCCACCCAATATTCTTGAGCTAACAGATACCTCGCAACTGCTGTCGCTGATTGTCGCCAAAGAAGTGCTTGCCGACGCTAATCTGCCCACCGATTACGATCGTGATCGTATCGGTATCACCCTAGGCGTGGGCGGTGGTCAAAAAATCAGTCAGAGTTTGAACTCGCGCCTGCAATATCCAGTGCTTAAAAAAGTATTCAAAAGCAGCGGCCTGAGCGATGAAGACAGCGAAATGCTGATCAAAAAGTTCCAAGACCAATATATCCACTGGGAAGAAAACTCTTTCCCAGGGTCCTTAGGCAACGTGATTGCAGGCCGTATCGCCAATCGTTTTGATTTTGGCGGCATGAACTGTGTGGTCGATGCTGCCTGTGCGGGCTCGCTTGCCGCTATGCGTATGGCGCTGACTGAACTGACCGAAGGTCGCAGCGACATGATGATCACTGGCGGCGTCTGTACCGATAACTCGCCGTCCATGTATATGAGCTTCTCAAAAACACCGGCCTTCACCACTAACGAAACCATTCAACCCTTCGATATCGATTCAAAGGGCATGATGATCGGTGAAGGGATCGGCATGGTCGCGCTTAAGCGCCTTGAAGATGCCGAGCGCGATGGCGACCGGATTTATGCCGTCATCAAAGGCGTTGGCGCCTCATCGGACGGTAAGTTTAAGAGTATTTATGCACCGCGCCCTGAGGGCCAAGCTAAAGCATTGGAGCGCGCCTACGATGACGCGGGTTTTGCCCCGCACAGCATTGGCTTAGTTGAAGCCCATGGCACGGGCACTGCCGCAGGTGATGTGGCTGAATTTAATGGCTTAAAATCGGTATTTGCCCAAGGCAACGACACCAATCAGCATATCGCGTTAGGTTCAGTGAAATCCCAAGTGGGCCACACTAAATCAACAGCGGGCACTGCTGGGGTAATCAAAGCCGCGCTGGCGCTGCACCACAAGGTATTGCCTGCGACCATTAACATTAGCAAGCCTAATCCAAAACTGAATATCGAAAGTTCGCCATTCTATTTAAATACCGAAACTCGCCCATGGTTCCAGCGCGCTGATGCAACGCCACGCCGTGCAGGTGTAAGCTCCTTTGGTTTTGGCGGCACGAACTTCCATCTTGTATTAGAAGAATACAAACCTGAGCACAGCCGTGACGAGCAATATCGTCAGCGCAGTGTGCCGCAGACGCTATTGTTTGCCGCAGCCAATAAAGCCGCGCTGCTTAGCGAGTTAAAAGCTGCGCTGAGCCAAAGCGTGAACACGAGCGCAAACGCGAATAAGAGCAGCGCTGCGAGCCTGAACGCTATCGCTCAGCAATATCCACTACGCACACTGGCAAGCACAGATGCCCGTTTAGGTTTTGTAGCTAAGGATATCGCACAGCTGCAAGCTCAGTTAAATCAATCGATTGCACATTTAGAAAGCGGGCTCCTAGAAAGCAATGCAAGCGAGGCGTGGCAATTACCTTCTGGTATCAGCTACCGCTCTCATGCCTTAGTGGCTCAGAATGAATCAAAGAAAGTAGCCGCCCTGTTTGCTGGTCAAGGTTCACAGTACCTGAACATGGGTCGCGAACTCGCCTGCCATTTCCCAGAAATGCGCCAACAAGTGATGGCCAGCGATAAGGTATTTGCTCACCACGGCCAAACACCGTTATCCAATATCCTCTACCCTATTCCGGCATTCGATGCCGATGCAGTGAAAGCCCAAGAAGCGGCGCTGACAAATACCCTGTTCGCCCAAAGCGCCATAGGCGCAATTTCAATGGCGCAATATTCGCTATTAACTCAGGCAGGTTTTGCCCCCGATATGGTGGCAGGTCACAGCTTTGGTGAACTGTCAGCCCTTTGCGCGGCAGGCGTGATTTCGAGTGTTGATTACGTCGAACTGGCCTTCGCCCGTGGGCACGCCATGGCGCAAACGCCAAATGATACTGGCGCTCAAGTCGATTTAGGAGCCATGTACGCCATCATCCTCAAACAAAAGAGTGATATCGATGCGCTTAATCGCTGTTTAGCTCAGTTTGATGGCGTTAAAATTGCCAACTACAACGCGCCGACACAATTAGTTATCGCAGGTGGCACAGAGCAAACTCAGCTGGCCGCGAAAGCCATTAGCGAACTGGGCTTTAAAGCGATTGCCCTGCCCGTCTCTGGCGCGTTCCATACCCCCTTGGTTGGACACGCACAAAAGCCATTTGCCAAGGCCATTGATAAAGCTAAATTCAGCGCGCCTTCAATCGCACTTTATGCCAACGGCACGGGTCAATTGCACCCAAGCGATGGCAAAGCGATTAAAGCAGAATTCAAACAACATATACTGCAATCGGTTCGTTTTAGCGAACAACTGCAGGCCATGTATGACGCAGGCGCCCGTGTGTTTGTTGAGTTTGGCCCTAAAAACATACTGCAAAAGTTAGTTGAAAATACCTTAGGTGAACACTTAAATGAGCTTTGCCTTGTCAGCATGAACCCGAATCCTAAGGGCGATAGTGACAGTCAATTACGCTTAGCCACAGTGCAACTCGCGGTAGCCGGCGTGGCGTTAACTGAGGTTGACCCCTATCAAGCCGTCACATCACAAGAGATTGCCGAGCGTGAAGCGCCATCAGCAATGAACATCAAACTCACCGCCACTAACCACATTAGTGCTGCGACCAAAGCTAAGATGGCCAAATCCCTCGCCACAGGCAGCGTGACTAGCCAAGTGCAATATGTGGATCGCATCGTTGAAACGGTTGTCGAAAAAGAAGTCGAAAAAATTGTTGAGAAAATAATAGAAGTGGAAGCGAATCAAGTGGCAGCTGTTGAAATGAAACAAACATCCCCAAGCGTTGCGCAAGGCTTAAGCAATCAGCAGCAAGCGACGGCGCAGTTAAACCCAAGCACACCTAACGTCAGCGGCGATGCGTTAACCGCATTTTTCAGCGCACAATCTCAAGCGGCGCAGTTACATCAACAGTTTTTAGCTATCCCGCAGCAATATGGCGATACTTTCACGACACTGATGACAGAACAAACCAAGATGGCAAGCCAAGGCATTGCAATCCCAGAAAGCCTGCAACGCTCGATGGAAATGTTCCACCAGCATCAAGCGCAAACCCTGCAAAGCCACGCCGAATTTATGCAACTGCAAAGCAGTAGCAGCCAAGCGGCCTTGGCCATGCTAAACAATGCGCCGATTAACTTTACTCCAGCAGTTGCAAGTCAGCCACGAGCAACTGCGCCGGCTCCTGTTGCTCCAGCGCCTGTGGCTGCAACTGTGCACAATGCCGCTCCTACACCAGTAGCGACTCAAGTTGTTGCGACGAGACCAGCAATTAACACACCTGTTGCATCTGTTGTGCAAACCGCTCCCGTTGCTCATGCGCCTGCTGCGACAGTACAAGTTGCGCCAGCAGCTCCTGTTTTAGTTATGCCAGAAATGACATCTGTGGCACCAGCAACAAGCAGCTTAAGTGCTGCACTTGTTCAACAAACTATGATGGCTGTGGTTGCCGACAAAACAGGCTACCCCACTGAAATGCTGGAACTTGGCATGGATATGGAAGCCGATCTAGGTATCGACTCGATTAAGCGCGTTGAAATTTTAGGCACAGTACAAGACGAACTGCCGGGCTTACCTGAACTCAGCCCAGAAGATCTGGCCGAGTGCCGTACCTTAGGTGAAATCGTTGACTACATGAACAGCAAACTGCCTGCGGCTGGCCAAGTTGTAGTTTCTACAACAGCGCCAACAGCTCCTGCCGCCAACGGTTTAAGCGCTGCGTTAGTGCAACAAACTATGATGGCTGTGGTGGCTGACAAGACAGGCTACTCCACTGAAATGCTGGAACTCAGCATGGATATGGAAGCCGATCTAGGTATCGATTCTATTAAGCGCGTTGAAATCTTAGGCACAGTACAAGACGAGCTGCCGGGTTTACCTGAGCTCAGCCCAGAAGATTTGGCCGAATGTCGCACCTTAGGTGAAATCGTTGACTACATGCAAAGTAAGCTTACACAAAATGACAAGCTGCCAGCAGTTGGCTCGGTATCTGCGCAAATAGCAGCGCAAGTCACTGTTACCGCGACAACAAATAACGGCTTAAGTGCTGCGCTTGTTCAACAAACTATGATGGCTGTGGTGGCTGACAAGACTGGCTATCCGACTGAAATGCTGGAGCTCAGCATGGATATGGAAGCCGATTTAGGTATCGATTCAATTAAGCGCGTTGAAATCTTAGGCACAGTGCAAGACGAGCTGCCGGGTTTACCAGAGCTCAGCCCAGAAGATCTGGCCGAGTGTCGCACCTTAGGTGAAATCGTTGACTACATGCAAAGTAAATTGCCTGTTGCTGCAGCAGCCTCAGTTGCTCATGTCGCCCAGACAATTGCGACTTCAGCATCTAACGGCTTAAGTGCTGAAAAAGTCCAACAAACCATGATGTCAGTGGTGGCCGACAAGACGGGCTATCCCACTGAAATGCTGGAACTGAGCATGGATATGGAAGCCGATCTAGGTATCGATTCAATTAAGCGCGTTGAAATCTTAGGCACAGTGCAAGACGAGCTGCCGGATTTACCTGAGCTGAATCCTGAAGATCTGGCCGAGTGTCGCACCTTAGGCGAAATCGTTGACTACATGAACAGCAAATTGCCAGTAGTTAGCGCGGTAGCAGTTGCACCAGCGGCAAACGTTGAAGCAACGCCAGCACAAGTTCCAGCGAATAACGGTTTAAGCGCTGAAAAAGTCCAACAAACCATGATATCAGTGGTGGCCGACAAGACAGGCTACCCCACTGAAATGCTAGAACTGAGCATGGATATGGAAGCCGATTTAGGTATCGATTCCATCAAGCGCGTTGAAATCTTAGGCACTGTGCAAGACGAGCTACCGAGCTTACCTGAGCTGAATCCTGAAGATCTGGCCGAGTGTCGCACCTTAGGTGAAATCGTTATGCTCTTTTCGCAAGATTTAGGGCAAGGTAAGCTAGGCCAGAATGTAGCGCCAATTAGCGCTGTCGTTCAGCCTGAACCTACTATCGATTTGCCACCCCATGATTTACCACCACACAGTGAGGTGGTGCTAAAAAAGTTGCCAGCGGCGGCTGAGCTAGCGCAACAATCAGCACAAAAAGCTCTGCCACGCGTTTTTGCTAAAGATGCCTGCATTATCATTAGCGATGATGGTCACAATGCTGGCGTACTTGCCGAGAAATTGCATGCTCAAGGTCTAACGGTTGCGGTTGTGCGCTCGCCAGAAAGCCTTGTAGCCAGTGCATCACCGCTCAATAGCCACATTGCCAGCTTCACATTGGCGGCGATTGACGATACCAGCATCAGCGCAGTAATTAATGAGATCAAAACCTTAGGTCAGGTTGCAGGCTTTATTCATCTGCAACCACAACATAAAACCTCAGCCGATGCGAAAGGTTTAGTGTTGTCCAGTGCCGCCAAAGCGTCGGTCGAGCAAGCATTCTTGTTCGCCAAGCACTTACAACCGCTTTTAACAACAGCAGCAACCGCCAATACTAGCAGCAGCTTTATCAGCGTCAGTCGTATCGACGGTGGTTTTGGTTATCTTAACCACAGCCAAATTGCCCGCAGCGAGTTAAACCAAGCGGCATTGGCAGGTCTGACGAAAACCTTGAGCCACGAGTGGCCGAACGTGCATTGCCGCGCCTTAGATATCGCGCCAGCACTTGATGCCAAACAACTGGCCAATGCGGTCATCGCTGAGTTATTCGCAACCGATAAGCTATTAGAAGTCGGTGTGAGTGAAGCTGGCGCAACTGAAACACTGGCACGCGTGACCTTAGTTGCAGGCAAGGCAGATACCCGCCACAGCGCAGCTAACTTGACCAGTGCTGATAAAATTCTGGTGACCGGCGGCGCAAAAGGCGTGACCTTTGAATGTGCCTTGAGTCTGGCAAAACGCAGCAAGGCGCACTTTATCCTTGCCGGCAGAAGCAGCCAACAAGCCATTCCCGCTTGGGCGCAGGGTAAAAATAACAGTGAACTTAAAGCCGCTGCCATTGCCCACATTCAAAGCTTGGGCGAGAAACCCACGCCAAAACAAGTGGATGCCTTAGTATGGCCAGTGCAAAGCAGCCTAGAAATTGCAGCCGCACTAGAAGCCTTTACCGCCTTAGGCGCGAGTGCCGAGTACTTAAGTCTCGATGTAAACAATCCAGACGCGATCGCCAGCACGATAGTGCCTATCACCGAGTTATCACCTATTACCGGCATCATCCATGGTGCGGGCGTACTCGCCGATAAACACATCCAAGACAAAACCTTAGATGAGTTAGCACGGGTATATGGCACTAAGGTCACAGGCATTAGCAATCTGCTTGCCGCACTGGATTTAGATAAAGTGAAACTGATCGCCCTGTTCTCTTCGGCGGCGGGTTTTTACGGCAATACCGGCCAAAGCGATTACGCTATGTCCAACGACATACTCAACAAAGCCGCACTGCAACTGGCGCAGCAACTGCCAAATGCCAAAGTGATGAGCTTCGATTGGGGTCCGTGGGACGGCGGTATGGTGAACCCTGCGCTGAAAAAGATGTTTATGGATCGCGGTGTTTATGTGATCCCGTTAAAGGCGGGTGCTGAGTTATTTGCGAGCCAATTACTGAGCAACACAGGCGCACAATTGCTGGTCGGTACTGATATGCAAGGCACAGTTCCAAGTGACGAGCAAGCAACTGAAGGTAGCAATCTAAAAAAGCCTGAAGCGGATCTGACCACTGACTCGTCGGATCCGCATGCTTTGCTTAACGCTTTAAATCCAAGCGCAGTAAATATAAGCGCTGTAAAACTGCAGCGCACACTGGACCCTAAGGCAATGATCTTTATTGAAGATCACTGCATTAACGGTAATCCCGTATTACCGACTGTGTGCGCGATTCAGTGGATGCGTGAGGCCGCCTTTGATGTGCTCAAGCAGCCTGTCAAAGTGCAAAGCTACAAGCTGTTGAAGGGCATTATTTTCGACACTGCTGTGTTACAAAATGGAGCGTTAGAAAGTGCAGCCCCCATCACGCTAGAACTTGAGCTTGCACCGATTGCGTTAACGGATAAAGCCGCGAAAGACACAGACGAGTACTTGAGTGGACAATTCAGTGCCTTAATCAGCTTTGAAGGTCGTCCGCAATATCAAGCCATCTTAGTGATTGATGATGCGCCTAGTGATAACTTAGCCATTAATAGCAAAGCAACTGCCTTTGACGCGCATAGCTTGGCAGGACTTTCTGCCATCACAACCGCAAGCAGCCTTTACAGCGACGGCACGCTTTTCCACGGCCCAAGACTGCAAGGTATTGAGTCTGTGGTGAAGTTTGACGATACGAGCTTAGCCGCCAAGGTGAGCCTACCCCATGTTGCATTAGCGGACTGCGGGAGTTTTGTGCCCAATCTGGCCCCTAAAGGCTCACAAGCTTTTGCAGAAGATTTGTTGCTGCAGGCGATGCTGGTATGGGCAAGACTCAAATATGGCGCGGCGAGTTTGCCATCAAGCATTGGTGAGTTTATCTCCCATGCGCCGTTTGCCTTTGGCGATACAGGGTATCTAGTGCTCGAGGTGGTAAAACACTCTGGCCGTGCCCTTGAAGCCAATATTGCACTTTATCATCAAGATGGCCGCTTGAGCTGCGAGATGAACAACGCCAAAGTCACCATCAGCAAAAACCTTAACGGTGCATTCTTAGCTAATAAAGTTGCTAATAAAAGCATTGAAAGCGTGGAGGCAAAAGTCGAGTGAACTTAGCCCCCCCTTTAGCAACGACCCATAACGGCCAAGCTGAAACGTCGATAGCTGACACTGCTATGACTGAAAAGCTTGCCAAGCCACTGCGTATTGCAGTGTTGCTTGGCGACGCGGTCAACCTCGATCCTCACTCAGCCCAAGTATTAGGGACGTTTGCGGAACGTGAAAGAGTTCAGATTTGCGCTGCCGATGCCAACCAATCGACAGATCATGAACCGTCAGTGCATGAGCAAAGGTCGCTCACTGCGTTATTAAGCCAAGCAACAACAGCCATTGAGCAAGGCAAGCTCGTTGAACTTAAATTCAATAATGGCAATCTACCCCAGTCTCTGTATTTGCTCGATGGTTTACGCGCCGCCAAACTGCGCCTCCACGCCCACGCGTTTATCGCTGGCTTTGCCGCTGGCAACGAAACTACTGGTGTTGCTAATGCAGCGGCTGTTGCAAATGCGGCGTTAGTGGCGGCAAAGCGCAGCCCTGCACAAACCGTTCAGCATCAACTCGTCGCCAACACTCTCAACGAGGCATTTGTTGCGCTGCGCCAAGGCGTAACCGCCCTCGCTGCGCGAACACAAGCGCCGCTTAAAGGCACTACTGATATAAAACAGACAAACGACACCAATCATCAAACTGGCTATTGGTTTAGCGACCAACATCAAGCGCGGGTTTTATGTCTAAATCTTGTAACAAAGAATCTAGCGGCAACAACATCAAACCCAGCAGATACCTTGCTGGATTCAGGCCAAGATATTTGCCAGAGCCTAGTGCTGACCCAAGGCTCACAAGTTATCGTGCCCAAAGCCCTTGTTGATAAAAACCGGCTGTTTGTGCCGATAAGTGGTGACAGTATTGATTCACTCATAGCGCAAGTATTGCAACTAGCTAACACTCTAGAAAATAGTGCGGGCACACTGGAAAATGGCGCCGGCTTTCGCGCTGACTTTCGCGCTGAGCAACTCAAAGCTTGGTTTGAACACTATGATGCCAACGCGCCACTGGCATTAGTCTTGATGGCTGCATCAAGTGACGACCTCAAACTTGAAGCCAACGCCATGCTTGCGGCGCTTGAAAATGATGCAGTGCGTCATCAGGGTCAAGCCTTTAAGACCCCAGCAGGCAGCTGCTTTACCGCTAAGCCGCTAGGGGATGCAGGACTGACCTTTGTTTATCCCGGCGTTGGCACGGTTTACGCCAATATGTTCAATAACTTGCATGAATATTTCCCCGCGCTGTATCACCAGCTAGAACGTGAAGGCGATTTAAGTGCCATGCTGCAATCACCGCAGATTTATGCGGCAGATGTTAAAACCGCGGCTGGCATGAACCTAAGTCAGCAAGCGATTAGTGGCGTGGGTGCCAGTTATCTATTCACTAAACTGTTGACCCAAGTCTTTAATATTAAGCCTAAAATGGCGCTCGGTTACTCAATGGGCGAAGCGGCCATGTGGGCCAGCCTAGATGTGTGGCAAACGCCCCATGCTATGATCAACGCTACTGAAAATAGCGATATTTTCAACCATGCGATTTCTGGTGAGCTAACCGCAGTCCGCCGAGCATGGCAGCTTGCAGATAATGAAGCCATAGTGTGGAACAGCTTTGTCGTGCGCGCTGATAGCCATGAAATCAAGGCATTATTGCCAGAGTTTCCTCGCGCCTACTTAGCCATCACCCAAGGTGATACTTGCGTCATTGCAGGCTGCGAAACAAGCTGTAAAGCCCTGCTTGCCACGTTAGGTAAGCGCGGGATTGCCGCCAATCGAGTCACGGCAATGCATACCGCGCCTGCCATGCTAGTCCATGGGCAAGTACAAGATTTCTATACTCAAGCACTAAAACCTGAGGCACTGGAACCTGAGGCGCTGAAAGCGGCAGCGCAAGATCTGCCTATTCGCTTTATTAGCGCAGCGCAAACTGCGCCAGTAACCGTGGATAGCCACAGTATTGGCCGCGCGATTGCCGATACCTTTTGTTCGCCACTCGACTTTAGTGCGCTCATTCACAATGCCACTGAGCAAGGCGCAAGGCTATTTGTCGAAGTGGGCGCCGATAGGCAAACCAGCACACTCATAGATAAAATCAGCCATGCCCATGCAAGCCAAAGCACAGCGAACGCGGCGACAGCCGCCATTGCTTGCAATGCTAAGGGTGCCGATGCTATTACCAGCTTACTCAAGTGTTTAGCTCAGCTAATAAGCCACAGAGTACCGCTGTCGCTCGCGCCGCTCATTCAGCCACTAAGTGCTAACGCAGCCCCTTTATCATCAGCAGTATCACCAAAAGGAGAACCCCTGTGAGTTCTCAGCATTCCCCTACTATTGATAAAACTACCGTGCCTACCATTGCGTCAAACCGCGCATCAAAAAGTGCGTCAAAAATTGCGATTGTCGGTCTCGCGACTCAATACCCTGACGCAGATAATCCCCAAACCTTCTGGCAAAACCTGCTGGATAAAAAAGACTCGCGCACCCAAATTAGCCGCGAAAAGCTCAATGCCAATCCCGCCGATTACCAAGGTGTGCAGGGTCAGTCTGACCGTTTTTACTGTGATAAGGGCGGCTACATCCAACACTTCCAGTTTGATGCCAAGGGTTATCAACTGCCTGAGTCTGCCTTTGACGGTTTAGATGAAAGCTTTTTATGGGCACTCGATTGCAGTCGTAAAGCCCTCCAAGACGCAGGGATTGCCACAAGCGATGCCGTACTGGCGCGCACAGGAATTGTAATGGGAACCTTGTCGTTCCCGACCGCCCGCTCCAACGAATTATTTTTGCCTCTGTATCATCAAACCGTTGAAAAGGCGCTGCAAAACAAGCTTAACCAAAGCGCTTTTCAACTGGCTGATTTTAACCAAGCTCACGCCGACAAAGCATTAAACGTCGAGCAAGTATTAAACGTCGCCAATGGCGCCGTTGCACACACAGCCTCAAAGCTGGTCAGCGATGCACTCGGTTTAGGTGGTACTCAGTTAAGTCTGGACGCCGCCTGCGCTAGCTCGGTTTATGCACTTAAACTCGCCTGCGATTACCTGACCACAGGCAAGGCCGATATGATGCTTGCGGGCGCGGTATCGGGCGCAGATCCTTTCTTTATCAACATGGGATTCTCGATTTTTCACGCCTATCCAGATCATGGTATTTCGGCGCCCTTTGATAGTAACAGCAAGGGCTTATTCGCCGGAGAAGGCGCTGGGGTGTTAGTCTTAAAACGCTTAGAAGATGCCGAGCGCGATGGCGATAACATCTACGCCGTCGTCAGCGGCATTGGTTTGTCGAACGACGGTAAAGGCCAGTTTGTATTGAGCCCCAACAGCAAGGGCCAAGTGCAAGCCTTCGAGCGCGCCTATAGTACGGCAAACACACTGCCCGCCAATATCGAAGTGATTGAATGCCATGCCACGGGCACGCCGCTTGGGGATAAGGTCGAACTCGCCTCGATGGAACGCTTCTTCGAGGACAAACTCGCGGGTTCAGCAGTGCCGCTGATCGGTTCGGCAAAATCCAACTTAGGCCATTTGCTCACAGCCGCTGGCATGCCGGGGATCATGAAGATGATTTTTGCCATGCGCTCGGGTCGACTGCCGCCAAGTATTAACTTATCAGCGCCGATATCCTCGCCTAAGGGCTTATTTAGCGCAAAAAATCTACCAACTGAATTACATGCTTGGCCAGATAAAGCCGGAAACTCCCGCCGCCACGCCGGTGTTTCCGTGTTTGGTTTTGGCGGCTGCAACGCGCATTTGTTGCTGGAATCCTATGCTGCCAATACAAACAAAAAGAATGAACAAGCCGCAGCTGCTGTAAGTTATCAGCACACGCCATTAAATATCATTGGCTTAGCATCGCACTTCGGGCCTTTATCCTCCATTAATGCACTGGATAGCACGATTCAAGCTCGGCAACATGCCTTTATCCCGCTGCCCGCTAAACGCTGGAAAGGCTTAGATAAACACTCTGATATTCTGGCCAACTTTGGTTTAAGCGGAACTGGCCTCTCAGCCGCACCACAGGGCGCGTATATCGACCAGTTCGATTTTGACTTCCTGCGTTTTAAAGTGCCGCCCAATGAAGACGACCGCCTGATCTCCCAGCAACTGCTGCTGATCAAAGTGGCCGATGAAGCGATTCGTGATGCCAACTTAAAGCCCGGCGGCAAGGTTGCTGTATTAGTGGCGATGGAAACAGAGCTTGAATTACACCAGTTCCGTGGCAGGGTGAATCTGCACACGCAACTGGCAGACAGCCTTAAAAAACAAGGAATAACCCTCACACAAGCTGAGTATCTCGCCCTTGAAAAAATCGCCATGGACAGTGTGCTCGATGCCGCCAAACTGAACCAATACACCAGTTTTATTGGCAATATCATGGCGTCACGCATCGCATCCCTTTGGGACTTTAACGGCCCTGCCTTTACCATTTCGGCGGCGGAGCAATCGGTCGCCCGCTGTATCGATGTAGCCGAAAATCTGTTGTCCCAAGAGTCCTTAGATGCCGTAGTGATCGCTGCCGTCGATTTAAGTGGCAGCCTTGAGCAAGTGATCCTCAAAAACGCCGTATCGCCAGTGGCATTTAATGCCACTGACACTGGTTGGAAAGTCGGTGAAGGTGCAGGCGCATTAGTGCTAACTGCTGAAAATTCAAATACTAATGCTCTACTTAATGATGCCAATAGCAACAGCTATGGTCACATCAGCGGCCAAGTGTTTGGTGCTATGTGTGACATGCAAGGTCACAGCAACACAGCGCGCATCTGCGATGACTTGTTAACCCAAGCCAAGGTGAATAGCAGCCAAATTAGTTTGATTGAAACCAGTATTGCAGTTGAGCAACTTGCCGATCCAAAGCTGGTACTCAATACGCTGCTGCCGAGTGTGAACCAGCGCAGCCAAGCCGCTGATACCATTGGCCACAACTTTGCCGCTGCGGGCATGGCGAGTATTTTGAGCGCCCTGCTTCAGCTTAAAAATCATGGGCAATTAAAAAACCAAGCACAGCCACAAGCTAATCAAGTGCAGCACGCGCTCGTTGCCACGTTTAGCCAAGGTAAATGCTCGCAATTATTGCTCAGTCAAAGTGCCACGCAAGCGCACAGTTTGCAGCAAAGGCTTGAACAAGACTTAACGCTTTCAGAGCAAAAACACTTAATTAAACAAGTGACACTCGGTGGCCGCGATATCTATCAGCATATCCTTGATACGCCGTTGGCGGACATAGATGCAATACAGCAAAAAGCCCAAGCCATCAATGCATTGCCAAAGCGCAGCCAACGCAAACATTTGGCCCAAATAGCGAGCAAAGACACGAGTGGCTTTGCAACAAGCAGCCCAACCACGGCTCTACAAAAAGAGACATTAAGCAGCATGCCAATTAATGCCCTAAGCACGCCCAATAACAACGCCGCTCAAGCAGAGCTAAAAGACGCTGCATTTATACGTAATCAGCAACTCGCCCGTGAAGCTCATTTAGCCTTTTTACAAAGCCGTGAGCAAGGCCTGAAACTGGCCGATGCCTTGATGAAAGCCCAGCTTGCCAGCGAGTTAGCCGTAAATGGCCAAGTTGCTCCGGTGGAGCAGCAAGCCACCGTTCAGGCGCCAGCGTATGCATCTGCTCATACACCTGAGCTAGCTCCAGTTGTTAACTCAGAGGCAAACCCAGCTGCGCTTTATCCAAACCATGCAAAAGTGCCTCTGTACACGCCGCCAACACCGATAAGCAAGCCTTGTATTTGGGATTATGCGGATTTAGTCGAATACGCCGAAGGCGATATCGCTAACGTCTTTGGTCAAGATTACGCCATTATCGACAGCTATTCGCGTCGTGTACGTCTGCCAACCACAGACTATTTACTGGTATCTCGAGTAACGAAATTAAACGCTCAGATGAACCAATATCAGCCTTGCACTATGACCACAGAATACGACATTCCTGTGGACGCGCCGTATTTGGTCGATGGTCAAATTCCGTGGGCCGTGGCCGTTGAATCGGGTCAATGCGACTTAATGCTGATCAGCTACTTAGGTATCGACTTTGAAAACAAGGGCGAGCGCGTTTATCGCCTGCTCGATTGCACTCTGACCTTCCTTGGCGACTTACCGCGCGGTGGCGACACTCTGCGCTACGATATTTCCATCAATCACTTTGCCCGCAATGGCGATACCTTGTTGTTCTTCTTCTCCTACGAATGTTTCGTGGGCGACAAGCTGATCCTGAAAATGGATGGCGGCTGTGCCGGCTTCTTCACCGACAAAGAACTCGCCGACGGCAAAGGCGTTATTCACACCGAAGCCGAAATCAAAGCGCGCAACCTTGCCTTGAACAATCCGAATAAGCCGCGCTTTAATCCGTTACTTGACTGCGCGCAAAGCCAATTTGATTACAGCCAAATCCATAAACTGCTCGGCGCCGATATCGGTGGCTGTTTTGGCGGCGCACACGCGGCGCATCAAGCCCAATATGGTTTGCAGCCCTCTTTATGTTTTGCATCCGAAAAATTCCTGATGATTGAACAGGTCAGCAATCTTGAGGTGCATGGCGGTGCGTGGGGCTTAGGTTCAGTCCAAGGCCATAAGCAGCTCGAAGCTGATCATTGGTATTTCCCGTGTCATTTCAAGGGCGACCAAGTGATGGCGGGGTCGTTAATGGCCGAAGGTTGTGGTCAATTACTGCAATTCTTTATGCTGCATATTGGAATGCACGCCAGTACAGAAGAAGGGGGGGTCAAAAATGGTCGTTTCCAACCGCTCGAAAACGCATCACAAAAAGTGCGCTGTCGCGGTCAAGTCTTGCCGCAATCTGCCCTGCTCACCTACCGTATGGAAATTACCGAAATCGGTATGAGCCCGCGCCCGTATGCTAAGGCAAATATCGATATTTTGCTCAATGGCAAAGTGGTGGTGGATTTCCAAAACCTTGGGGTGATGATCAAAGAAGAAGCCGAATGTACTCGCTACCTTGCGAATAATGATGCCAGCACAGCTGACAATACGACTAGAAATGTAGCTACAAACGCCGCTTCGGCTGCGCCGCTGGTTTCGACAACACCCGCATCGTTCGCCGCGCCGTTGATGGCCCAGCTGCCAGATTTAACTGCGCCAACCAACAAAGGCGTAGTGCCGCTAAAGCATGTACCTGCGCCGATTGCGCCAGCGGATTCAAAGTACGCCAACCGCGTGCCCGACACCCTGCCGTTCACGCCGTATCACATGTTCGAATTTGCCACGGGCGATATCGAAAACTGCTTCGGCCCCGATTTCAGCATCTATCGCGGCCTTATTCCACCGCGCACGCCTTGCGGTGATTTACAGCTCACGACTCGCGTCATTGCGATTGACGGCAAACGCGGCGAGCTGAAAAAGCCCTCTTCGTGTATCGCCGAATATGAAGTGCCTGCAAATGCTTGGTATTACGATAAAAACAGCCATCACGCCGTGATGCCCTATTCTGTGCTGATGGAAATATCACTGCAGCCAAACGGCTTTATCTCAGGTTATATGGGCACAACCTTGGGCTTCCCCGGCCAAGAGCTGTTTTTCCGTAACTTAGACGGTAGCGGTAAGTTACTGCGCCATGTGGATTTACGCGGCAAAACCATAGTGAACGACTCACGTTTGTTATCGACTGTGATTGCCGGCAGCAACATCATCCAGAATTTCAGCTTCGAGCTAAGCTGCGATGGCGAACCATTCTACCAAGGTAAAGCGGTATTTGGTTACTTCAAGGGCGATGCGCTGAAAAACCAGTTAGGCATAGACAACGGCAAGACAACTCAGCCTTGGCATGTGCAAAATGGCATAGCCGCCGATAGCCAAATCAATCTGTTAGATAAACAGCATCGCAGCTTTAACGCGCCAGAAGGTCAGCCGCATTACCGTTTAGCGGGCGGTCAGCTTAACTTTATCGACAAGGCCGACATAGTGAAAGCCGGCGGTAAAGCGGGCCTTGGCTATTTATACGCCGAGCGCACCATTGACCCGAGTGATTGGTTCTTCCAATTCCACTTCCATCAAGATCCGGTAATGCCAGGCTCATTAGGGGTTGAAGCGATTATCGAGCTGATGCAAACCTATGCGATTGACCAAGACCTTGGTGCGGGCTTTAAGAGTCCAAAATTCGCCCAGATATTATCGGATATCAAATGGAAGTATCGCGGCCAAATCAACCCATTAAACAAACAGATGTCGCTGGATGTGCACATTACCAGCGTGACAGACGACAATGGCAAACGCATCATTATGGGCGATGCCAACTTGAGTAAAGATGGTCTGCGAATTTATGAAGTCAAAGATATCGCCATCTGTATTGAAGAAGCTTAATCACCTTGCTCATTTAGAAAGACGCTAATTACAAATACTGTGTCGCCTTGGCCAGAATGCCTAAGGCGGCAATAAAAAGAGAATACCTATGACAAGCCATACTCTCGATCAATTTAATAGTAATAACGAAAAACTCAGCCCTTGGCCGTGGCAAGTCAACGATGCCGCGCTGAGCTTTGATATCGACTCATTAGGCAAAAAACTCAAAGATTTAAGCCAAGCCTGTTACTTAGTGAATCACAGTGAAAAAGGCTTAGGCATAGCGCAAACAGCCGAAGTAACCACAAGCGACAGCCAAGCGCCACTAGGCTCACACCCCGTCAGCGCCTTTGCGCCCGCCCTTGGCACCCAAAGTTTAGGCGACAGTAATTTTCGCCGCGTACACGGGGTTAAATACGCTTACTACGCTGGCGCTATGGCTAACGGTATTGCCTCAGAAGAACTGGTTATCGCGCTGGGCCAAGCGGGCATTTTGTGTTCGTTTGGCGCGGCGGGGTTAATCCCATCCCGCGTTGAAGCGGCCATTACTCGCATTCAAGCGGCGCTGCCTAATGGTCCTTACGCCTTTAATTTAATTCACAGCCCAAGCGAGCCCGCATTAGAGCGCGGCAGTGTTGAGTTGTTCTTAAAACATAAAGTGCGCACGGTCGAAGCCTCGGCATTTTTAGGTTTAACGCCACAAATCGTCTATTACCGCGCAGCAGGTTTGAGCCGCGACGCACATGGCGACATCGTCATTGGCAACAAAGTCATAGCCAAAATCAGTCGCACCGAAGTCGCGACTAAGTTTATGGAGCCGGCGCCTGCCAAAATTCTGCAGCAATTAGTCAGTGAAGGCCTTATCAGCCAAGATCAAATGGCGATGGCGCAACTTGTACCCATGGCGGACGACATCACAGCCGAAGCCGATTCTGGCGGCCATACCGACAATCGTCCACTGGTCACGCTATTGCCGACGATTTTGGCGCTCAAAGATGAAATCCAAGCTAAGTATCAATACAAGACGCCCATCCGTGTGGGAGCAGGCGGCGGCGTTGGTACCCCCGACGCAGCATTAGCCACCTTCAACATGGGCGCGGCCTTTATCGTCACAGGTTCAATCAACCAAGCGTGTGTGGAGGCGGGCGCGAGCGAACACACACGTAAGTTACTCGCCACCACAGAAATGGCCGATGTGACTATGGCACCCGCCGCCGATATGTTCGAAATGGGCGTGAAATTACAAGTGGTTAAGCGTGGCACTCTGTTCCCGATGCGCGCCAATAAGCTTTATGAAATCTACACCCGTTACGATTCAATTGATGCCATCCCCGCGGACGAGCGTAAAAAGCTCGAAGAGCAAGTGTTTCGCGCATCACTCGATGACATTTGGGCGGGCACTGTCGCCCACTTTAACGAGCGCGATCCTAAGCAAATCGAGCGCGCACTGGATAACCCCAAACGTAAGATGGCGTTGATTTTCCGCTGGTATTTGGGTCTGTCTAGCCGCTGGTCGAACACAGGTGAAGTCGGCCGCGAAATGGATTACCAAATTTGGGCAGGCCCTGCCCTTGGCGCATTTAATGCGTGGGCAAAAGGCAGTTATTTAGATGACTATAAAGCCCGTAATGCGGTCGATTTAGCCAAACATTTAATGGTGGGCGCGGCCTATCAATCCCGGATTAACTTGCTGTTATCCCAAGGGGTTAGCATTCCAGTTAGCCTGCAACGCTGGAAACCGCTAAATCGTTTTTAACCCCTAACGGACTATCGAGACATCAAGTAGGGACTCAACTCCCTACTTGATGCAATCTTCTTCACTACCTCGTTAAATCGAAGCCGCCGACCTTATTACCAATCTAATCCCTTGAGTTATTGGCTCTGTTTGTGCCAATGCTGCTAAGCACTGGCGCTCCAGTGGTACGCCGTAAACCCATCCTTGGGGGCTCAACGGAAAAGTCCCTTTTCCGATGGCCACTGCCGCGACAATGCACGCCTGCAACCAATCGAATACATGCTGCCTAATTTAAGAATGGGCTGCGAGGCAAACTTTGATAGGACATATCCCTTCCCCAAAAATCTACATACCACATGATTTGTGAATAAAGTTTTTTGTCATTCAAAAGTATCGTTTTGTGCATTATTTCAAATAATACTTTCAATCAAGTCTTAATATTCAATATCTTATAAACAATTCGCCAAACAAAATACGTAGTAATACAGATGCATACTTTCTACCCAGAATGATATTTACTATCGTGCAAAGCTCCTTATAAATCATTAATTTGCGAGTCACCTCGCCAAGTAATTGAAGGTAAGATTATGCGCATTATATAAGTGTAAAATATCTATGAGCATAGAAGGTCAAGGTTCAGTTGACTCCATTGGAATAGATCAAGAAGGTGTCGTGGTGCTAACCCTCTCAGATCATTTGGAATGGGATGACGGGCATCTATTTCTACACAGGAAAAGATTAATACCGACTTGGCTTTCTTGGAGTCTGGTGAAATATTTGAAACCAATCCAGATTCAAAGGGTAAAGAATTTAAAATTAATATTCTATGCAAGTATGAGCCTACTGCTTCTGCAATGTGGTTCATATCACAATGCACAGATATCATTAATCAAGCGGGGTTCGGTTTGGTTATGAGGTGAACACTTAACAAGGCCTAGCATTGCGTCTTTCAAACTTAACATTTGCTCGCTGTTGGCGGCGTTAAACAACTTGGCGGGCCACTGTCGTAACTTTGACGTAAGGTTGTCATAACTAAAATCAAGAGTTTCGGATGATGATTAGCCTCTAGCAATCATTATTAGGAACTAGAAAATGGAACAGATGATAAACAAAGACTTAGTTAAGAAGCTTCGAAACGAACGTTCTTGGTCACAAGATCAACTTGCCACAATCTCAGGACTGAGCATTCGTACTATTCAGAGAATAGAAAGCGAAGGCACAAGTTCTTTAGAATCAAAAAGAGCGTTAGCGGCAGCTTTTGATATTAACGTAAGCAATCTAGATATTAATACCACCGCAGCTGGCACTTTGGCATCCATTCATAGTGGTCGTAAGTTTGGGTTAGCGGGTGCCACCCTGGGTCTTTTAAGCGCATATATTGGAATATCTATATCTTTTGCCTCAGGGCATATTACGTCGGGTGAAGCAGGAATATATTATGGAGGTCTTGGTGCGTTCTATGGTATTTGCTGTGCCGTCATTGCCGTACTGTCTAACAGATATCATACAAATGCTGCTTAATAGGACCCTGTGAAGCTGCTGGCGATGATAGTTAATGCGCAAGTGCTGGCAGCTTACCGCAAAGTATTGTCTCTTTCTCGGCCTTGCTATCGACGTCTTCATCTAAGCCGATACTCAAATGGTATCGGCTTTTTTATGCTGTGCTCCTCTATTTTCTGACTGAAACTCTTACCGAAGCTTAGGTAAAAATTGCCTGTACTACGTTTAGTACATTCACGCCAACTTAAAATCAACCAATGAAATTTCATTTAAAAATCAATAAACTAATTAAAATATGTAAAGTTGGCATTAAGTTCGCAATATCTAATTCACCATTAGCCGTACCTTACAAATGACACACTCGGTCATAAGAAGGATTAATACTAAGCGAGGAGGTTGATATGTTAGGTTGGACATTAGTATTTCTGGTTGTTGCCATTGTTGCTGGACTATTAGGATTTACTGGAATAGCAGGCGCAGCAGGTATCGCAAAAATTATTTTCTTCTTATTTATTGTGTTACTCGTGATTTCACTGCTGATTAATGCCCTCAAGGGCAAGTCACCGCGACTTTAATTATTTTTTAGAAAGGAGATGTATATGAAACCATTTACTCTGATGACAAGCGCCTCACTGGCATTATTGCTCGCTTTAGGTTTAACCGCCTGTAGCGATAACAAAGCCGAAGATGCCGGCGAAAAAATTGATGAAGTGATGACTGATGCAGGTAATGCCATTGAAGATGCCTGTGAAGAAGTGAAAGAAGGCGTTAAGGCTAAAGATACTAAGTGCTAATCTGACCTTTAACCTAACTTGAGGGTGGCAATAGACATATCTACTGCCACCCTTTTGATCTAATGTTAACAACGCGATTCACCGATTCAGTCAGCCGTTCAACATGCAGCGGTTAAATCAAAAATACAGCATTGGAGGGCGCGTATGCTAAGCAAAATCCACATCAAATATTTCTACTTTATGGGTGCCGTGTTACTCGCCTATTTTGCAGTAACGGGTACGTCTCCCCTGCTCACCTTTATTTGGGCTTGGACAAGCCTGTCGCTATTTTTAGTCGGTTCAGCCTACTGGTTTAATCTCGCCAGCATTTTTAGAAAGCGCCAAGATGGCACTATCCCTTGGTATATTCGCTGGGGCTTTATTCCGTTTTTATTGGGCTGTCGGCTGTATAATCATTGGGCCAGAAAACGCGACTCTGTGCCGTCGATGCAAAAGATAGATGAGCAGTTGTATCTCGGCTGCCGATTATTTTCTGCGGATCTGCAGAAAATCAAAGCCAATAAGATTACCGCCATTCTTGATGTGACCGCCGAGTTTGATGGCTTAGATTGGTCGCAGTTTGAAGATCATATCGAGTATTTGAACATTCCCATCCTCGACCATAGCGTGCCGACCAGTGCCCAGCTCAATCAAGCCGTTAACTGGTTGCATCGCCAAGTGCGCGCCAATAAACAGGTGCTGATCCACTGTGCTATGGGGCGCGGCCGCTCAGTACTGGTACTCGCCGCCTATTTAGTCTGTAAAGATAAACAGCGCAACTTCGCCGAAGTACTGCAACAAATAAAGCAAGTTCGCAAAACCGCGGGCTTAAACAAATGGCAATTACGCGCCCTTGAACACATGCTTAAGCAAGGCAAAATCAACATCCACAAAGTGGCGTGGATTATCGCTAACCCTGTCTCTGGCGGCGGCAAATGGCAACAATATGGCGAGCAAATCCAAGACGAACTAAAAGCCTATTTTGACCTAACGTTAAAGCTCACCAGCGAAAATATCAGCGCAAATACCTTCGCCAAAAAAGCCCGTAGTAGCGGCGCCGATATCATTATTGCCTGTGGTGGCGATGGCACAGTGACAGAGGTGGCATCGGAAATAGTGAACACCGACATCGCCTTAGGGATCATTCCTTTAGGTACCACTAACGCTCTCAGCCACGCGCTATTTGGTTTAGGCAGTAAGCTTATTCCTGTCTCTCAAGCGCTGGACAATATTATCCAAGGACATCATCAAGCCATAGATACGGCTCGTTGTAATCAACAATTAGTCTTGTTACTTGTGGGGATTGGTTTTGAGCAGCAGATGATTGAATCTGCGAGCCGTGAACGTAAAAATGCCCTCGGCCAGTTTGCCTACCTCGATGGCTTATGGCGCGCCGTGAATGCCGATATCACTTTAACCATACAGCTCAGCTTAGATGATGCCGAGCCCACAACATTGACCACCCATAGCCTTATTGTTGCCAATCCCGCGCCGTTTACCAGCGTATTAGCACAGGGCGATGGCGAGCCAAACATGACAGATGGCCTGCTCGATATTACCTGGCTAGATGCCGGCAGAGAGCCGACAGACAAGCTCCTTAGCCTAGCCGAATTAGCCATTGCAGGATGGGGAAAAGAAGGCAATAAAGACACACAGTCAAAGCCACCGAACGTGCCATCTAGCACAACCAAGGTTCACCACGCCCACGCAAAAAAAGTGCGTATTAGCAGTGAGCCCAAGTGTAAATATGTGATTGATGGCGAAATTTTTGAGCCCGCGGATCTCACCATTGAAGTTCAACCCGCATCTCTCAAGGTATTTGTGCCTTATCAAGAATCGACTGAAAATGCTATCGACCCAAAAATCATATAAATGACACTATCGCGATGTTTATTAAGATAAAAACAACAAGCGCAATAAGCACTCGCATAAAATTAAATTCACTCACTTTGGGGTGGGATTTTTGAGGACTATTGCTAAAATCCTGAAACTTACAGCCTATCGCTTGCGCGCATTGCTGCAAAACTTGCTGTAATTCCTGCTTGTCAGTGCTGTTAGCCAATTTCAGTTGACTCCCTTTAGGCTGCTGCACTTGTAAATAAGCGAGATAGTGATCTACCGTATCTTCCGCTTGGCGGTTACGGTCGAGCTGGTGCCAATGGGTTGTTTGTAGCAGATAGAGTTGCACAGCATTAATATCTGAAAAGGCATAGGCGCGCCAACGCCACAATCCAGGCAACTTCCCATTGAAGACACCTTTACCAAGCCACAATTGCTGTCGCTCGGTATCTAACCAAGATTGTTGCCGAACTAACGCTAGCGGCAGTACAGGGAACAACAGAAAAAATGCCACCCAACCAAGCACAAGCCGTAACACGGGCTCGGGTTGTAACCAGGCCGCCCTCGCACAAAGCAATCCAAGCACTAACAAGGCAATGGCAAAAAACCACAGTATAGGTCGGTACTGGGTACTCAACGCCTTGAGATAAAGCGCACTCTTAGGAGGTTGATTAAGTGTCACTGAACTTGTTCCTTGTTCCAAAAATTATCTCACCATCCCAAATTGACCTGTGCTAGTAACAATATGAGGCATTGATAGTTTACACAATCAATACCTAACTTATTTTTAGATCCTTTCGAGTTAAACCAACGACTGACATCAATGGAAATAACCGTTGCGATATCGCTCATAGTGTAACGAAAAGCTGCAACTTTGCAGTTGCAGCTAAGGTGTTATTGACCCGCAGCGGTATCCTCACCGGTCCAGAGTCGCATGATGCGATAAGGTGGTTTGGCTGTTTCAGCTTCGCCATTAAAGGCTTTTGCTTTATGCAATTGATTCACTGAAATATATAACCAGCCCGTTTCACCAAATTGCACACTATCGGGAAAATCCAGCAATGGAGAACTGACCGCTGTTGATAGCGTACCTTTGTTATCTAACATAGATATGGCATTGTGGTTCAAATTGGTGAAGTAATGATTACCTTGTTTGGACGTTGCAGCGCCATCTGACACTGGCTTAGCTCCGACTAATTTTACAGTCGCGATAATTTTATCATTATTGCCTGTTTGTAAAGCCGCAGTCGATAACTGATACCAGTGAGTGCCATTCATTGCACCATAATAGAGTGTGCTTCCATCGGCAGATAAACTGATGGGATTGACCGCGACACTAGCAACCTTGCCATTAAACAATGTTGTTTTGTTATCTATGTTCATTACTGCATCCGCTTCGGCCTGCAGCGAACTATGACCTGAAAAACGTACGGTATGACCATCGTCGATACGCACTGCTAAGAGGCCTGGGTTGGCGATATCGGCTAAATAAATCCAGCCTTTTTGTGAATCGACAACCAGATCCTGCATAAAGCTGCCTTTGGGCGCGAGTGCTTGTGGTAGGACAATTTGTTTATATAGACTGCCATCCTTAATGTTGAATCCCCAAATCCTCGTCTGACCTAATTCTAACCCCATATCTGCGGTCCAGAGGTGTCCAGCTTTGTCCTGAGCAATCCCTAATAAGGTATCAAATTGAGTCATATTGGCAGTCGAAGCTTTTTGCAAATCCATTGAAGGCCAAGCTTTGTAAGCATTGGTTTCACGATTAACTTCAATCAGTTGTAAACCTGACGGCGTATCAAGTGGATGTACCGTGGCAAAAATCCGACCTTGTGCAGTGACGCTGACATTGCCAGGTCGTATTGGCAATTCAGCGACTGTTTCAAGACTTCCTACCGCTGGGGTAGCGTTTACAAAACTACTGGCAGTCAAAGAAAGCCATAATGCTGTAGTAAATAAGTGTTTCATATTCTATCTCCGCTTTTCTGTTTAAGGGCTGTAGAATAGGAGTTATTATTTACAAAAAAAATAGTGTAAAAATCGGTTCTGTTTCAATATTAATTTGATAATCAGCACTATTCCGCCGTCGGCTCACCCGCTTCGACTTGTTGCTCGTACTTGCTGAGCTTGTTGTAGAGGGTTTTTACACTGATCCCCAGTTGCTCGGCAGTGTCGGTTTTATTGCCTTGAGTCGTTTCTAATGCTTGATAAATGGCGATTTTTTCTAAGTCATCTAAACGCATGCCCTGCGGGATAACGACTTGGTCATCGCAAGATGCCCCCATTTCACTCGCCTGTGGCAGTTGTAAGTGACTGGGTAAAATCTCTTGGTCTGCCAGAATATAGGCTCGCTCAATGGCATGCTTTAATTCACGCACATTACCCGACCAAGGGTACGCAGCGATCATCTGCGCACTGTCGTCAGCGAGGCTTTTATTCTGCTTTTCTGCCACGTTACGATAGGCAAGAAAATGCTGCGCTAGCCCGAGAATATCATCGCCACGTTCCCTTAGTGGCGGAACGCGGATAGGGAACTGGGCCAAACGGAAATACAAATCTTCGCGAAATTGCCCTGCCTCAATCGCCACTATGGGATCACGATTAGTTGCCGCCACAATCCGCACATTGGCATGCTGCACTTTGGCACCGCCAACGGGACGATATTCGCTATTTTCAAGCACTCTGAGTAACTTCACTTGATGCTCAATCGGCATTTCGGTGACTTCATCAAGAAATAAGGTTCCACCTTCTGCCTGCTCAAATACGCCTTTGTGATCGCGATTCGCACCAGTGAAAGCGCCTTTGACATGACCAAACAGCTCACTATCGACCAACTCAGGGCTTAATGCACCGCAGTTAATTGCAATAAAAGGCTCGTTCAATCTCGGGCTGGCAAGATGTATGGTATTGGCAACGAGCTCTTTCCCTGCGCCACTCTCACCAATAATCAGCACATTACTGTCGGTCGCAGAAACGCGACGTATCGTACGATACAGCTTGTGCATAGCTGCAGAGGAACCGACAAGCAAACCATATTGGTCTAGCTCGCTGGAAAAAGGCCGAGGCCGGATTGGTGATGAGACTAAATACTGGGCAAAATCGGCGAAGATGTCACTGATCAACGTCATATCGTAGGGTTTACGAAAATGATAACAGGCAAAATTCGACATTAACTGATCAAGATTGGGGTTCGGCTGACCGTCGGAGAGAAATATAAACTCGATATTAGACAAGGCCGTATTGTCCAGCAGCCCAAGATAATCCTCACGGCTAAGGCTAGACAGCTCAATGATGGCAACATCAATGTGGTTCGCCTCAAGCTGCTCTATCCAAGGTAAATCATCGACACTGCGTAGCTTATTAAAGTCGGCTGCGCCGGCGAGTTCAATGATAGCTTGCTCGGCGTTTACATCCTGCAGGTGATAAAAAAGTGTCAATCGAGCCATGCTATCCCACTCCCTGTGTATGAAGGGCTACTGTATGTCAGTCGTGAAATTTTAACAACAGCAACGGTAATAGTTGCCGATATTCTAAGAGGATGGCGCAAGTAACCGAGAATATCAGCCTAAAAATCAGCCTGTTAACATACCATTAGAAATGAGAACAAAATATGCATGGTAGCTGAACGAAACGCAATTAGTTAAGCCAAACCGTTAAACAGGACTGTGCCGAACACTGGCATTTGGAGGCATTCATGAAGTCTAATGTTGTGCAACATCAGACTGATATCCGCGCCGATATCAGTTTGATTGATGAAATAATAAAGCTCAATCAAGAAGGGCTAACATTCTACAATCAGGCAATGACGTACGTCGAAGACTATAACCTTAAGCGTATTTTTTCGACCAAAGCGAATATCCACCAACGAATGTTGACGCGTTTTGAACAGCTGCGCCCTCTAACTGGTGAGCCTATTCATGGTCTAAGTCATGCAATACCAGTGACTTATACTCAAGTGACCAAATTGCTGCAACAATGCCATATGGCACAAGCGATGGCCGCACTTGTCGCCATTGAACAACAAGTGTTAATCCAGATGAAACAAGCGGTAAGGCAAGCACATCAGCCACAGCTTGCCAATCAGCTCGCAGAAGGTGCCGCTTGGTTGCAAATCAGTTGCGATGGTATGAGTTCACTCAACCCCAGTTAATCCTTGTAGCTGTTAGCATCAGTGCACATCAATATGATGTCTCTGTACTAATACGGCTTGCTACTGCATACGCGAAACCTTACACACTCAACCGCACTTATTCGTGCGGTTTTTTTATGCTCTAAAGATGGCTTTGCTTACCAGCAAAAATTACATTTTGTCGGTAAAAAAGACCGACTTAGGGGAAATCGCTGAGACATGAAAATATCGAAATCATCAACTAAAATCATTTAAGTCAATGACTTAATAAAGCTGGCACGATTCACGCAATATCTAACATCGAGAAAACAACGGAGGATATGATTATGAAAACCACAACAGCATCAGTACTAGCGACCTTACTTGTCGGTTCAATCAGTTTAAATGTCGCCGCAGCTCAAGATTGGAAGGACGGGGCAAAGGATGCGTGGATCGATGGTAAAGCTGAAACCACTTTACTGCTCAACACTAACCTCAATTCCTTTGACATTATCACCGATGTGAAAGACGGAAACGTCACATTAACAGGTAAAGTGGAAAGCAGTGTCGATAAAGCCCTCGCCTCTGAACTGATCAAAAGTTTAGACGGGGTAAAAGATGTCGATAACCAACTCACTGTAATGAATGAGAAAGAAGGCACCAGTGACGTTGTCGCGTCGTTGACCGATTCTAAGGTTGCCACAGTCGTCAAAACCCGTTTACTGTTTTCAACCGATGTTTCTGGCACCCAGATTAATGTGGATGTCGCCAATGGTATCGTCACCTTAAAAGGTGAAGTTGCTAGCGATGCCGAACGTCAGTTAGCGCTGAAAATTGCTGAGAATACCGACGACGTGAAAAAGGTTGTCGATAAAATCAAAGTCGTAAAAAACATGTCTTAATGCTAGCAGTTAGTCTTGACTCAACGATTTGATCTAATTGGTTATAAAAGTGAGTCATAACAAAGCGTCACAAAAAACCAGCCTAGGCTGGTTTTTTTATGTCTATTATCAGATTTAATCAAGCTAGGTTTTCTATCTCGACTAAGGAAGACTAAATTGCGAAAACAAAAATCGAAGTGGGAAAATAAAAGCTGCGCTAAAATGTGGGCTCAGCGCTGGCTTCAAAGCCAAACTGGAACTCATAAAAATGCTGACCATTTTCGATACTGATGGCCATAGTGCCCGTTAAGCCCTGCAACTCGCCCGCGCCAGAATGGGGAACCACTTCTAAGATCAAACGGTTTTGCCCATCGGTCATAATGCCAAAATGTTGCAGCACGAAACTGCCCTGCTTACCGCATACATTGCCAACCACTTGTTCAATCGCCACATAGCCAGCCGAGCCTTTGACTGACGTCATCGCACTGAGCATTTCACCTTGACTGCGGCCCTCAAGCTCACCATAAAAGGTTTTATCTAAGGCCATACGCCCTAACGTCACGCCGCCAACCCCTGTCGCATAGGGGCTATCTGGGGTGAGCTTAACATCAAATTTCCCAGTGATTTTGCTAACTTGCATGACACTCTCCTTGTCAAAACCTTATGCCAAGTCTATCTACCCGAGAATGCTTGCCGCTGCGGCAAGCATCACACACGGAACGAAAAATAACTTAGCACAAGCCTGCGCAGATCCATAATGCATTTACTCCCGACCCGTTGCGCACGACTACTCACTACTGAGTTATGTTAGTGATGCCAGTTTCACTGACTGTCACCTCTAAGGTTTTGACGATTTCAGGGCTTTCAGACATAGGTTGGTCAGGCGCTCTATCGCGATAAGTCACGGCAATTTTGAATGGAGCTTCGAAGGGATAAACAGGTTCAATACTGTCCACCTCAATGCGATCGCCTAGCACGACGCTGCCTAAATGCTTCAAATTATTGTGTTCAAAATCGAGGCTAAACAAGCCAAGATACCAAAATGCCCCCGAACCTTGAGTCGTCACAATAAACGGTGCCACAAAGGGCATAGTCTGCATTTTAGGATCATCTTGAATTGGCGCGTTACTCTGGGTATCAGGCTCTAAAGCGGGATCGAAATTTAACGGCGTAATGCGCAAATAATCCAGTAATACTCGGCCTTTTACCTCGCCATCTTGATAATCGCCCATCGCAAATTCCGTTTGCTTGATCTTAATAAAATGGGTCAAGGCAACCGATTTACCGCCCTCTGGTAGGGTAATTTCAAACGGGTTAGCGGTATTTAAGCTAAAGAGTTTAAGCATCACTTCCGACGCATTCGCCACCGGCTTAACCTCAAGCGGTGTCACCACTTCGACCTCATTGGCCTGTGCCTGCGCTTTTTCCTGTGCCATAGCCTCGTCGTATTGCATGACCTTACCATCTTCCATCACCATATAAATATCATCATTGGTCATGTTGAAACGGTAAATACCCGCGGCAAGTATGGCGAATATCACTAAGGTGCCCGCTAGGGTTAACTTTACAAACGTACTCATTTTCTCTCCCCAATCGCGCGCTTTGTGCGCTGCTTTTCTAACACTGATCAACTTCAAATCAATGTCGGAGCAGTATTACAGATACTGAGTTAAAGCGGAGTGGGTAAAGTGTAAAAAAGTGACGCTATTTTGAAATTTGTCAGGCCAAGTTCAGTTTATCCCTAGCCGAGATAACTAAAGACATTGAATTTTTATCACCTTACCGTCGTCAAGCTTAAAAAATGCATCTTGCGGCATTTCTTGTGCCCATAAAGCTTGATAATCCAGATCTGCATAAATGCCGCGAAACACGGCCCCAGATAAAGCATGAGAAACGACAATGACGCGTTCAGGGATGCTAGGATCGTTTAGCCAATCCTTAAGACGCCCACTTATACTTGTAAATGACTCAGCATTCGGAGCATAGGTATACCAGTCGACGATGCCACTTAACTCAGGCTGAGATTGCTTAATATCTGGGACGCGCTGCTGTTCCCAATCACCAAGACCGAATTCAATTAAACGCGCATCCTTTTGTAACCGTGCAACAGGAAAACCAATTTGTTGACAAATAATTTCTGCGGTCTGTACTGCTCGCCCTAACGGACTAACATGAAATGCCCATTCATCCACACTGTATACATGCTGCTTCAAGACCTCCCCAACCGCTTGTGCCTGTAACTCTCCCAGTGCCGTTAAAGGAGAATTACAACGTCCCTGTAAACGTAGCTCTGCGTTAAATTGTGTCTGCCCATGACGTAATAGATAAATCGTTTTTTTAATCAATTTGAGAACCTAGAAACATATTGTTGAAACACAGACTTGGTGTTGTATGCTAAGCTACGCTTTGGCATTGATAATGGGAAATGTCATTATTCAGTATCAAATGACGTCCTTTAGCATCAGAATGTAAAATACTCAAACTTACTGGACGAATGGTATTCCAAAGTGTTTCAGAATTTTGTTCCGTCAGGAAATAGTTAGTCAATAATTTAACCATCAAAGACTCTAATACAATAAGCACATTACCACTGTATAGCATGCCAATATTTTCAATGATTTCAAAAAGACGTTTCTCTACTATTTTTAATTGAGTATAAATAGATGAGCAAAACCCACGGGATTGCAACATCATAGTATGAATACACAGGGTTAAATCAAAACATTCTCCATTAACGTCAAAATCGGCTTTAAAATCCTCCAATGCTAACTTTTTAATCACAGATATGGATCTTTTCCGTCCCTGGTTTAATATTCCAGCCGTTTCTATTGATAATGGTGACGTGCAAGAGTATACAATTTCAAACCGAGTATCCCTCAATGAGTTTGCTAGCATATTTGCATGCAATTCTCCGAGATTAGACAGTGAATGATGAGAAGGTGCAGACAGGTCGTACACGTCTAAAGATTTTGCATCCCCTTGACTAATTAGATATATAGTAGCCAATTAAATCACCTCAAATTTTATATTAAGTTCGACAATTTTAGCCGAGAGCAAGCTAAAGCAACCGACACTCGGCTACATTTTAGGCGGTTAAAAAACGTGGCGGACACCTAATGTAACAACTTTATCGTCGCCAACATCTTGCTTTATGCCAGACAATCTATATTCGCCTTCGTATACGGAAAAATGAGTATAAACTCGAGTCGATTTAGTCACTTTTTTATCGATACCAATAGTAAACTGGCTGATATCAACATCAGTCACCTCATCATTTTGGCCAACAAGTTTAGAAAAATAGCCACCTAATCCAGAGCGATCTTTACCAAACTCAGCTTTCAGTGTGATACCGGATAAATCATAGGTCGCATTGATAAAATAGGAGTGCCCTTTCATGTTGGAAAATGTCAAATTCTCAGTATGTTGAAATATCCCACCAAGTTTAACGTCTCCTAACTTAATTTGTGTAACAGCACGATAAGCATCGATATTCGCAATACCTTTATTAAGTGCTGCTGCTAAATAATAATGACTATTCTTGAGTTCCTTATCACCACTAGTCATACTTAATGCGTACAAATTGTCATCGACACCATAATTATCTTGCATTAAGTAAGTGGCATTAAAATCAACTAGACCGAATAACTTTGGAGAGTAATACCACAGACCATCAGCACTTCTGGTCTGTCCAGCGACTAATTGATTAATATCAGCATTCGTTGTACCAAAAATATCAACCTTACCCTCTGACGTTTTAAAAACTGTATCATTTCGACCAATAAGCAAAGAGCCATAAACTGTTTCAATACCTAAATAGCTATTCCTTGCAGAGAATACTTTGCTAGAATCATTGGCACGGTTAGACATATTATTTACGCCAAACTCCATCTTGTAGATAATTTTAATGTCGTCATTTATGTTTGATTTACCTTTGAGACCAATATTGGATGAGTTATTTTCAAGATAAGTGCCACTCTCGCCCACGTTCACTCCGCTAGTACCACTGTAAACAGTTGAACCTAAGTCTGAATGGGTAACTGATAAATCAAGTCGCCCATAGATACTAGGCGATTCATCTGCTGTAACAGATGCTGAGTAAATGGCAAATACTAAAGCGGTTAAAATTGTTTTTTTCATTATGTTTCTCTTACTTAGTTTGATATTAATGGTTTAAGAAGAAACTCTTTACAAAGGTCATGACAATTAACGCCATGACCTACTCGGCTTATCAATCGACCATAGTGACTTTCTTAGAACGCCATACAGAAGCTGCGAGTACAATGGATAGTATTGAAGTGCCTAACCAGAAGTATTGCGCACTACCAAAGTCATAATGCTTAACACCTGCCACTTCGGTAACTAGGATTAATTTTGAAGAAACAATTTCTTGCAGGGATGCCGCGAGGTAAGAGAACAAACCTATGAAACCCTTCACTGCGCCTACCGCATTTTTAGGCATTAAGTCACAGGCCGTTAAACCGGCAAGGAATACGACTAAACCACCGATTGAAAAACCGATCAGGCCCAGACCAAAGGCATCCATAGTGCGACTCTCTGAACCCCAGAACAGTAGGCACATACCAACTATATTTGCTAAACCGTATAAGAAGGTCGGAATATGACGATTCGCATTAAATACTTTGTCAGAAATAATCCCAGATAAAATAGCCCCAAAGAATCCTGCTATCGGATATGAAGACATAGCAACACCCGCATCAATCAAGGAATAGTTTTTTTCCGATTGCAGATACAGCACGGCCCAAGAACTCATAGCATAACGCGATGAATACATTGCCGCACACGCTAAGGCAATAATCCAAACAACGGGTTGTTTTAATACAAACAATTGAGCTTTACGAATAGCGACAGGATCATGCCCTTTAACTGACTCAGGCTCTTCGCCATAAGCAGTTGCAGGATCTGGTAAACCATAGGTACGAGGACGATCCTTTAGTAGCATGAGCATACAAGCTGCAGCGGCAAATGCAGCAATACCAGCCCCAATAAAGCCTATCTGCCAGCCAAAAAAGCTTACTAATGAAGCCGTTAAAATCCAGCTAATTGCTTCACCGATATTGCGTGAGCCGCCCCATATAGAATAAACACTGCCCCTTTGTTTAGGTGAGTACCAATGGAAGATTGAAACACATGAAGGAGCAGAACCCACTGATTGGAACCAGCCATTCATCCCCCAAAGTACTACAAAGAATACCCCTGCAACCCCCATTCCCATTGCCATGCAAGCAATAGAGGAAAGCATCAAGGAAACAGACATAAAACGGCCAATGTTAGCATAATCCGCTAAAAATCCATTTGAGAACTTACCAAATGCATAAGTAAAGAAGAATGCTGAGCCCATCAAACCTAATTCTTCAATGGTTACAACACCTGCGTCGAGCATAGGTTTTTTAACCACACTCAACGCCATACGTACTACATAAAACATGGCATAGCCGAACACTAAGCCGATAAAAACCTGCCATTGATATTTTTTATAAATTGAACGAATTTTTTCGGGCGTCTCGTTCATAATAGGTAGATCAGCACCGGTTTGAAAAAATTTCTTTATCATAGCTTGCTCCAAAAGTTGGAAGTCTAGTTAGCCAAAAAGTAACGATGCACATATTAAGAATTCGTGTAACATCATTTTCACAGACACCTTAATATCCGATATGAATTGCAACAAATTGACGAAAATGAGTTAGTTTTGACACAAACTCGTCCTAGAAGCGCTAATTCCTATGTGTTAATACAAGGCGCGAACGATAAAGATGGCTTAAGCTATTTTCAGCCCTAAAAAATCGAGTCAAATTTGACTCAACTAGAATCAAACAAGAATTTAAAATTTTAAAAAATATGCGAGTTGAATCACTTAATAAGGTATTAATGCCATGAGTTACATAAAACTGGACGCAATAAGTCATGTTCTGCAAATAAAATTTAAAATTTTGACTCCATTTTTATTACTTCTGTGGATAAGCATAGGCATAAGCTCGCTCTTTAATTCCGCCTCTGCAGCAGAACCTCTAGTGGTATTAACCACCTTTTCTGAAGAACCTATGGGCGCCTTGTTTGAAGAATTTAAACAGTTAAATCCAGACATCCCCATTCAAGTGGTATATCGCAGAACTGGACCCGCGTTAAAGTGGGTAAAACAATCATCCATACATCCAGTAGATATGATTATTTCTTCTACTCCTACCTTCTTTCGCGATTTGGATAATGCGGGGCTTATTGTCGCCCCATCAGAACGCTATGACATGCCGCCTTGGTTAAAAATACATGACCTTACTAAAAGCAATAAAACCATAGCATTAGGCTATTCTGGGATAACGATTATGTATAATCAGCGCTACCTAGAAAAAAACAACTTACCCATACCCCATACTTGGAAAGATCTCGCTGCAGCACAATTTTCTGGGCACATTATGATGAGTACGCCAAACAATTCTGGCACCACTCATATGATGGTCGAAGGAGTGCTACAACAAAAAGGCTGGATTCAAGGCTGGGCATTACTAAGGGAAATAGGTGGAAATTTGGCCTCAGTTTCAGCAAGAAGTTTTGGAGTGAGTGAATCGATATCTAGGGGGCTTGTTGGCGCTGGCGTTGTAATAGATAGCTATGCAATTGACGCTAAATATAAATTTGACTTTACCAATTTTAATTATCTACCCAATACCGTTATACTTCCGACTTATATTTCCGTTACTTCCCGTGGCAGAAGTAAAGCGAATGTTGAAAAGCTTATCCAATATTTTCTCTCTACCAATGGCCAAAAGCTTATTAGTTCTAGTGCTGTCGCCAAACACTCACTGACAGATGCTAGCCTTGCTAAAAGCACACAACCCGTCATTAATGAAGAAGTACTGTTTAACAGAGCCGATATTATCAATTCATTATTCGATCAGGTGATTACCTATCAATTATCTAAACTACAACTAGCATGGAAACTTATCCATCAAGCAGAAAAATCGGTCACCATTTCCGCTGATGAACAACAACTGATCAGCCAAGCACGACTATTAGCAAGTTCAGTCCCTATTAGTGAAGCCGAGTCTTTATCATTAGCATTGCAGAATCAATTCATGCTGCTTTCAACTGAACATAAGCACACCACAGAAATAGAACAAATTTTGTACCAATGGCGCCAAAAGAGTGAATCTCAATTAGATCAAGCCATTAGCTTGATGAACAGCTTAGTGTCCAAAAAATCATGAAAAAATATCATTTCAAAATACCGACAACATTAGGAAGTAAATTAATGCTCGCTTTTGCGAGCATGACATTTCTTAATCTATCTATAGGAATTACTACGGCTTTTATTTGGGATGAACTCAGCAATAAGATAAATAATATTGTCGAGCATAGTCTGCCACCACTTAATGGCGCATATATATTAGAAAGGTCCAGTGGGAATTTGCAGAGCATTATATCTAACAGCTATAAAATTAAAGATGAACTTGATTATCAAGAATTTGAGGCTGATATAAAAAATGAAATTACAACTATTGAAAAAAACTATATTAACAGCACCCCGGATAACGAGTCACTTTCAGAACAACGGATTGCCCTCGATCATTTTTCAAATTTGATCGAGCAACAAGATGCGCTATTAAAACAAAAAATTACTTATAGCCAAGAACTTAATAACTTACAAAAACGAATTACTTGGTTACATCAAGATCTTAATGATGAGATGACGCCCTTAATGCAAGAGGTCGAGTGGCACGTGACTCGCTTACTGTCACATCCGGTAGGAAATACCTCGCCAAATGCCTTAATGAGTGAATTTTTTATTTTACAGGAATTATCCGCTAAAGAAACGGAACTTTTTACCTTAGTCAATGAAATTATTGATCAAAGATACACGCGAGAATTAACGAGTGCCTTCTATTATCTTGATCAAAAAACAATCGAAATTGAAGCGTTAGCAGAAAAACTAAAAAGTTTTCCTTCCACGATTAGCCATAGGCAAATAATGAAGAATCTAATCACTCTTATCAGTTCTAATGGTGAATTAATTCGACTCTTAAAACTGGATACTGAAGCTCAACTGGCGTTATCACAACTAGCAGCCCCATTAACTCAAGTCTTAACCCAATTTCACCATAAAAACATTGATACCTTGGAACAATCCAGCCAAGCATTCAACTCATTAAACATCAATACTAAATCCATGATAATAAATGGAAAGTTGATTATTTTTCTGATATCCGTAGTTTCTATTTTAATCAGTATTTTAGTGCTCGCAATCCTCATCCGACAACGAGTATTAAAACGCCTTAACACCCTAGAAATTGATTTAGAAAATGTCGCTAATGGCCATTTAGACTGGCCGATAGCGACACAAGGAAAAGACGAAATTGGCCATATGGGTGACTGCTTGCGACAATTCTGTGTCGATATGCAGGCAATGGTTAAGAGTAATGCTTTAACACTTATCAATAATGCCCAAGCCAGCTTGATTACCTGTTATCCCAACGGGGAAATTGAATCGGCAAACCCTCAGGCATTACAATTACTGAGTTTAACCACGCTCGCCCCACGACTAACCCTTTGGCAAGCATTCCCCGCCACGAGCCAGCAGGTGTTATCGCAACAATTCGCGATTGATAGTGAGTTGCAACGAACGGGACAAAGTGAATGCATCCTCAATTTACTCAAGAATAACACACCCCAATACTTGCATTTTCACCTGCAGGCATTCGAACACGCACGACAAGCAAAATACATGGTTACTATTACTGACATCACCAAACAAGAGCTCAATGCCCGCGAACTTGAGTCCTTAGTCGCAGACAGGACTTTAAATCTAACCATTAAAAATCAAGAACTAATGGCAGAAATAGAACAACGTGGCATCGCAGAAAGGCATTTACGTCAAGCACAAGCGGATCTTATACAAGCTGCAAAAATGGCTGCTGTAGGTCAGACAATGACAAGTCTAGCTCACGAGTTAAATCAACCGCTTTCAGCTGTCAGTACCTATCTGTACAGTTGCCGTTTGGCCTTAGCCTCAAATCAGTTCGACTTACTCAATGACATGATAGGTAAAACCGAAAAGATGAATTTACGTATGGCTAAAATCATCTCTGCCATTAGAAATTTCGCTCGAAAATCCCCCAGTAATATCGAAGCTGTCAGCCTAGATATCCGTCAACTCGTTAGTAACGCATTGGTATTAGTGGAAACCCGAGTTAAAAATGAAAACATCATTATTCATAATGAGTTAGATAAAGACTACATGATAATGGCAGACGCGGTTCAGGTAGAACAAGTACTGCTGAATATCCTAATTAACGCTATGGACGCCACCGCAAGTCAATTAGATAAGCAGATCTATATATCAGTATTAAAGCAAACGAGCGCCAAATTAACACTGGCAATTTACGATAATGGCCCAGGATTTGACCCGAGTATTTTGCCTCTTATATTCAACCCGTTTAACACGACTAAGGCTGTAGGTCTGGGCTTAGGGTTGAGTATTTGTCGCTCAATACTCGAACGTTTTAAAGCTGAGATTTATGTAGCATCACACCTAAGTGGCGGCGCTATGATTATTTTGGAGTTTCACAATGCAGATTGAAAATTCGATGCAGTTTAATGTGCTACTTGTCGATGATGATGAGGATGTACTCACTGCATATCGCCATTTATTACACCTATCAGGGTACAGCGCTAAGGCCACCAACTCGCCAGCTAAAGCCTTAGCGTTACTCAATGAAAACTGGAATGGCGTTGTCGTCTCAGATATTTATATGCCCGCAATGAATGGCATGGATTTACTCGATGAAGTCAAAAAAGTTGATCCTGAAATTCCTGTCATCATGATCACTGGCCACGGTGATATTCCACTCGCGGTCGAGGCAGTCAAACGCGGTGCTTTCGATTTCCTTGAAAAACCTCTCGACTCAGCCCAATTCTTACAACTGCTCAAACGAGCTCAACAAATCCGTCATGGGCTCATAGAACAGAGAGAAGCTATCTCTAGCACTTTTAAGGAACATTTATTCGGCACCAGTGAGCAGATCAATCTAATACGCCAACAACTGAGCCAAATAGCTAAAATAGATAAGGATGTGATGATTGAAGGGCAAATGGGCACAGGTCGTCACTTAGTCGCATCTGTACTGCACAGCTTAAGTCAATATAAAAACAACAGCTTAATCATCCATGATTGCAAAGAACATCCCACATTTCCCGAATTAGAAACCAGTATAGCTAAAGCCCAAAATGGTACCTTAGTACTGCGTTCACTAACTCAGCTAGACCATGATCATCAACGCTGGCTATGTACTCGCTTACTGGATCAGGAAAGACTAAATACAAAAAGCCACCGTACGATTTGTATTTTCGATACCAATCCAGATGATGAAGTCAAAACAGGGGCCCTATTACCTGAGTTATATTACTACTTCTCACAGGCACGTATCCAATTGCCAAAACTCGCTGAACGCAAGAGTGATATTATTCCTTTATTCCGAAATTTCGTAAGCCAAAGCTGTAAGCGTTTCGATATTCCTATTCCCAAAATTGACTTGAATTATATTGATATTCTTAAGCGCTACCACTGGCCGGGAAACATCCGAGAGTTACGAAATCTTGCCGAACTCTATGCTGTTGGCATCATAAAACTACCCGGCGAAGAAGCCCTGAAACTAGTACAAGCCCCTGACGCGCCGTTGGATGAGCTCGTTGACGCATATGAAAAACAAGTCATTGAAAATATTCTTCATCTTTGTTCAGGAAGAGTCACAGATGCCGCAAATTACTTAGGCATTCCTCGGAAAAAACTGTACCTGAGGATGAAAAAACTCAATCTTGAAAAGGATAAATTTAAACCTAAGTCTTAACCACTGTCAGAATTGTATAACAGCTAGCCACAGTGACATTAAAAGTGTCACTGCGGCCATGGGTTTCGTGTTTATAACTCGTACTACTTCTCGTTTTTCCACAAGGCTGGGGTTTGGCTCGGTTGCCAATTACTTTGGGAGAAATGCGCTTGCACTAAGGAATAAATTTTATCTTGATAGGAGACAAAATCAGGCTGCTGATAATCATGCTGATCCTGCCAAGCGGGGGCATAGTTATCTAGCGTGTCGAAACGGTATCCTTGGCGCAGTGCCTCTTCCACGAAGCGTTTAATTTTAGGCAAGTTGATGGTCGCACCTTGACCACGATGGGCATTCTCAAATAAGAAGTCATGGGTCAAGATCACCACTTTACCGTCGTGCAAACCATCGCTGCAGTCTAAGTTCTGCGTGCGACTGTTGAGAGGGTTCATTGTGGTGCCCGCACAGGTGTTGATCACTTGATTGATTTTATCCACCAGCTCAACCCCATCGGCCATAGATTCGGCTGGAAAAGCCACGCCCCAATCCTCTGGCCCCCAATCAAAGTCCCAACCAAATATTTTATAATCACTCTCGGCGAGCATATTTTGAATTTGCACCGCAACTTGCGAACTGTTGGTAGAGGTTTCGGCGGTACAAGCAAAAGCAGGGTCCCAAGGCGGCACAGTATCAGAGGTTGCACACAAGCCGTCGCCTTTAAGTTTACTGGTCACGCGCCAGCCATTGGTATAGGGCAAACGCGCCAACTTAGTCATCTTGTTGTTAGGATAACTGGCGGCATTAGGGATAAGCTCAACCACTTTGGCGGTGTTCGTCACAAAGTAGGTAAAGTCGGTGGCCGCATCTTGATAGGATTTCACCGGCCATAGACCCACTTGATTGCAATAAACCGCCCCCGATTGAACGCCATCGGTGCAGTTATGCAGCATATGATCGTAACTGTGGTTTGCCAGAATATGACCATCGTCTAATAAACGTTGCAGGGCGACAGCCGCTAACGCTTCGTTTTCATCCCCTTCGCCATACATATGAAATGCATTGATAAAGAAGGTCGCCTTGATATTGGCATCCTTTAGCGCATCCAATACCCCTAAAGTCGCGTCAATTGGACCATCATCAAAGGTGAGGTAAATGGTTTTATCGCTGGCGTGGGCAAGACTTACGCTCGCTAAACAGAGTCCAACTGCGGCGGCTATCGATTTCAGTTTCATGATCTCATCCTATAGATAATGTTTGAGGCTAATGGTTAAAAAGCAATGAGTTAACGCCCACTATGTCCAAACTCGCACACAGTCTCGCACTCATTCGCTCGGCTTATCTATAGTGAGTAATCTAGCCAGCGTTAGTTATACCATCCTAGCAACAAGCCATACTTTTCTACGCTAAGTCGTTAAATCGTCCATCAGCATTCAAGTTGAAATCACCGCCGCCCTCGCGTTAAACACAATAGAAAAATACCAATCCTAGTGTGAAAAGTACCGCATCAACAATTCGATAACAGGTAAGTTAACTGAAGAAAAAAACAACACTAAAGCACTACAGGGACGCTATAACATGTCAGAAGGTCAATTATTTAAGAGCTCTTTGCTCGCATTGTGTATCGCTAATGCCTTATTCGGGATGAGCTCAACCGCAGTCGCGGCGGAGCAACAAGAGGCAACGGCAGAAAATATAGAGGTAATCCAAGTACGCGGCATACGTCGCTCGATTGAAGCCTCATTGAATACCAAACGCTTCGCCGACTCCACGGTCGATGCCATCACCTCGGAAGACATAGGTAAGTTTCCCGATAAAAACATCGGTGATGCGCTGCAGCGAATTTCTGGGGTGACGGTCGATAGACAATACGGTGAAGTAAGCGGCGTTACTATTCGCGGTACAGCGCCAGAGCAGAGTCGTATTTTGCTTAACGGTCAAACCGTTGCTAGCACTTCTTGGTATGACTTGGGTCCTGCCACTCGTACCTTCAATATGGAATTGTTGTCGGCTGAGCAAGTGAACGCCGTTGAAGTGCACAAAACCCCGACCGCCAGACTTGAAGAAGGTGCGCTGGGCGGTACTGTCGATCTCAAAACCCGCAAGCCCTTAGATCTCGATGCCCACACCTATCAAGTCGCTGGCGAGCTGAGCCAAAGCAGTCTGTACGATGAAACGGACCCGAGTGGCTCTTTCCTCGGAAGCTGGAAAAATGACGATGAAAAGTTCGGCATTTTAGGCGCCTATTCAGTAGAAAAAATTACCAGCGGCCGCCAAGTACTGGAATCTCTCAGTGGTTATTATGAATACTTCGCCGCCGATCCCGCGCAAAATCAAGAATCTACCGTTGGCGCTTGGGGCATAGGCTCGCAGGCCTTTAGAGCCGAACGTGAACGGACCAGCGCCCAAGTCACACTGCAATTTGCACCGACTGACAATACCGAGTTCACCTTAGATTACTTTAATTTTGAACTCGATATCCCCCACGTAAACCATAACTTCTTAACCGTTGGCGCACGCGGTTCAGGCTCCACCAACGTAGTGAATAACGCCCAAGGCGGCACAGCGTCGGCAACGATTTTGCCGGCGTATGCGTCGATTATTTATAACCCTGTGGTGCGCCATGCGGTCAATATGAAATCTGACGTACTCAACTTGACCGGAAAATACGTCGGGGACAGTTTTACGGTGAGCGGCGTCATCGGCCAATCGACCTCAGATGGCGGCACCCAAGGCGGTTCATCTTCTTGGTGGATCCCAGCGACGGATCAAGGCGGTAAAATTGGCGACCCCGCCTTCCCTAATGGTCAAGGCAGTGTCGATGGCGGCTTTAGTTACGATGCCACGGGTCCCTACCAAGTGGTGCTGACGAGTTTAGATGCCAACGATGCCAGCCAATTCAAGCACGCCCAAGAGGCGAACTACGAAACCACAGTGCAAGATCATAAAGTGACCTACGCACAGTCCGATTTCGAATATCAACTCGACCATGATTTTATTAACAAAATTGCGGTCGGGATTAAGTACAACACCAGTGATTTCGAGCGTAATGCCTTCAACCGTAACCCCGCAGAAATCCTAGGTTTCGTGCCTAATGGCAACCTAGCCAACTGGAGCGATGGCGTGCTGTCTGGGCTACATTCCCAGAGCGGCGGCAATGTGCTCGACTCCTATGCCAAGTTAGATGAAGACAAATGGTGGGCCTTTATCAGCGAGAAATACGCCAATGGCGAGTTAGTGGAAGTCGCCGATCTCGGTAACACCTTCACTGTCGAAGAGGATATGTTTGCCCTGTACGCCAAAGCGGATTTCAGCGGCGAATTCTACCGTGGTAACTTTGGCGTGCGTTACGTTAACACTGACCAAACCTCAACCGGTTTTGCCGATGGCAAGCCCTACAATGAATCCGTCAATTACGATAATTGGCTACCGAGTATCAACGTCGCCTTTGATCTGCAAGAAGATTTAATCCTACGTGCTTCGGCCTCTTCCGTGATGGCACGTAACAACTATAGCGATCTCAAACCAGGTTTAGCCATAGCGAAAAACTTTGGTACTGCAACCGGCGGCAATCCAAATTTGAAACCCTATAAGGCGAATCAAGCCGACCTTGGCATCGAATGGTACTTCACTGAATCTTCTATGCTGTCGGCGGCTTTGTTCTACAAAGATATTGATAACGTAGTGTTTGTCACTGAGTCGACGCAATATATCGAAGGTTGCGGCGCATCAGAATCCGAGTGGGATAAATGCCGCGTCACAGCCCCTGCCAACGGCGGTAGCGGCTCAGTGACTGGGCTTGAAATCCAGCTGCAACATAACTTTGAAAGCGGTTTTGGCTTCTTGACCAACTACACCTATGTTGACAGTAAAAGCACTCGCCCCGATGGCACTGAACAAATGATTGAAGGCGTGTCAGAAAACTCCTTCAACGGCTCACTCTTCTACGAAGATGATCTATTCAGCGCCCGTATCGCCTATAACTGGCGTTCAGAATACTTAGGCGTGGGTAACATTCAAAACGTGTTAAACGACAGCTATCAACAAGTCGATGCCTCGATTATTTGGCATGCGATGGAGAACTTAGATGTTTCACTCGAAGGGGTTAACTTAACCAATGAAGTGGTGCAATCCTATGATGTTAAATACGGATTGACCCAAAATACCATCGAATTTGGTTCACGTTATTTCGTCGGTGCCAGCTACAAATTTTAAACTTGAGTCACACCATAGCCGACCTTAGGGTCGGCTTTTTGCGTTGATAATGCAGTGGGGATAAGCCATGAAAGTGAAGCAAGCAATCAGAAAAATCATTATCTTAGGTGGCGGCACCGCAGGCTGGATGGCAGCGGCCGCCCTCGCGAATAACCCCGTATTTGCCGCCATTGAACTCTGTTTAGTGGAATCGGACAACATAGGCACTATCGGCGTTGGCGAAGGCTCGACGCCACACTTAAAACGCTTTATGGACAACTTAGGCATTAGCGAAAAAGATTGGATGGAACGATGCCACGCCAGCTATAAAACCGGCATCGACTTTATCAATTGGAATGGTGACGGGCAGCAATATTTCCACCCTTTCTATTTTCAAATGGATGTAAAACCCGCCGAAGTCTTTTTTATCAACGCCAATGCGAGGCGCCGAGGGCATGGCAATGCCGTTAAACCCGATGCGTTTTTCTCAAGCGGTGTGTTGGCCAAGCACAATCTCAGCCCAAGGCCGAATAAAGCAATGCCCTACATCAACGAATACGGCTATCACTTCGATGCCACTGAGCTGGCCAATTACTTAAAAGATTATGCCTGCCAACGCGGCGTACGGCAGATCATTGCTGATGTGGTCGAGGTTTCAACCACCCAACACCAGCAGATTGAGACGCTGAACCTAGCAAATGGCGAACGACTAAGCGCCGACTTTTTCATCGATGCCAGCGGCTTTAGCGCTAAGTTAATTCATAAAGCCCTAGGCGTGCCCTTTCAATCCTTCGCCGAGGAGTTACTCAACGACAGCGCCGTCACTGTACCTGTACCTGTACCTGTACCTGTACCTGTACCTGCATTATTGGACTCCACTCAAACGCAGCAGGCAAAATACCATACCCGCGCCACGGCGCTCAGTGCGGGCTGGCTATGGCAAATCCCCCTCACCCACAGGCTTGGTAATGGCTATGTTTATAGCAGTCGCCACCTCAGTGCCAATGCCGCGGCTAAGGAATTATTGCACAGTGTAAATTTACCCGAGTCGACCCAAGTGCGGTTTCTTAAAATGCGGGTCGGCGTTAGTGACAAGGCTTGGCACAACAATGTACTGGCGATTGGGCTTGCGCAAAGTTTTATCGAGCCACTCGAAGCCACGTCCATCATGATGACTCAGTTCACCCTTGAAAGATTTATGTCATTATTCGAGCGTTATCAGTTAAATAAGCAGGCAGAAACCTTAAGTCGACAAACACTGAATCAGGCGGTGATGCAGTTAGTGCTCGGCATAAAGGATTACATTCAGGCCCATTATGTCACCAGTCAGCGCAGCGAACCCTATTGGATGGCGGCGAGAAAAGTCGCCATTTCCCAAAGGCTGACGCAACTATTAAAAGCTTGGTATCAAGGGGAAGACTTTGATTTACTGCTTTACCAATACGATCAGCAGCTAGCCTACTTTCGCCCTTCTTGGTATGCGCTATTAGCGGGAATGGATTACCGTGACCCAAAACTGAAGCGCCCATTTGAGCCGATTTCAGCGGACATTACGGCGCAGGCGATAAGCTATTGCCAAACCTTAGTGGAGCAGTATTTTCAGCCTAAGCATTCGTGAAAGTAAGGGTTAAATCGCCCTTTGTTTACTGCTGAAGCGCTGACGAAAGCGACTCGGCGTGACGCCTTTAAATTGAATAAAGCGTCGATTGAAATTAGATAAATTATTGAAACCACACTGATCGCTGATGGTTGAAATCGGGCTCTGGTTCGAGAGTAATAACTTGCACGCCTTAGCGATCCTGAGTTGGTTGATAAACTCAGTTAAGGTTTTCTCGGTGCGTTTTTTAAAGAAGCGATGGAAATGATTGGTGCTCATGTGCGCCAACTTTGCCAAGTCCTGTGCCGACAAGGCCTGAGTGTAATTGTCATAAATATGCTCAATCACTTTATCGAGCTTTTTCACGGTAAAGTCGAGCTTACTGCCGTGGGTGAACAAGGTACTGGACAAGAGTTCTTGCTGACTATCCTGTTGTAATAACGCTAATAATTCCAATAACAAAATATAGCGTTTAAAGGGATTGGCCGTCTCCATCGCGATAAACACGCTATGCGCCTTGCGCGCCGTTTCCTCACTAAACAACACGCCCCGTTTGGCATGGGTCAAAAGCGAATGCAAGGATGCTAACTCGCGCTGCTCATTCACAATTTGGTGTAGCCAGGCTGCGGGAATCTGTGCCACATACACGACTTCCTTCACTCGATTTTTCGAAGCGGATCCCTTCAAACTGGGCTCTTTCAAACCGACCGCAGTTGAAGCGCCGCCTTTCAAACAATCGTTCTTTGAAACCTCGTCAGGTGAAATATCAAGGTTAGCCTCGGATTGCCAGCCGTGGGGCATGTCAGGGCCGATGATCACTAAATCATAATCGCCATAGCGGGCAATATGATCGCCCACATAACGCATGCCATAACTGTTGAGGGTTAAGCAGATTTCGTACTCAGGGTGATAATGCCAGTTGAGATCCATGTGGTCCCATTCATAGCGAAAGTAACGCCAAGAGCTGTTTTCATCGGGGATCACTTTTTCACACAGAGGTTTCATCCATTAAACTCCAGTTACTCATTCCTTTACCTTAGCTTCAATCAGCCCTTACACATCAACGCCATTCACTCAAGCTAGCCGTTATTCCATCCTGTTAAATTATTCAATCACTTAGACCTTATTTTTAATGCCAGCCTTAACCTATCAGCTCGGCGAAATCGCTGTGCCTCGCGCACTATTGTCTATAGCAAGTCAGCCTTGCAGTGATACTCAACTCCGCCACTCCAATACTATTCTATCCAATGTTAATTAAAGGTAACTATTTTACAAGTAAACACTTTATCAGCAGATACTAAAACACGGTTTTACCTATGCCTATCCGCAGCAGCTGCAACTCATATCTATCGCCAGTATCTATAAGTATCTACAGCCCGTATTAACTGCACCTGATGTAAATCAGCTAAATCTGCGCGAACAGGATTTGCATATGTGAGAAAAGTATCGACAGAGGCACTATTCGTATCACCGCCATAGCGAGCGTCAGTCCACAATGAATTTCACTTAATTCAATTGGCTAAGCACATGAAACACAAACTCATCATTCTGTTTGTCCTCTGCACTTTCTTTGTGATTTCCTTGATGACTAACAGTATGGGGCCGATTTTCCCTGCGTTAATTGACAGTTATGCTATCGGCCTGACGTTGGCGGGGTTATTTCCCTTTGCGTTTTTTATCGCCTACGGAGTGACATCGATTCCTGCGGGAATTTTGGTGGACAAGTACGGTGAAAAACGGGTGATCATCTTAGCCTTTAGCCTCGCGTTTATCGGCGCCGTCACTTTTGTGTGTCTCCCTACCTTTAGCATCGCCATGTTTAGCCTGTTTTGTATTGGCACTGGCATGAGCTTATTGCAGGTAGCTGTGAATCCCTTACTGCGCCAAGCCGCGGGGCCTGAGCATTTTGCCTTTTTCTCCGTACTGGCCCAACTCGCCTTTGGCGGCGCCGCAACCTTAGCGCCGCTGGTGTACCAGCATTTTGTCGCCTTAGATCAAGCCAGTGCAGCATCCGCAAACTATGTGCAACAGCTATTGCCCGAGAACATGAGTTGGCTTGCCATGTACTGGTTATTTGCCGTGGTCGCACTCGCCATGGTGCTCTTTGCCAGCCTAGTGAAGATGCCCAAAGTGGATAAATTGGCGGATGAGTCAGCGGGTGCACTGGAGACCCATTTACGCCTTTTCAAAGATAAAACCGTTTTGAAATTCTTCTTCGCTATCGCCGCCTACGTCGCACTTGAACAAGGGCTTGCTAATAGTATCTCAGTCTTTTTGTCGCAATATCATGGCCTTGATACCTTAAGTGTCGGCGCCAATGTGGTTAGCGATTTTTGGTTTTACATGACGCTCGGCTGCCTACTCGGTTTGCTGCTACTTAAGCTTATCGACAGTCAGATCTTGCTGCTCAGTTTTTCCCTTAGTTCACTGGTTTGTTTTCTGGTGGCGATTTGGGGACCGAGCCAACTAGCATTAATTTGTTTCCCATTGGTTGGCTTTTTCATTTCTATCATGTGGTCAGTGATCTTCTCGCTGGCGCTCAATTCTCGCGCCCAAGATCATGGATCATTCGCTGGCATTCTCTGCACTGGCATTATCGGCGGCGCGTTTATCTCGCCGATCATTGGTGTTATCAGTGAGCTGTCCGGCGAGTTACGGTTCGGGATGTTAGTGCTGTTAATCCCTATGGCTTACATAGGTTATATCGCGCTAACGGCTCGCCCCTTGATTAAAAACACCACCCTATTTTCAGCGAAAGCGGCATCAAAGGATGCCGTTCCTATGGCAACAAACAACACGAGAGGCAACAAGCTATTATGAGCGTCCTATGTTTAGATCTTGGGGGAACTAAACTGATGTTGGCACAGGTGGAAGGTAAAACCTTACTCGACACTTGGCGGTATCCTGTTCCCGCAGATGGCAATTTTGAACAATTATTCGATTTCCTCGTGACCTGTATCCACAGCCACCTCACGCCTGAAACCAATGGAGTTTCCATCGGGATACCCGGCATGGTGGATATGCACAGCGGCACTTTACTCGAAGTGCTCAACATCCCAGCACTAACGGCAACGCAGTTAGCCCAGCAACTGCAAAATACCTTTGAGATGGATGTGGTTGTAAATAACGATGCGAACCTCTTTGCCCTTGGCGAAGCTGTGCTCAATCACAATCAAGACATGCTCGGGATTACCTTAGGCACTGGCGTGGGCGCTGGGGTGATTTTTAATGGTCAGTTGTATTCGGGTAAACATTGCGCCGCAGGTGAAATCGGCAGTTTGAGTTATCGTGATGGCATTATTGAGCACTACTGCTCGGGGCAATACTTCACCACTCATCATCAGATGAGTGGCGAGCATTTGTACCAAAAAGCCTGTGAAGGTGACAGCCACGCGCTACAAGCCTTCGCCCATTTTGGCGAACACTTGGCGCACATGATCGCCCAAACCTTACTGGTATACGATCCCAAAGATATCGTCCTTGGCGGCTCAGTCAGCCAAAGCTTTCCCTTCTTTATTGAAGCGCTTAAACAGAAATTGCAAAGCTTAGTCTATGGCCCGCAACTGACAGACTTGACGATTTCAGCCAGCCAACATCACAATGCAGCCCTCATAGGTGCCGCGCAGTGGTTTTTACAACAAAAGGACTCAGTTAAGTGAAAGGACTAACGAAAGGGAAAGGTAAAATAAAGTGGCAGAGGATTAAGACGGCCTTAGTCAGCGGCGTCATGGCAGTGCTTCCCGTGACGTCGGTGCTTTCAATACTTGTAATGCCATCAGTACAGGCCGCCAATGCTGTGCAGGAGGCAAATCATGTCGCGCTGAATCAATTGGCCGATAAGCTCCAATTAAATTATCAGCTAACCGCTAGTTATCTTGAAACCTGTCCCGCTAAAGAAATCCAGTGCTATCGCTCTGCCATTGAGCTGACCTTGCCCGCTCAGTTATCCAACGACAAGTTATCTAATGAAGAGTTAAATCATGGCGATTGGCAAATTTATTTCAGCCAATTATCGCCCGTTTATTTCGTCGATGCGGGTGACTTTAGCATTGAGCATATCAATGGCGATTTACATAAAATCACTCCTAAAGCCAGCTTTAAGGGCTTCGTCGCCAATCAAGTTTATCGCATTGAGTTTTATAGCAAAGGCAGCCAAATCACCCGTTCCGAGTTTATGCCAAACTTCTTTGTCGCTATGGGCGATAAGGCGCAGGTCATAAAGAGCACTCAAACAAGGCGCGATCCAGAAACAGGTTTAGCCGAGCAAGACTACCTCGCGCCTTTTAATCCCGAGAAACAATTCTTACTGGCAAAAAACGATGCAACCCCCTTTGCCGATGGCCAATATTTAGCAGAGCAATATCAAGCCTTAGCCGCAGACAAAGCACCTGACATTAGCGGCAAACTCATCCCCACGCCACTTCATAGCCAAAGCCTAAACTCAGCGCCTTTATCCCTTGCTAAAGGTTATCGACTCGCGGCTGCAACTGTCGATTTTAAGGGACGGCAGGCGGCATTTGATTACCTCGCCAGTTTAGGGTTTGCGGCCAAGGACAAAGGCACGCCGCTGTTATTGCAACTCGATACTCAAGCTCCTAAAGTCGCCAGCACTGAAGCCCATGATAGTGAAATGAAAACAAGCGAAGCCTATAGGTTAACCATAACGGCTGAGCAAATCAGTATTCGAGCGGGCAGTGAAGCGGGACTCTTCTATGGCATACAAAGCCTAGCTGGGCTGATCAGTTTAAGTGACGATCAACTGGTCGCCATCGAGATCCAAGACCAGCCTCGCTACGCCTTTCGCGGCCTGCACATCGATTTAGCCCGTAACTTCCACTCGCTCGATTTTATCAAACGCATTATTCCACAGCTCGCCGCCTATAAAATCAATAAGCTGCATTTGCACTTAGCCGACGATGAAGGCTGGCGTTTAGCCATACCCGGCTTACCCGAACTGACCGATGTGGGCGCAAAACGCTGTTTCGATTTAACCGAGCAAAGCTGTTTATTGCCACAACTGGGCAGCGGCATAGCTGATGCTAATCCCGTCGATGGCTACTTAACCGTGGCGCAATACCAAGCAATATTACAACTGGCTGATGCTCACCATATCGAAGTGATCCCTTCACTGGACATGCCGGGGCATTCACGCGCCGCGATAAAATCCATGGAGGCGCGTTATCACCATTACCTAGCAAAAGGAGATAAAGCTAAGGCGGAGGAGTTTTTACTGACTGAATTTGCAGATAAAACCCAATATTCGTCGATTCAGTATTATCACGACAATACACTCAATGTGTGCTTGGCGAGCACCTACCACTTTATCGATACAGTGATTGATGAAGTCAAAAAAATGCACCAAGCCGTAGGCATTCCCTTAGTGCATTACCATATAGGCGCCGATGAAACCGCGGGCGCTTGGGTCGACTCTCCCGCGTGTATCGCAATGAAAAAACAAAAAGCCGATGAGTTAGCTGGACTCCACTCACTCAATGGCTACTTTATCGAACGCGTTGCTAACATGCTGGCAGATAAAGGGATTATTGCCGCTGGCTGGAATGATGGCATGGGTGAAGTGCGCCCCGAAAACATGCCCGCCCAAGTGCAATCTAACGCTTGGTCACTGATTTCAGACAACGGCCATCAAATCGCCCATAAGCAAGTCAATCTTGGCTGGAAGGTCGTGCTCTCAACGCCGGAAGTCACCTATTTTGATTTTCCCTATGTTAGCCATCCAGATGAGCGCGGTAATCATTGGGCTGCAAGGGCAATAGACAGCTTTAAGGTGTTTAGCTTTATGCCCGACAACCTGCCCGCCCATGCCGAGCGCTGGCGCAATAGTTTAAATCAGCCATTTATCGCGGACGACAGCCACAGCCAGCTCAAGCCGGGACACGGTTTTTACGGCTTGCAGGGGAATCTTTGGAGCGAAATGGTGCAATCGGATGAGCAAGCAGAATACATGCTATTCCCGCGCATGATAGCCCTTGCAGAACGGGCATGGCACAAGGCACCGTGGGAATTAGCCTATGATTATCAAGGTAAAATCTATAGCCAACAGACTCAACATTTTGCCAGCCAACTCAATGGCCAAGCCGAGCAAGTCCTTAAACAGGATTGGCAAACCTTCGCCGCGGTTTACGCCAATAAAGTGCAGCCTAAGTTAGCAAAAGCGGGAGTTTTCTACCGCATAGCGCCACCAGGAATACGTATTGAAAATCAGCTGTTAGTGCTCAATAGCCTGTATCCCAATGCCGAGCTGGAATACCAACTCGACTCAGGACCTTGGCTAAGCTACCGTCAAGCGTTCAAGCTTAATGATGTCAAACACATCCGCGCCAGAGTCAAAGATGGCACGCGTTATTCTCGCCCATCGACTTGGCAAGGCACCCTCTAGTCGTTTCTCGTAAAAAGTCGGCCATCACATGTGATGGCCGATACGTTAATTAGCTATTTAATTAATGCCGCTGCTCGATAGGTTAAGTCTAAGCTTAACACTCTTAAATTGAGGCTTTTCAATCACAGCGCAACTCAGGCTATAATCTCAGTATTCGCGAGCACACTGTACCAGTGCAACACGCTGCCTGTGCAATGCGCTTTATCAGTGACTGTTCACCATAACATTTTACCTAACCTAAGGATCCACCTGCCGATGACAACTGCTTCGACTAGCCCCTTTGCCGTGTTAAATCAAACCACAGCAACCTCGTTTAATGAGCAGAAAAATCTGATTAAACGGGTATTTAAAGGTAAGCCAGTGCAATGTCCTAGCTGTAAACAGACATTAAAAGTGATATTGCCTGAGCAGGCAAAGGCAGAACAAGCGGCAGGAATATACTGTGCCAAAGGCTGTACCGATATCGAACTCGATATGGAAGCCGTCGCGGGACTCTAGCTATCCTAGATTAATCACGCACAAAGATGCTCTTCACATCAACGCCAAAACGACTATGCAAGCGCTAAAAATTTAACCTCTCAGTTAAGGCTAGAGATGACCTTAGCTGATCACGGCAGTTGCTTAAGCTGCCCGCGAAAATAATGCCGATAAAAGCCCACCAGATTACTGCCAATAAAGAGTACCTCCATTAACACTGCCACGGGCGATCCCACTAAGGCATTGTGAACGAGCCAAAAACTGGTTCCGACTATCATCAGTAATCTAAGATCTTTATCCCTTTGGCAGAATGCGGCGCGGGTTTGAAACAGTGTGCCGAGACAACTGATCACCGTCGTTATGCCATTGAAGGTCACGATACTCATTGCCACTGCTGCGCTAGAAAAACACCACATGGCCACCTTTGACGTCGTAAACATGCTGGTGAGATAACGCACTGTGGCTATGCCCATTAAGCCTGCTGCAGTCCATTGCTGCAACAGACAAAAATGAATAGAAATCAGAATACCCGATACAAAAAGGCAGGCGACAATCCGCTCCCGCGCCTTAAATTGAAACGAAATCAGATCGAAGATAATGGCTATCGCCACCAAAATTTGAGACAAGGTAAACGCAGTCAACTTATTAAGCCCCTTAGCTTTAAGCAATAATGCGCACTCTGATTGGAAGCCTTATAGACTTGAGGGCGCAACTTAAGGCGCAGCATCATAGGAATCGCGCTTTAGCGCATTAACTTAAGTTAACTGGGGGCAAAAAACGCTAAAAGGAGTCTTGAAGTCGTCGACGCATACGCGACAAACTGATTGCCGTAATGCCAATATAATTAGCTAACTGACCTTGGCTTAACCGCTCAAGCCAAAGTGGTGAATGTTCGCGTAAATACAGATAACGTTGCTCAGGTGTGTGCAGCAGTAAAAAGGCTTCCTTTTGTTCTTTATACAATAATTGCTGTTTAAGTAACCCAAGTTGCACGGGCTGCAGCGAAGTATCATCCAACACGGATAACGGCATTAGGATAAGTTTACAGGCGCTTAAAGCTTCTAATTGGTAACGAGCGGGAATTTGCTTCAGCCAACTGACATACAAAAAACACAATTCACCCTCGAAATAAAACTCCTTACAGCGCTCTGTGCCATCCTGCGTATAATGGCAAGCGCGCACTATACCATCTACAACAAAATATGCCTGTGACTGCTCATTTCCTTGGCCAAGAAGCACCTCTCCCGCCGGCACGTTCAACGCTTTAAACTGTGGTAAGTAACGTTCAACAGCAGCTTGACTCGCCCCTAATGCAATCAAATATTGTTGCAGTGGTTGGCAAGTTGGCACCTGCAATACAGCAGTCTTTTTTACGTCATCAGGTTCAATCATGCGAGCAACTCAGCGATTTATCACTAAACACTTAACCATTGCCATTCAAGCAAAGGTTCAGCACTCGCTTGCAAACCCCGGCTCAGCGTGACGTTGAATACACTTTTAGCGGGAATACTTCCCACGCCCTTGGGGGTGCCTGTCATCACAATATCGCCGTCATCGAGACTGATAAAGGCTTGCAGCTCAGATAAAATAGTCTGAGGTTTGTAGATCATTAAATCGATATGCCCCTCTTGCACCAAGTTATCGTTGATACTCAAGGTAAAATGCAGCGGCGCCTTGGCATCATCAATCGCCACAAAGGGACTGAATAATGCGGCACCATCGAAGGCCTTTGCCCGCTCCCAAGGCAATCCCTTGGCTTTTAACTTGCTTTGTAAATCACGTTTAGTGAGATCTAAGCCAATGGCAACGCTGCTAAAACGGCCATCTTGAAACATAAAACACAGCTCGGTTTCATAGTGCAAGGCTTCGCCTTGATGCTCCGAAAGCAGCACAGTCGACATCGCCGAATTGGGCTTTAAAAACACCACCATGTCGTCGGGTATGTCATTGCCCAACTCATGGATATGGTCGACATAATTACGTCCAATACAGATAATTTTTGTCGGTACGATACGCTTTTCATCCAAAACGACAGATTTCATTTTTAATCCTTTTTACGATACGGTCGAGATTATTTTTAAATAATCAAACCAAGAAGTTAACCTTAACTAGCGCTAAACTCTCAATAGAAAAATTCACTTTACTTGTGACGAACTCTGCTACACTTGAATTAATATTTCAATAAAAACAGCGATCTAATCATTATTAAACCCATTTTACAGGGACAGTCCTAGAAGAGGTTTTCGCACTATGTTGACGCTTACCATAAAACAAAAAATCATATTTAGCTTTAGTGCCATCGGCGCGCTGCTCATCGCTGGCAGTAGCTTCTTCTATTATTCACTCTCACAAGTACAAACCGCCTATCAAAATATCGAAACCTTAGCCGTACCAGTGCAAAAGCAGAGTAATAGCTTACAACTGGTGCTGTTAAAAATGTCACGCCTTGCCACCTTGGCCCACAGCCAGCAAGACACAGCCGGCTTAACCAAAAGCCAGCAAGCATTTACGGCGCTGCAGAAGAAATATCAAAGTATCGAAAATGAGTTAATTGAACGAGTAGCTGATCAGCCTAAAATGCAGACTTCTCTAGATGAAGCAAAGGCAAGATACCAAGCCTATTTGCAACAAAGCCAGGCCATGTTTAGCGCTAAACTCGCCAATGAACAAGCAAAGCAGCAGTACCAACAACTCTTTAAGCGCTTTAACGATGCCAAGACCAACGCCAGTAATGCGATGATCGATCTCGAAACCCTGTCCATCCCCGATAATCCTACTCTGCTCGAAGAGATTGTCGGTACAGGCACGCGTATCGACGATATGTTGTATACGCTAACCAACACTATGGGAGAGCTGATCCACACTCAAAGTTTGGAGGTGATCCAATCGCACCAGCAAGATGTCGGTATTTTACTGGGGAACCTCACCACTAACTTTACTTTTTTAAAACAACAAACTGATGGGCTTGATACCTTAGGCTTGCTGCAAACCTTCGAACAGCAATATGCGATTATCAATACCTTACTCGCGGCGCCTGCCGAGCTTTATAAAACACAACAAGCCGTGGTTGAAGCACTGCGACAATCAGAGCAACATTACCTCGATGCCGATAAAGAGTTTAATGCGAATAATCTCGCCTTAGATAAGTTAATCAACTTAGCCGACCGCCGATTTACCAGCCTGCAAACCATCGCCAGTAATGATATTCAACAGGGGCAAACCTTAGCGATAGTGCTCGCATTGGTGTTTATCGTTATGGTGAGTTTTATTTCCTTCTTCACCTCCAAGGCCATGCTCAATCCATTAGCCTTAGTGAATGGCGCGCTGGCTAGCATCGCCCGTGGGGATTTATCTAAACGCATTCATAAACGCCATGACGATGAATTTGGCACCCTGATCGATAACATGAATACCTTGAGTGACGATCTTGCCAAGCTACTCACCAATATCAGCCAAAATGCCCATTCGCTGGACAGCTCAGCCACCCAAACCAATGAGCAAGGTCAGCGCATCGCCAATGCAGCAACCGCGCAAATCAGCCGCGTCGATGAGACTAAAGCCTTAGCTGAACAGATGTTTACCAGTTCTAATTTGGTAACAGAACAGGCCAGTGAGTCGGCGAAACAAATCAGCCAAGCCTCGAAATACGGCAATCAAGTGAAGCAAATTGCCGATGATAATCGCAATAAAATCGCCGAACTGAGCGCCCGCTTAAGTAGTTCGGTTGAGGTCATGTCTCGCTTGAGCATTCAAAGCGATAATATTGGCAGCATTTTAACCACCATTAGCAGCATTGCCGAACAAACCAATTTGCTGGCACTGAACGCTGCCATTGAAGCCGCCAGAGCGGGGGAACATGGACGGGGTTTTGCTGTTGTGGCCGATGAGGTGCGATCCCTTGCCTCACGCACTCAAGCTGCCACCGCTGAAATTCAAACCATGATCACGGCCCTGCAAAAAGAGACCTCCACGGCAGCGAGTGCAATTACCACAGGTCAAAATCAGGCAAACGAATGTGTCGGACAAAGCCAAACCCTGCAGGATGCTATCGCCCACATAGAAAGTACCTTACACACGCTCAATGACATGAGCCTAGAGATCACCCACGCCGCCCACGAGCAGTTAGACTACAGTCAACGTATTGAGTCGAGCATGAGCGAGGCGGCGCAAGCTGCGGATCAAAATGCCAATGAAGCCATGGACATGGCCAAACGCAGCAACGAAGTCACCACGCTTGCCCACTCACTCACCAGCTCAGTGGAACGCTTTAAACTCTAGTGAGTTTAGATTTTGGCAGTGATAACGAAAACTGCATTGAGGGTTACAAAAGTCAGGAGTTAGCGAGGTAAAAATAAGCACTTAAAAATGTTCACAGAAGTCGCAAAACCATCTTAGCGACTTCTGTGGCGGTATATCCAATGCCAACAAGTCTGCGGTTAAGCATATTCCATCAAAAATTCATCGAGTTGTTCGTTAGCCATTTCAATTTCGTCACCTTCAAACTGGGCGATATGGAACATACCCTCGCCTTCGTTAGTAACGGGAATATTGCTGATCCCTATGATAATGCCGTCGGTTGGTGCACGAATGGCCACACTGTCACCGCCGTGGGGACTGACGATATGGGCGATAATATAACCCTTAGTCACCCGCTGGCCGAGCTTGAGCTTCATATTCACTAAACCGTCGGATTCGCTGCGCACCCAATAACTGCGAATGGCGCTGACACTCGATCCCTTATTGCTCACCCGCCCCTTCAACATGCCTAAACTGCGCATCACATTAAGCACGCCCTTAAGGCCGGATTTTATCGACAATTCACTGAAACGTAATGCTTCGCCTGCCTCGTACAAAATACACGGAATGCCCTGTTGGTTAGCGTAACCCCGCATCGAAACACTGCGCGCTTTGGAATGCATGATCAGCGGCGCACCAAAGGCATTGGCCATGCCCAGCATAGTCTCATCGCTGGTATCACAGCGAATTTGCGGCAAGTTATCGCGGTGAATCGCGCCCGTATGTAAATCAATCACATGGGTTGCATGGACTAATAACTGAGTGGCAAAGAGGTTGGCTAACCGGCTTGCCAACGCCCCTTTACTGGAACCAGGGAAGCAGCGGTTGAGATCCCGCCTATCGGGTAAATAACGGGATTGCTGAATAAAACCAAACACATTCACAATCGGCACCACAATCAAGGTGCCCGTCAAATTCTTGGGATTGACTCTGGCTAATAGTCGCCGACAAATCTCAATACCATTGAGTTCATCCCCATGAATGGCGGCGCAAACCAGTAAAGTTGGGCCAGGTTTGGCCCCGTGAAACACTTCTACATGAATATCGAGTTGCGTATCGGTATACAACTTAGCGGCGGCCAGCTTGATCCCCAATTGAGTCCCTGCTGTGACTCGTTTACCTGCTAATTCAAATGCTTCACGTCTTTTTACCATGGCAACTCCCTTGTACTATCGAATGTTGTCCCGCGCGGCTGACTCATATTAGCTAATAGCGCTCGGCTATCGCTTATCGCCAGATGTCTAACACTAGAAACTAAAACTCACGTGAAGTTTAAGCGATTTATTGCGGCTCAAATTGGTTCAGCCAAGATTTTAAAACCTGCAACAACATAGGCCTATCTTCAGCGCTCACGCCCGCTAACAAGGCACTCTGACATTGAATATGCTGCGGCAAGGCCTTATCAATGAGCGCCTTACCCTCAGCAGTTAACGAGACATGTACGGCGCGGCGATCTTCCTTACTGTGCGCCCGCTCAATCAGCCCCTTATTTTCGAGTCTGTCTAAACGGCTCGTCATAGCGCCAGAGCTTAGCATCATGCTCTGATAAAGCTGTGAAGGTGAGAGTGTAAACGGCTCACCCGAACGCCTTAAGGTGGCAAGCACATCGAACTCGCCCTGACCTAAGCCAAATTCGGCGTGGCATTGCAGCAGTACCACTTCGATATATTTCGTTAAACGCGCGATTCGCCCAAGCACAGCCATAGGGATCAAATCATCAGTCACCCCTTGTTGCTGCCACTGGCCGACAATGCTATCCAAACCATCTTCGCTTTCAAGGCCATCTGCTTTGGTGTTCGAAGCCGCTTGGTCTTTATCCGCAGGGCTCATGTGAGTGAGTGTCGTTTTCGCTGTCATAGCTTTATCTCAACATAAAGATTCTTTATATCATTCTTTACATCTTAGTCATTTTCTCGCAGAATTAAAATATCTTTATATCAAGATACATCTGAAAGAGATTCTTTTTGAACTGTAGCGATGCTGTTTCAAATTGCTGTTATTGAAAGGAAATCATCGTAAATGTGCTAAATGCCGCTACAGGTCACTCTTTCAACAAATCAAACTTAGCTTATTTTGGAGACAATCCATGCGGTCACCCCAGTCAGAGAAAGCGAATTTATTGCTTCTCGGAATCGCGTTCATTCTTATCGGTCTAAATCTGCGCCCCATTCTCGCTTCCGTCGGGCCTTTGCTGCCCAGCATACAAGAGGATATCAGCTTAAGTTTTACCCTAGCGTCTATGCTGACATTGCTGCCCGTGCTCGCCATGGGACTGGGCTGCTTTGCGGGTTTTAGTATCGCTAAACGGTTAGGTTTTAATACCGTGATGACGGGATCGTTGCTCCTTTTGATCGTCGCCACGGCAATGCGTTTTTGGGCGATGGATGCAAGCTGGCTTATCTGCTCGGCATTACTGGCGGGAATCGGTATCGCTCTTATTCAAACCATCATGCCTGCCATGATCAAACTCAATTTCGGTGAACGGGTGCCCTTAATGATGGGACTTTACGTCACCGCCATTATGGGCGGCGCCGCTTTGGCCGCCAGCAGTGCGCCTTTTATCGGGATGAACTTAGGTTGGCGCGCGGGGCTAGGCCATTGGACTTGGTTAGGCATAGTGGCACTGGCGCTATGGCTGATGGTTAAACATAACACCGCATTGCCGAGTCAAACTGCGGAGCAAACTGTGCAGCTTAGCTTTTGGCGTTTTCGTCGCAGTTGGCTATTAGCGATATTTTTTGCTTTAGGCACAAGCTGTTATGTCTGCGTGCTTGCATGGTTAGCGCCCTACGCGGTCGAGCTAGGTTATAGCCAAACGCAATCGGGATTAGTGTTAGGTTTCTTAACCAGTATGGAAGTGATCGCGGGCTTAGTGTTTCCTTGGCTTGCCAGTAAGTCAACGGATAGACGCGCTATTATTGCCCTACTGTGCTTACTGCAACTCATCGGCTTTATGGGACTCGCACTCGCCCCTCAAGTGTCGCTATTTTTATGGGCGGGACTGGCGGGATTAGGCATAGGCGGGATTTTTCCACTCGGATTAATTGTGACTATGGATCATCAACAAAATCCGATGTTAGCGGGTAAATTAACCGCCTTTGTACAAGGTGTGGGTTATACCATTGCCGCCATTTCGCCTTGGATTGCTGGATTAATTCGCGATAATTTCAATAGCTTTAACAGTGCGTGGTTATTGCTCGGTGGCATAAGTCTGATGGCGTGGATACTATCTTGGCAATTTAATCCGCAGGGCTATGCACGCCAATATCAAGTCACCCGTTGCGCATCTTAACTCTCTAATTCAAAATAAAAAAACCGCCATGTCGATTAACGAGTATGGCGGTTTTTTATGGTGTGGGCTCGATAAATCGAGCCCACACTAGGTTCAACTTAAGACTTTTTAACGAAGCACGTCAGGATCACAATGCGAGTACCGTTAACACGGCCTTCAATGTGCTCTGGGTTGTTAGTCAAAGCAATGTTACGCACAGCTGTGCCGCGCTTAGCCACAAAGCTAGTGCCTTTCACGTTTAAATCTTTAATGATCACGACCGTATCGCCTGCGTTAATCACGGCACCATTACTGTCTAACGTTGGGGTAGTGTCGTCACCTGCGGCGGCAACTTCAGCATCGCCCCACGCTTTTACATCCTCTTCAAGGTAAAGCATATCCAGTAAATCTTGCGCCCAGCTTTCGCCATTTAAGCGCTTAAGCATACGATATGACATCACTTGAACTGCCGGTACAGGGCTCCACATGCTGTCGTTCAGACAACGCCAGTGGTTCATGTCCATGGTATCCGGTGCCGCAATTTGGCCACTGCAGGTTTCACAAATCATGATCTCATTGTCACGGCCATCGGAGGCTGGCATATCATAAATAGAGAGTTCGATCTCGCTGCCACACAGTTCACACTTGCCGCCACAGCGACTTAGCAATTCATTTTCAGTCATTTTTCTGTTCTATATGCCTAGTAAAACGCGGATTATGCCATAAACGGGCTTTTTTCGGCAGGGGGCTGAGGCAATATAACCCTAATTTTTATAAGTTTTATAAACCGCGCCCACACTGCCTTGGTGATTAATCTTTAAAATTCATAAGCTAAACTCAAGCGAACATCGCGCCCAGCAGCTGGGATCCCATCGGAGAGAAACGGCACCACTTGCAGATTGGTGAGGTTTTTCACCATCAAACGCACGCTTAATCCCTTTAAACCAGCTTGAGGCTCATAGGCGAGGTACAGGTTCTGCAAGAAGTAATTTTCGCTCGGCGATTCGGCATTAAAGATATCGCCGTGGGGAACATTAGTTTGCGCATCATACCAAGCACCCTGCCAAGCTACTGAAATATCATCGGTAATATACATGCCTAAACGCAAACGAATATCGAGCGGTGCCATGTTGGCTAAATACTCGTCGTCATCTTGGCTATCTCTAAGTGACCCATTGTGTTGCCCTTGCAGCCATGAGACCGCCAGATCACTGAACACATCTTGATAGCGATATTGGGCTTCAAAATCGGCACCGTAAATATGGTAGCCATCAAGATTTGTGTAACCACTTTGAATTAATTGGGTTTTATCAGACTTAGCTCCGCGGCGCTGGGCGATATCATCGCGGCCTAGGTTGGCAAACAGAGTAAGCTGCGTCGACAGCACATCATCATTGGCAAACAGATGCTGGTGCTGTGTCATCAAGCCTAACTTGAAGGCATGTAAGCGTTCGACATCGATGTCGCGGCTTGTGCCGGTAATGCTGGCTTTAGCGTATTGCACGGCATAAATCTCATCCACCACAGGGGCTTGCAGACTATAGGCGTAATCAAAGTTTAACCGAGCGTAGTTTGTCAGTTGGTAATCTATGCCTAATCGTGGTGAGAACCCCGAGTGGTGAGTCGAGCTATAATCGTGACCCGCGTTGATGTCGTTATAATCTGGCGCAATATTTGGCCGACCTATGCTGTAGATAAAGTCATATCGCAGCGAGGGAGTAACAGTTAAGTCGTTGGTGAGATGAATCGCATCGCGAATATACACGGCATAGGTGTCTTGGCGACCTTCAGGTTGATAATAAGGTGTGTACCAGCCAAAGTTTTTCTCAGGATTCTTCTCATAACTCTTGTTAAACACAAGCGAAGTACGGTCGAGACTGCGGTACTGCAATCCTGTGGTGATCTCGTGATCGCCAATCAAACTCAAGTTGTTGATATCAATGTAATCACGTTTGTAGTCTAGCCAAGATTCGTGACCGAAGTTGCCAACGGAAACCGTCATTTTCTCCCACGCGATATCGGGTCTTATCCAGTGTCGCGCATTCGCCGAATGGGAGATCACCACTTGAGTATCGATCAGGGGATTGCTCGGCGAGTAACGATAATTGGCAGACCAAGTGTTGTCTTCATAGGTGTTATAGGCGGTTGTGGCATACAGCGCCTGCTCGTAGGAGCCGTACTTTTTGATGTTGTAGTCTGAGATGGCAGGCATGGGGCCACGGCGATTAGCCCAAGGTTTGCGGCCCTCATCGAGATAATGGGTCACGCTCAAGGCCAGTTGGTGATCGCCCTGCTCATAATCCATCTTGCCTAGATAATTATCTTGCTCATAGCCCGAATATTCAAACTCATCGCCATTAGCTAAAGTCACATCCCCCGCATCACGGCGCGTAAGGTGTAACAAACCCGATAAATGCGGATTCACCCTGCCATAGACAGTTCCCGTATAACCCATAGCGTCATTATTGCTGGCGTAGCTGGTTTTGACTCGCGCTCCAAGGGATTGATCATATTTAAGAAAATCATCGGCCGATTTAGTGACCACATACATGGCCCCACCAAAACCGCCATTGCCCGAGCGCACATCATGGGCGCCTTTAATCACTTCCACTCGTTTGATGAGATCAGGATCGAGGAAAAATGAGCCATAGCGATACTGCTCAAATCCCACCGGAGCATTATCCACATAAACGTTAAAATCTTCGGTCTCGCCAAAGCCCCAGATATTAATCCGCTCACCGCCGCTGCGAGTACCGCCATCGATATGTGCCCCTGCCATATCATCAATCACTTCGGCGAAGGTCGTTGCCTGCATCTCCTCGATTTGTTCCATGGAAATAATCGCTTCACCCGGTTTAGCGACTGTGATGGCCCTACGATATTGCTGCCCATGAACCTGTAGGATTTCAATTGGCTCAACCTTAGGCTCGCCCAATACCTCAGCGGCGTACAACGGCATTGAGGGCAATATACATAATCCCATAAGCGACAGATTTCTATTCGCTTTCCACTTCTCAAACTTAGGCAGGCAACCCATTTAACGTCTTCCTATTAACAAACTAATCTAAAAATAGGGCGGCATTATAGGCACTAACGAATAAGATAAGAATAGTTCTCACTTGGCTTTACGTGTAAATAACGGTCTGGTTGAAAACAAGAGAGAAGCGGCGCACTCCAAAAAATTTAAGTGAAGATCTTGCCGAAGGATGGCAGTATTAGTGCGATATTTGACACCCTTTCATCCTCTTAAGAGTGTACGACTTCGCAATACGAGTGAATATACGGGCGGCTTGCCTGACGTTCGCCCTGCTTGTATCTAGGCGCATCTAGGCTGTTGGCACTCGTTTCAAATGCATTAATAAGGTTCACCGATAATGGCCACGCTCACGACTAAAATCCCTATTGCGACAGGTGCAACGTTCAGCGCTGCGAGTTTGCAATTTTTAAATCAACTGGCGCAAAACAACTCCCGCGACTGGTTTAAAGCCCATCAGGCGGAATACGAAGAGACAGTGCGAACCCCTGCGCTGCAGTTTATCGAGCAAATGCAGCCCAGTATCCTCGCCCTCTCGCCTAGGCTCACTGCCGTACCAAAAAAAGTCGGCGGCAGCTTGATGCGTCCCCAGCGAGACAGCCGTTTTAGCAAAGATAAAACGCCCTATAAAACCAATGTTGGCATTCAATTTCGCCATTTTCAGGGCAAAGACGTGCATGCGCCGGGACTGTATCTACATATTGCCGAAGATGGCTGTTTTATTGCCGCAGGGATTTGGCACCCAGAATCGAAAGCCTTAAATGCCATTCGCACTTGCATCGATGAGAATCCCAACGGCTATAAAAAGGCGCTACAAACCTTACAAAGTCATGGATTTAATATGGATGGCGATAGCTTAACTCGACCACCAAAGGGATTTGATAAAAACCACCCTATGCTGATAGAGCTAAAACGAAAAGATTTTATCGCAGTTAAAAATATCGCCTTTGAGGAACTCTGCCGCCCAGATGCAGCCAGTTTTTGTGCCGAGCAATTTGCACACTGTACTCAACTGATGGCCTATCTGTGTTTTGCGCTGGACTTGGACTTTTAGAAATAGACTTTTAAAAATAAACTTTTAAAAAATAGATTTCTAAAAAACATGGCCTAGGCAAAAACCTAGGCCAATCAAACTATGTCATTTGCAGTTATGCCGTCTGATTAGCACTCAAACTACGTAAATAGTTTTGCAATACAACAAACGCATTGTCTAATAACTCATATTCGCCCGCCTTGCCTAACACTCTAATCCCTTGTAATTGCAGCACTAAAAAAGCAGCGACTTGATGTGGTTGCACATGGGCTAATAGCTCTCCACGCGCTTGGCAAACTTGTAACACTTGGGTGAATGAGGTCTGTAATCGACAAAATAATCGCTGACATTCCTGCAGCACACTTTCATCGTTAAGGCTCTTTTCGAGCACGGCATTTTGCATAAAACAGCCGTACTTTTGCTCCCGCTGCAAAGCAACAAAGCGCGCTAGATAAGCTGCTATTTCAGCTAAGCCCGCTTTTTCATGCAGCAAAGTATCTGAAGCGCCAAAGGAGTAGTTATCGAGGTAGAAACTGAGGCACTCGCGGTAAAGATTCTGCTTGTCACCGAAACTGTTATAAAGGCTAAATCGATTAATGCCTAAATGGCCGACGAGATCGGAAATCGATGTTTCGGCAAAGCCCTTTTGCCAAAAAAGCTCCATCGCTAATATGAGTTTTTCCTGCCGATCAAAATTACAACTTCGTGCCATAAGCCTGCGACCTAATCTCTGAATACGCGCTCACGATCAGCTTTACCATTCCCCTTTACCACTCTTCTCTTTACTGCGGAAAGTTGAGGGGCAAATCATTCTTGACTGATCGTTTAGATATGGCGTAAATTCTATCCTAACCGATCGTTCCGTTAAAGCCTTATATGCTCAAATCGAGTATAAAGCACAGATAAAAACTACAGGACTTTAGATGAAACTCTACGAATTAGCTCCGACTCCCAGCGCGCGCCGCGTCAGTATTTTTCTTGCGGAAAAAGGCATAGAAGTACCAAGAGTGAACGTCGATATCCGCGGAGGAGAAAATTTAAATACCGAATTTAAAGCCAAAAGTTTAAATGGCCGCATTCCATTACTCGAACTCGATGATGGCAGCTACCTGTGTGAATCCGTTGCCATTTGTCGCTATTTAGAAGAAATCCACCCAAGTGTTCACTCGCTGTTTGGTAATACGCCACTTGAGCGCGCCAAAGTAGAAATGTGGCAACGTATCATAGAGTTACAAGGCTTAATGGTTGGGTTTCAAGCCTTTCGTAATTTAAGCGGCGTCTATAAAGACAGGGAAAATTGTGTCGAGTCTTGGGGCGCAGAATCACGCCAAAGGGTCATTGACTTCCTACCGACATTAGACCAACAATTGAGCACATCACCGTTTGTGGCAGGCGATGAATTCAGCATCGCCGATATTTCGGCTTACGTTTTTATCAGCTTTATTAAGAATTTAGATATTGAAGTCACTGACAGCTTGCCGCATCTTAAGGCTTGGTTCATCACTACGGCGCAACGTCCTGCCATAGTATCGTTAACCCCTACAAAATAGCGGCACGAATGCCTGAATAGGCCCTAAAGTGAGTAGCTATAAGCGTTATAACCTAAAGGAATCATCATGATAGATTTATACACAGCCGCGACCCCTAACGGTTTTAAAATCTCCATCGCACTGGAAGAAATGGGGCTAGAGTATCGCGTCCACAAGCTAGATTTCAGCACCAACGAGCAAAAACAGCCTGAGTTTATTGCCATTAATCCAAATGGTCGCATTCCCGCCATTATCGACCGCGATAACGAGGATTTTGTGGTATTCGAATCGGGTGCGATTCTGCTGTATCTCGCCGAAAAAACAGGTAAATTCCTGCCTGCTGATCCTAAAAAGCGCTCTCAGGTGACCCAATGGTTAATGTTCCAAATGAGCGGCGTCGGCCCCATGATGGGACAAGCCAACGTATTCTTTAGGTACTTCCCTGAAAAAATCCCTGCAGCAATAGAACGTTACCAAAAAGAAGGTCGACGTTTATTTGAAGTCATGAATACTCAACTCGCAACAAATCAATACCTTGCAGGTGACGAATACACGATTGCCGACATCGCCACTTGGCCTTGGGTCCGTATCCACGAGTGGAGCGGCATCAACATGGGAGGTTTGACCCATTTGCAACGTTGGTTAGATGAGCTAGCGCTCAGACCTGCGTGCCAAAAAGGCATAATCACGCCGCCACCGGTAGAAATGAGTGATGAAGAACGGGCTAAGCAAATCCAAAAGATGGTGACGAAATAATCACCTTCCAAGCGGTAATTGAGCGATAGCCTGCAAATAACCCTTTGGTACTGAATACACCATGAGTCTCAGTGACTCAACCACAAAAAGCCCTGCAAGTTGATACTACTTTGGGGCTTTTTTACTGCCTGTTATCGGGCAAAACTGCTACACTCTGCGCCACTTATTTTTCCCCTCTGTTACGGCTATGTCCCTTACATAAGGCGCCGTCACAGAAGCATGATCTAGGCTAAATTTATGGGTAATCCAAGCAGCTTCTCTTCCGGTATGGCATCCAACTCAGTCACATCATCGGCGTTAAATGTCCAAGCGAACACCCCAGCGCAAAAACGTGCGCTCAGTTACGCCAGTACAATTAAGCAGTTATTCGATGAAATTCAAAGCAGTAAAATGCCCGCCGACCGTATTTTGGCAAACTACTTTAGAGAACATAAAAAACACGGCTCAAAGGATCGTAAAGTTATTCGTGAATCCTTGTTTAGCCTGTTTCGCTGGTGGGGTTGGTTTCAGCGAGTAGGCGATCAACAAACCTCTGCCGTTTATTTGGCCTGCCTAAGCGCCAGTGCTCTATTGGAAGCCCATGCTTGGCAAGATATCACCACTGCTTGGCATGAGTTATCGCAGTCGCCTATCGATTATCAACAGGCTCAAGCACTTGCCGTTGACAGTCTCGAAGACAAACTCACGCTAATGCAGCATTTATTTCCCGCGACTGAGTTTAAATCACAGGATTTATTACCCGACTGGTTCTGGCAAGTGTGCCCTGTTGATACAGCGCAGCAAACGCAATTAATTAATGCTATGTCCAGTCGCCCGCCGATTTGGGGACGCGCGCAAGGGATCACGAGCCAAGATGCGGCGGCGCAGCTGCAAGCGCTTGGCATCGATGCTAGTTATGGTCACTACTTTAACGATGCGATTAACCTTGGCAGCAAGAGTATGAATCTTAATGAAATCGCCCTGTATAAAGACGGCAACATTGAGATCCAAGATTTGGCTTCACAGGTCATAGGGCAAATTTGCGCGCCAGAACCCGATGCCAATTGGTGGGACGCCTGCAGTGGCGCCGGCGGTAAAACCCTGCAGCTACGCTCTTTGATGTTGACCAAGGCTGCTGATAATCAAATACCCTCTGCGGGCAGCATCATATCGTCCGATATTCGCTCCAATGCCCTAGAAGAACTGACTAAGCGTACCCAAAGAGCCCACTTTAACAATATTAGCGTGGCCCGTTGGAAGAGTGATGCCCTGCCGGTACCTGCGGATCATTTCGACGGTGTGTTAGTCGATGCCCCGTGCAGTTGTACTGGCACTTGGCGACGTAATCCTGATATGCGTTGGTTGGATGGTGTTGAAGCCGTGGCCGATAAAGCCGCGTTACAGCTCGATATTTTAAGCCGCAGTAGCCGCGCAGTTAAAGCGGGCGGCGTACTCGTTTACGCCACATGTTCCTTGTCGCCGCTCGAGAACCAAGATGTAGTGACAGCGTTTTTACAGCAACATCCAGAGTTCACGCTCACGCCGATACGCCATCCTTTTACGGGTGAACAAACAGAAATGTTGACCGTATGGCCCTTTGAAGCGAATAGTGATGGTATGTTTGTCGCGCGTATGCTGCGCAGCAAGTAACACTAACTCATTATTTTGTATCAAAACTTGGCGCCTTTCATTCTGGGCGCCAGTTTCAATCATATAATATAATTTCCGATGATAATCAAACTTATCCTTTAATTATCATAAAGATAACCCACGCATCCCCCATTAAAATCTCAGATACGGCCATTTCAGTGGCAAGATATAGCCTTTGGACAAAACTTTTCACCATCAGTGATGAAATATTTCGCTTTAGCTTCATCTCACCTTTGGGTAAAAAGATCGGGTGCTGCGAATGGCACAGGTATTTTTGGAATTTTGACCATGTCACACTCCTATGAATTTGACGACGATGATGCGCCATGGGGCGATAACGTCAAAGGTAAGCAAAAGAATAAACGCGTGAAACAGCGCCGCAGAGATACTAAGCGACGTTACTCGGACGATAATACAGAGGTGGATTTCTACCAAAATAAATCGAAGTAACTGAACCTAAGTCCCCTAGCCCCACGGGTTTGTTTAACGAATTCGTTCTGTGCTAAAACCTGCCAAATCTGAGCAAGTTGGATAACATCCAACTTGCTACTAAATCCTGTTACCCCCTCTCAAATTCTTAATAAATCAATTGTAAAATCAATGGGCTTAATAGCTTATTTGCCCTATGCTTTTTGGGTTATAGCTTTCAAATCATTGGACTTACACTGAAATTTAAGGATGAACGCCATGGAAAAACAGCGCCCCGACTTTATTTATCCCCAAGGCAGTATGTTGATGCACTCCCCCTTAGTGTTAAATAAAGCCGATATGTACGGTTTTTTTCTGAAGGGGAAACAGGCAAATCTCCAACGCTCTATCGATAAGACCTTGAATCAAGTTGCCGGTAGTGCAATGTATTTTAAAGTGTTATCACCCTACGTACTGACAACCTTCACTCAAATTGAAAAAGCCTACTCCGCGTATCCAGAAGACAGAGCAAAAGGTTGGATCCAAGAAACGGACATCATCACTTGGGTCATGGTCGGGCGCCAAGATAGCAGCGACAGCACACAAATCAGCCAAGTATATTTTCAGCCACTCCACATTTGGGTGAACGATGCCATGGCCTTAATTAATGGCCGTGAACTCTTTGGTTATCCTAAATATTTATGTGAATACACTATGCCAGCTGTGGGTGAGCCTCTGACGCGATTATCCCTTGCAGCCAAAAGCTTTTTACATTTTTCGCCAGAAACTGAACTCGCCCTGCATCCATTAATTGAAGTGAATTGCGATGCCAAACCCGAGGCGCAGCTTTCAACCCTTGAAGCGATAACCCAAACCTGGCAACTCTTTAAAGAACAAACCGATTTCATCCCAGAGCTCGACCAGCTCGGCGAAGAGCAGCTGTTTCATCTGCTATTTAAACCCGCCATCGATCAAGTATTTCTAAAGCAGTTCCCTGACTCATCAGGGCAAAAAGCCGTTTATCAGGCCATCGTCGCCGCACCTGCCCAAGTGAATAAAGTGCACAGTGTTGCCCTGCTCAAAAATGATTTTGTCGCGACCATTTTTGATAATGCCAGCTTCCCGTTACAGGACACGCTCGGGGTCGAGATTGGTGAGCAGCATGTCTTACTGCCTTACCATGTGAACTTTGATTTTGAAGTGCCACCCGGTGAAGTTTTAGTCGATAACTCCGAAATCAAAAAACAGAAAATAGCCATTCTCGGTGGCGGTGTCGCGGCCATGACCGCAGCCTGTTATCTGACCGACAAACCCGGCTGGCAGAATCAATATGAGATTGATGTCTATCAACTCGGCTGGCGTATCGGTGGCAAAGGGGCAAGCGGCCGCAATGCTGCAATGGGACAACGTATTGAAGAACATGGATTACATATTTGGTTTGGTTTCTATCAAAACGCGTTTGCCCTAATGCGTAAAGCTTATGAAGAACTAGATAGGCCAGCAGATGCGCCGCTCGCAACCTTTTTTGATGCCTTTAAACCCCATAATTTCATCGTATTACAGGAAGAAGTCGAAGGCCGCTCGGTAAGCTGGCCGATCACTTTCCCTACACTACCGGGCATCCCTGGTGATGGCACCGAAACCCTCACCTTCTGGAAAGTCGTTAAAGTCGCCTTTGCGTGGATCAAAGAATGGCTCAAGGACATGGATGACTTGCTTGATTCCGATGAAAAATCCATGGGAACACCTAAAAACTGGCTCGATAGCAGCTGGTTTGAACGCTTAAAAGATAAGTTAGAGGATTCGGTCGAAGATGCTAAAGAATCACTCGACGCGCTCAGCGATAAGCTCGAATGCCATTTCAATCAAATGATTGGCCGCGAGTGCGATGAGCATGTCCACAGTGAAAGTGACGATGGCTTTGTGGAATCGGCCGTTGATGCCCTGCATAAACGACTCGTCAAACGCTTTAGCGGCCATTTAGATAACAATGACGAACTGCGCCACTTGTACATCGCCGCCGATCTGGGGCTTACGATACTCAAGGGCATGTTTGCCGATGATGTGTTTGAAAAAGGCTTCGATGCCATCAATGGTTATGATTACCGCGAATGGTTAACCAAACACGGTGCCAGCCTTAAGTACACAGTCGACAGCGCACCCGTGCGTGGTTTTTACGACTTAGTCTTCGCCTATGAAAAAGGCAACTTCGACAAACCCAATGTCGAGGCGGGGACGATTATCCGCTCTATGCTGCGTATCGCCCTGTGCTATCAAGGTGGCGTAATGTGGAAAATGCAGGCCGGCATGGGCGATGTGGTCTTTACGCCTTTCTACGAAGTGCTCAAACGCCGAGGTGTCAACTTCCACTACTTCAATCGCGTCGATAATCTCGAATGCCGCAATCAAAGCGTTCAAGCGATTGAAATCACCGAGCAAGTTGCCTTGGCACCAGCTGTCACAAGCTACGATCCCTTGGTCGATGTTAAAGGTCTAGCCTGCTGGCCAAGTACGCCCAATTATGAGCAGCTTGAGCCTGAACAAGCGGCACTGCTTAAAGCCCATAATATCAATCTGGAACACTTCTGGAGCGATTGGGACAGCGTATATGAAACGCACTTTGGCAAAGCCCTACCGAAAAAGCGCTTAGTCAAAGGTGTGGATTTCGACAAAGTCATCTTCGGTCTTTCCATCGGTTCTGTGCCCCATGTGGCGAGTGAAGTGATGGCACAAAGCCCAGCTCTCACACTTTGCGTTGATAAGGTGCAAACCGTTGCCACTCAAGCCTATCAACTGTGGATGAACCAAGATCTTAATGGAATAGGCTGGCCAAATTATTCTGAAGATGGCGAGGAACCCGTATTATCGGGTTTCACCGAACCCTTTGATACTTGGGCATCGATGAACCAACTGCTAGACAAAGAAGATTGGCGCGGTTTAGAACCTAAAAACGCCAGCTACTTTTGCTCTGCATTGCCTGTCGAAGCCTATCCACCAAGCTCGGATGTGGATTTCCAACAACGGAAAACCTTAGAAGCTAAAACCGGTGCTATCCACCAACTCAATACCGAAATCCATAAGCTTTGGCAAAATGTCGGTGATAGCTTCCCTTGGGAATGGCTTCACGATGAACAAGACCGTCAAGGCGTTGCACGCTTCGATAGCCAATATTGGCGCGCGAATGTAGACCCATCCGAACGTTATGTGTTGTCAGTTAAGGACAGCTCGCAGTATCGCATCACAACAGATGGCACAGGGATAGATAACTTGTATATGACGGGCGATTGGATAAAGACAGGCCTTAATGCGGGCTGCGTCGAAGCGGCGACAATGGCGGGTATGCACACCTCAAAAGCCATATCGGGTCATCCAGCCTTAATAAAAGGCGAGAAAGACTTCTAAACTCGTACTTATCAACCTGAGACGAAGCTTAACTTAAGGTAAAAACAATACGGCGCAGAATTTATCTGCGCCGTATTGTTTTGTCTAGCATCCAATGCAAACCATTTGATTAAACACAGCCGCTAGCTTAAATGCAGTCTCACATCGACCCCACTAATATCGGCATACACTTGGCGACGCTTATCCATTCGCGATTGGTACAAGTTAGTGTCTGCCGAACGCAGCCACTCGTGGGGATCGGCCACCTCAGAGTTTAACGAGATCCCAAAACTACACTGACAATCCTTAAAGCCTTGGCTGGCTAATTGTTCGGCTAACCCATTTAACGAACTCAGCAATAGCGGGATCCCCACCGAAGGCGTCACAACCACAAACTCATCACCACTAATACGATAAAGCTTTAAATGCGCTAAGTCCGTTGCTTGCAATAACTGCACTATCGATTGCAGTAATCTATCGCCCTCTTGATGGCCGAGCGTTTCGTTAACACTTTTCAGGCTATCGATATTCAATAGTGCTAAAGCCATTGGCTGCACTACTTTATCGGCGAAGCCTAGTTGCGAATTCATATACTCATCAAAAGCATAGCGATTACCTACTCGGGTCAAACCATCTAAACGTGCCTTTTCCCATGCAATCGCTAACTCTTCAATATGCGCCTTACGTTCCTCCGCCAGTAACTTGAGCTTATTGGCTAACGCCAGGGATAGCAGTAACGCATCGGCCGTGCCACCCATCAGCGTCGCCAGCTCAGCATGTTCAATGAAATCAGGGGTTAGCCCCATATTACCGGGTAAAATAATTACCGCAGGCAAGAGTAAACAAGTAAAGGCGAGAATAAAATAACGCGCAGGAGCAAAGCCTTTCATCAAGCATACATTACCGCAGGTAATCGCTAGGGCAATCCACAGCATAATTAGCACAGAGGCAATAATCGCCGTATAGGACAACAACCAAATACTGGTCGGCAAAGCCACAATACAAGCAAACATTAAATACTGACTAAGGCGCCACAATCGCGGTGAGTAGCTAGGTAACTGCAAGAAGTGCTTGTAAAACATGATATTAAAAATGGGCAAACTGATGAAAAACAGATGATGCAACTCAAGATAATGGAAATTAAACAAGTGCGCTGGCAAATGGAAGGTCAGTGCCCAGCCACCAAAATACGCGAAGACATAAAGGCCATAATAAAGAAAAGCTTTATCGAGAATAGAGATATAAATCAGAATATTATATAAGGCGATAAATAATAAGCCGCCTAGGCACAGCAGCACGGCCATGGCGAGACGATCAGACATCAACTGATGATCCGTCACGCTTTGTAGGGCAATCTCGGGAGGCGATGAATAATAACGGCTACTCAGCTTAACTAACAGCCAATAATCCGTACCCATATTTAAGGTAACCTTACGGCCATAATCGAATAAAAATTCGTAGGGGGCGGTGTAACCGCTGTGGGCATGTTGTGTACTGCCGTCACTACCGAGTATCCAGTAATCAACAGATTCGATAATTGAATTACTCGCATCCACTACCCAATTCGACTGACGCTGATTAACCATCACAGGCGTGATCATCCAATAATCACCGCCAGTTAAACTCACAGAATTAGCTTCGTCGAGTTGGCCCATCCAATGGGGCACAGCATCAAACTGTTTCGGGGGCTGTTGATCCGCTTGAGCATGGAACAAATACGGCGAATCGAACGCAATTTCAGCGCTTAATACAGAGGGACTTAATGTCCATATAAAAAGTAAAAAACACCAAAATAGGGTCTGTTTAAGTTTGTTCATCGGCTTATTAAGTTAAAGGGCCATAGATCATTTATACAGCTATGAAGTAAATGCTAATGCTGTCAATCTTAGTCGATAGTTGGAATTGTAGGTTAACTTTATGGCCACATTTAGTTTTTTACAATCAGTTAGGCTAAATTAGTCGAATATCCCATGCCGTATGGAGCTATTTTAGTCTCAAAGTCCAAACCGTGACCTGAAATCCAAAATACAACTTAATACTGACTTATTTTTTGCTGGGATCCTATGCAGCCTCTATTGATGATTTTAGCCGCACAACTCCTAATTGCCAGTGGCAACCTCTTGGTCAAGTTGCTTGAAAATGATGCACCCGTGTTCCAACTGGTGCTCTACAGACAACTCTTTGCCACCTTGCTAGTGCTGCCTTTTGTGTGGCGCTTGCAGGGTAATCTCAAACTGAGCCCTTATTACAAAGTGCATCTTGCCCGCGCCCTATTGATTGGACTCGGCAATGCCATTTTTATGCTTGCCATTTTGCATCTTCCCCTCGCAACGGTAACCGCCGTGATTTATACCTCACCTTTGTTACTCCTCGTGCTTTCTGCGTTATTTTTGCATGAACGCATAGGCTATCGACGCTCAGTTGCGGGGATCATTGGCTTTACTGGCATTCTACTTATCAGCCAACCAACCGAATTTAACCTGTATATAGGTTTAGCCTTTTTCGGTGCCATGACGTCGGCGTTGAATAGTTTGATTTTAAAGGCCTATTCGACCCATGAACATCCTTTCTCTATGCTCTTTTGGTCTAATGCCTTTGCGATGATATTTCTGATACCAGCGACCTTATACGAAGGCGCGGATTTTAGTTTGCCTGTAGCACAGGTGGGATTAACGTTGGGACTATTTTATATTTGTATGACTTATCTCATCATCCATGCCTATCGACGTGCCGATGCGAGCCAAATGGCGCCTGTTGAATATACCGGATTGATTTTTGCAGCCTTGTTCGGCTGGTGGATACTCGGTGAAGAACTCGGCCTAGTGATGCTAATCGGCATTGGATTAGTCATTTTCTCATCCATATTGCCCAGCTACAGCGAGCTAAAAGCAAAATGGAAAAGCCGGCGAAGTTGACCTTGGCCGGCTCTTGTCATCGACTGCTAAGTTAACGCAGCGAGATCAAAACGATTGGTTTTAGAAGCGGAATTTGCCGCCAATATACACGCCATCTTCGAAAGTGAAATCGCGGGCGTCATCGTACTCATAGGCAATCTTGCGATAACCGACATAAAACGCCATGTTTGGTGTTACGCGGTATTGCACTTTTGAATCGAGCTCATATTGACCATCAACATTGCCAAACGACAAGACTGACGGCGCATAGTAAACGGCGGCGTGTAATGAAATATTAGGCCCCATAGATAGCGCATAACGGCCACCAACAGAAATGGCGCTACCATTTGGAGAATAGTCAGACCAAAGCTGACTTAACTTAGCGCCAACTTCAAAGTGATGCACACCCACATCATGGGTCATGTGCATTGCACCTTGGGCAATATGGCCGCCCTCGTCAGCATAGATATAACCTAACACTGCGTTAGTATCTTTGCTCAATTGCAGTTCTAACTCAGTAGAAACCACATCGTTATTCAACCCAAGATTAAATTCTGACGCATTCACTTGCAGCGCTGCCGCACTCAATAATAAAACACTTGCTACTCTGAACTTAGCCATAAAAACACCTCAATAAATGACTGTGGGTAATAGCCGCGGATCATACCGAATAAATAAAGAAAATCAGCCTATTTGCGTATAAATGGGGATAATTTGCGAGGGATATACAAATGAAAAACAAACTCGAAACAGCTGAAGATCTAAGTCTTTTCACTTACGGCACAATTACACCGCTTGAATGCGATCACCCACTAAAGACAGCATGATCGCTTCAGCATCGACATTGGCACTTAAGGCTAAGTAATACCAACCCACAGTGTTGCCCGTGCCGCGGACACTCAAATAATCACGCCAAAATTGAAAGCCCGCCTTCAACAAATTTGCTTGGCTCGACGTGTTCTCGGCGCGAATAGTAGCGTATAAAATCGAGATCCCTAAAGCCTTCGCCACTTCGATACGTTTTTGCGTTAAACCTTGAGCTATGCCCTGACGTCGATAATAGGGCGACACCACCAGATAACCCAATTCACCGACAGTGCCTTTACCAACAGTGCCTTTACCGGCTTTTATCGCAGCGCAACCGACTATCTCACCCTCAAAGGTTTTCGCTAAGATCACCGCACGAGAATCGAAAAATACCTGATGGTCCAGCGGATGGGCGTTATCATCACGCCCATCAATCAATTGTGCCGCCAGCGCTAATTCCTCTGGCTGTTCACTTATTACAAACTGAATGTCACTCATATCCAGATTAAACCGTTAATGTTGCCAACATACGGGAAATGCACGCCAGTTAGCTGTGCATTCATATCCCACTTCGCTTTCACTCTCATACTACAAATCTAACAGAGCACTATTGATATAACTGTTTATATACCAATGCACTACAGATACAAGAGGGTCGCCATACCTAAGAAAGTAAAGAAGCCCACCACATCCGTCACTGTGGTCAAGATCACTGAACCCGACAGCGCCGCATCTTGATTAAACTTCTGCAGCACCATAGGCACGACCACACCAGCAATTGCTGCCACTGCCATGTTAATCAAAATTGCGCAGCCAATCACTATGCCTATGGTCGCTTCACCGAACCACCAGCCCGCGACTAAACCTATAACTATCGCCCACAAAAAACCGTTAACTATGCCAATGCCGAGTTCGTTCTTCATTAACGAAAACAAGTTACCCGCTGAAATCTGTCCCATGGCCATACCGCGGATCATCAGCGTCAACGACTGACTACCCGCAATGCCGCCCATAGAAGCCACAATCGGCATTAACACTGCTAACGCGACCACTTGGGATAACACATTTTCAAATAAGCCAATCGTCGCCGAAGCGAGGAAAGCCGTCAGTAAATTGATCCCGAGCCACACAGCGCGGCGCTGGGCGCCTTTCATAATCGGCGCGAACAAGTCGTCGGACTCATCCATACCCGCAGTTGCCATCAACTGCGCTTCATAATGTTCACGCACTAAAGCGGTCGCAGTTCGCAGCGTCACGCGACCAATTAACTCTCCTGACTCATCGATCACAGGCAATTCAATTTCGCGGCTGTGCTCTATCGCTTCGGCCGCTTCCAATAAACTCGTGTCAGCGGATAACGCACGGCTATCCTCGGACAAGAGTGAAATCAATAATTCATCGGGATTATGTTTAAAAATGTCATACCGACGAACTGTGCCTTGATACTTATCCTGATCATCAACGATAAACAAATTGTCGTTACAATCGAGTTCAATACGGCGGAAAAAGCGCTGTGCCTGCGCAACGCTCGCCTTATCACTGAGCACCAACATTTGATGATCGGTATAACGGCCGATTTCATTCTCAGAGTACTGATCGTAGAGTTCGAATCGTTGTCGCTGACGCTCGCCCATCTGGGCCAAGGCGCGATCGGTAAAACTTTCAGGGAGATAATCACTCCATTCAATTAAATCTTCTGGGCTTAACTGGGCAAATAGCAAGTCCACTTCATTGTCGGGCATCCGTTTGAGGATCCCCATGCGCGGATCGGCACGCATTAAGCTCAACACTGTCACTCGGTCAGCAAATTCAACTTGCTGCCAACGCTCGTAACGCTCATCCAAGGGCAAGGATTCAAGCGCTAAGGCTATGGTTCCAGGTTCTGAGTCATTCAGAATTTCGCTAAACACTTCAGCTTGTTCTTCGCCTTCAACTTCAGTGAGTTGTTGAACAACCTGCCCCACGTCAGCTTGCATGTTTGTTTCGTATTCTGCGTCATTTTCTGTCACACAGATGCCCTTTTCTTTAGCTACAAAATTGCTGTAACTATATTGATAATTAAGTAAATTAGCAAACCCACAAAATAAATTGCACACAACTAGATTGCTGAAAATTATTTTAAAGTTTATGCTGTTGACTAAGATCCTATGGAGGTGAACATGACTACGAATATATACAGCCAATCAGCGACAGACATTCAAGGCAACGCGGTAAGTTTAGAGCAGTATCGAGGCAAAGTACTCTTGATCGTTAACACCGCCAGTGAATGTGGGTTTACACCGCAATACAAGGGATTAGAAGCGTTATATCAAGAATATAAAGATCAAGGATTAGTGATTTTAGGCTTTCCTTGCAATCAATTTGGCGCCCAAGAAAAAGCCGATGAGCAAGGCATTCAAGCCTTTTGTGAATTGAATTTTGGCGTGACATTTCCACTATTTTCTAAAATAGAAGTGAATGGCGAACATACCCATCCACTTTATCAATACCTTAAGAAAGCTGCTCCCGGTGTATTAGGTACTCAAGGTATCAAATGGAATTTCACCAAATTTTTAGTTAATCGCCGAGGCGAAGCGATTAAACGATTTGCATCGACCACGAAACCCGAAGCGTTAGAAAGTAAAATTGCCGCTTTGCTAAAATAATTTACTCGCTATCTATTTGAAATTTTGCGTTTTATAAAAATTTAGATTTATTTTAACTTTTTTATGGAACTTTAACCGTACAAGCCCCCTCAAATGTATTGAACAGTGAATGCCTTTTTCATGTTCATCATCTCCCTGGGGCTTCTAGCGCGGCCCCCTTGACCTAGGAATAGGTCACTAGGCAACCATTTGGTTGCCTTTTTTTATCCCAATGATTTATATGTAAAGTAAATGTAATAGCACATTTCAACTGCTTTCTATCTTTCAGAAATTCTTTTTTAAACTTTTTAGGATTTTTTTGCGATATCGGTGAACTTAATTAAAAATGGCGACTCTGAGTATAGGTAAGGATTAACGGATAAGATTAAATGCACCTTGAGAATGAAATATGTGGAGTCACAGTTTCATTCACTCAAATGACACAGTTTCTGTTTTATCGCATTGAGTCTAATTAGTTGGTCGTTCATCATCATCTCCCTTTTGGGACACAATAGAAAACACGCTAGCGCACTGAATTCTATTTGTATCCCGCACTGATTTCCTTGTGGCAACCTTAGGTTGCCATTTTTTTTGCCTAAATTTCTATACGCACCTAAATCGCTATAATCGCCTAAATGTCTATAATATTAGCGACTTGTCTAATTGAACTTGAATCGAAGGGTGATAGCCTGCGCGAGCCTTTGTATAGATATCTTTTAATTCAGTATGATACCCCGCGATTTGCAGCTCAGCATAAAGTGGCCGCACAAATTTACCGCGTCCAATACGCACTAAATAAGCACTTAAAGCCGGCAACACAGGGTCGTAATGATTGCGAATCGCCACCCTAAACCAATCACAGGCAATTTCTGCGTTAGTCGATTGGGTAAATTGGAAGGTTTCATCCAGATCCATCAGTTGTACTTGGCTGATGACTTCCGGTAATTGGGTCAAAAAATACTGCCAATGATGTACTCGCCAATCTTTTACACTTAATAGGCTCGCGGCCGTTCCCTGTATAAAGCACGCCAGCGCATCATCCACTTTATCTAAACTCATGGATGTTGGTCCGCAATATCCCTCGGGCAAACCTTCGCCATAAATCCACGTTAACAGCTCGGCTTCGGTGATCTTATCTGAGTGTAATGGCAGTAAGGTTTGCTGCGCGTATTCTACAAACACTTCGGTGGTAATCGCCTTAAAGGCAAAATGGTCCACATAATTGCGTAAAAATTTATCAAACGCCACTCGCCCTAGTCTGCGCTCGAGATCATGGACAAACATCGAGGCTTTATCATAGGTAAAACGATTAAAGGCAAGGTTAGGATCGCCCTGCTGCACATTGGCGGGCAAGGTTTGTTTATCCTTAGGCAAAGACGCCATTTCTTCTGTTAAGCGACCAAACTCTATCACCCACTCCAACTCTGCTTGTTCTTTGCCGTAAACCGCTTCCACAATACGGTTAGTAAAGTAAGTCGTAAAACCTTCGTTTAACCAGAGATCTCGCCAGGTTGCATTACTGACTAAATTGCCCGTCCACGAATGCGCTAACTCATGGGCAACGGTGGAAACCAAGCTTTTATCGCCGGCGATAAGTGTGGGTGTTAGAAAGGCTAAACGTGGATTTTCCATCCCGCCAAAGGGGAAACTCGGCGGCAGGATAATCATGTCGTAACGGTTCCACACATAAGGACCTAACAATGACTCGGCAACCTCGAGCATATGTTCGGTGTCTTCAAACTCTTTTGCGGCGGCCGCCAACATACTTGGCTCAGTATACACCCCGCATCTTGGGCCTATCACTTGAAAGGCAATATCACCGACTGCCAGCGCCATCAAATGGGTCGGAATAGGTCGCTCCATCTCAAAGTGAAACACACCATTAAGCGGCGTGTCGGGATGATTCATCGCACTCATAACAGCTCGCATACCTTTGGGCACTTGCACTTTAGCATCAAAGGTTATCCGCGCCTTAGGCGTATCCTGCAGTGGGATCCAGCTACGAGCATTGATCGGTTGCGATTGACTGAAGAGATAAGGTAACTGTTTACCCGCAGTTTGCTCAGGCGCTAACCACTGTAATCCTTGGGCGGCTGGAGAGGTGTGATAGTGAATGCAAACCTGCTGGCAAGGTGACGTTGGCAAACTGATGCATATTTTTTGCCCGAGAATAGAATTGGCTTCACTTAGTATAAAATCGAGCGGTGCTTCATTTTCTGGTATCGAAACACTCGTTGTATCAGTAGCATGCACGGCAGTAACCGCGAGTATGGTGAGATCGCGGCTATCGAGCCAAAGTTCAGTGACATCAAGCTCAAGGTAATCCAAGGACAGCGTCGCTTTGCCAAAAAGACGCTGCGCGTCAAAATCCACCAGCAAATCCAAAGAGACATGGGTCACTTGCACTTGTTCGGTATTAGCAAAAGAATGGTAATCTCGGGTGAAATCCCAAGTCGTGGCATCCGCTAAGGTATTCTTAGTCTTAGTTGGTTGTAACACTGTCGCCTCAATATTCAAGTTATGGGCACAGGGCGATGGGCGCTAGCCCCCTATCTCTGGCTCAATTGTAAAGGGTAAGTTTGAATGCATAATAGTGAACGCAGCTGTAGAGCAATACTGCATAACTTGTCGTTGTTATAACGACTCACAGCCATAACTCATCACAGATTATTAGCCATTATTATCGACTGCACATTTGCTCAGAGGCAAATCGTAGCAGAGTTTTAGATCAGCTTATCGGCGAGTTTTTGTAACAATTCATCTTTGGCGGCGATCACAGAGCTGCAATCGATTCTCTTGCGTCATGCAAGAATTGCGGGGCAATAGTCTACGACGCCAATTCCGAGGTACAAACCGAGCAAAAAATAGAGGCTCACACCTCTTTAAAAAAACAAATGCAAAATTATTTAAAATATTTCGCACTTTCTCTGAACTAATTTAAAGATGCTGAGTCAGATATTATGAACCGAATCTTTGCAATGAGTTTCTTCGTTCATCATCATTCTCCTTTAGATGGTTTCTAGCGCGACCGTCCCAAGATTCCGAATTGGAATTTACAGCAACCTATTTAGGTTGCTTTTTTTATGCCTTTTATTTGGCATCTACCAGACAGAATGACCAAACATCATCGCCCAGATAAAACCCCAGAAACAAAAAAGGACCTCCGAGGAGGTCCTTGATTAACAAGCCGTTTGGCTTACAAGCGGATACCCACTTGTTCTAAATCTTTAGCAACTACGCTCTTAGGCAGAGTCACATAGCCATCTTTCTCAACTACTTGCTGACCTTGCTTAGACAGCACATAACGTAGGAATTCTTTTTCCATTGGTGCTAAGTCTTTGTTTGGTTGCTTGTTCACGTAAACATATAGGTAACGTGATAGTGGGTAAGTACCGTTAGCTGCGTTTTCTGCAGTTGCTTCGATAAACTCTTCGCCTTTCTTAGCAATCGCAACTGCTTTAACACCAGCAGTTTTGTAACCGATACCTGAGTAACCAATCGCGTTTAGAGATTGAGAAACAGATTGCACTACAGATGCAGAACCTGGTTGCTCGTTCACGTTCGCTTTGAAGTCGCCTTTACACAGTGCGTGCTCTTTAAAGTAACCGTAAGTACCAGATACAGAGTTACGACCGTAAAGTTGAACATCTTTAGCAGACCAGTTACCGTCTAAGCCCAGCTCGCCCCAACGTTGGATGTCGCTGCTACCACATTTGTGAGTAGAAGAGAAAATACCATCAACTTGTTCAACGCTTAAACCTTTGATTGGGTTATCTTTGTGTACGAATACTGCTAAAGCATCGATAGCTACGCGAACCGCAGTTGGCTTATAACCATAATGTTTTTCGAACGCTTCAATTTCGTTAGGCTTCATCTTGCGGCTCATTGGGCCGAACTGTGAAGTGCCTTCAGTCAACGCTGGTGGCGCAGTAGAAGAACCCGCCGCTTGGATCTGGATGTTGACGTTAGGGTACATTTGTTTAAATTCTTCGGCCCAAAGTGTCATCATGTTGGCTAACGTATCTGAACCTACAGATGATAAGTTGCCTGACACGCCACTTGCTTTTTCATAAGTTGGCAGAGATTGATCAATCGATGCCATCGCAGTTGCAGAGAATACACCAGCGGCTGTTAGGGTAATCGCGCCGACAAGCTTTTTCAGTTTCATTATGTGCTCCAGTAGTAAGCTAACTAATTTGTAACTTAAGTTTCTTCAGACGCAGCCAGTATCAATCGCTACAATGACAATTCTATGTCTGTGATGTGACACTTAGATGACAATGCGTTATTTATCGCTTTTTTCTGTCACTAATAAACAACTCTCTGAACCTAGAAACAAAAACAGGCCATAGTGACCTGTTTTTATTATTAATTGCGAATATTTCACTTAAGCAATTTACTTCTTACGCTCGATAAGATGTAAAGGAATAACAAAGCTAAACGTACTGCCTTTACCCACTTCACTGCTGATTTTAAGCTCACTGTGATGATGGTTAAGCGCATGCTTTACTATCGCAAGACCTAGACCACTGCCACCGGTTTGCCTTGAGCGCGCACTGTCTACCCGATAAAAACGTTCAGTTAATCGACCTATGTGCTGAGGTGCAATGCCTTCGCCCGTATCCGTTACGCTAAAGATAGCTCCCGTTGCCATACTGCGCCACTGCACTGTGATTTTACCACCGGGTTCAGTGTAACGAATCGCGTTAGAAATCAAGTTAGAACAAGCACTTCTTAGCTGCAATTCATTACCGTGGGAATCAAGCCCAGGTTCGCAATAGAAGCTCAGCTCGTATCTGTCTTGTGCTAGCGCCTTAGCCTCCTCCTTGAGCACTTCCATCAGCTGCGTCATGTTCACTGTATGTTCGAGGTTGATATCGGCCGCATCTTCAATCCGCGATAACATCAATAGCTGTTCGACCATAGATTGCATTCGCCGCGTCTGCTGCTGCATTAAAGCCAGCGGTTTGACGTTCATCGAATCGGGCTCGGCCATGCTTTGCATCATTTCGAGATAACCCTGCAACACAGTGAGCGGCGTTTTCAGCTCATGTGACACATTCGCGACAAACTCTTTACGCATGCCCTCGAGCTGACGTATACGAGTGATATCCCGCGCAATTAATAGTAGCTGCCTATCACCGTAGGCCATGATACGGATCTCAAGCAAACGCCTATCCGATACCGGCGAAGGTAACTCCAGCGGCTCTTTGTATTGTGCAGATTTAATATAAGCGGAAAAATCAGGATGGCGGATCAAGTTATCAATACGCTGGCCATTATCCTGCGGCCAAACAAAGCCGAGAATAAGCTGCGCTAACTTGTTGCACCATAAAATATTATGCTCTGAATCGAGCACCACAGCGGCATCGGGTAACGCTTCTGCACCTTGGCGGAATCGCGCCAGCAATGCGGCCAATTGACCGACACGTCGACGATTCTTCCCTTGAAGGCGATAAATGCCGTTAAACACTCCTTCCCAACTCCCACTGCCCTGCGGCGGCGTGAGTTTCCTATCGCGCCATAACCAAAAGTTAAGCCGTGATAATTGTCGGTAATGCCAGCAAACCAGCCCTAGCATGCCGAAAAAGAGTATCCAGAGAAGTTTCCCTACCAATAAACCTATTAGCGCGCAAAGCAGTAGATATAAGGCTAAGCGCGTAAACAACCGGTACCCTGAATAAGAGTCAGACATAGATAAACCCAAACATCAGGCTAAATAAGAGGAGCACAAGATAGCCTAAAAGCTAACTTGTGCCTAACACTTATTCGGCACTAAATGCGTGTAGAGAAACGATAACCTGCGCCACGAACCGTTTGGATCAAGCGGTCGTGACCAGACTCTTCAACGGCTTTACGAAGGCGTCTGATATGCACGTCAACGGTTCTGTCTTCAACATACACATTGGTTCCCCACACATTGTCGAGCAGCTGTTCGCGGCTGTAGACACGTTCTGGGTGGGTCATGAAAAAGTGTAATAAACGAAATTCGGTTGGGCCCATGTCTAATACAGTATCGCCTACGCTCACCCTGTGGCTCACAGGATCGAGCATTAAGCCCTGCACATCAATGGTTTCTTCTAATCGAGTCGGTGCACTGCGACGCAATACGGCCTTAATACGTGCGACAAGTTCTTTAGGGGAGAAAGGTTTAGTGATGTAATCATCGGCGCCGACTTCGAGACCTTTGACTTTATCTTCCTCTTCACCGCGGGCAGTTAACATGATGATCGGAATTTGGCGCGTGAACTCATCTTGCTTCAAGCGTTTCGCCAATTGAATACCACTTCCGCCAGGAAACATCCAATCCAATAAAATCAGATCGGGGTAAGGCTCCTTTAGCAGCGCAATGGCCGAATCAAAATCTTCCGCCGCAGAGGTCGTAAACCCATGCTGTTCCATTACAAAAGTCAGCATCTCGCGGATGGCTAACTCGTCTTCTACTATCAATATCCTTGCAGTCATAAGTGATTTTCTGTCAGTGAATGTCAACACGGCTATTATTAGTCATTTTTATTACAGATTTATGAATTAGCACGCCGTTTGAGCCATATAGTAGTAATATTTGTCATAATAAGTTTATATAACTGTTTGTTTATAGCAATAAAAAAGGAGGCTATATGCCTCCTTAATTGAATCTTAATACTGGATTTAGAATTTGTGTTCTAAGCCAACACCGATATATTTGTCATCATCAGTAGACGCTTCTAACGAACGATTGGTGTAGAAAGCGAAGACTTTAGTGGGTTTAGCCAGTGCATAATCAGCACCTACTGACCATGAATCACCTTTGTCTTCCATGTCTTGATATTGTGCTTTTAAAGTAACAGCATCGATATCATAGGCAGCGCTGAACAGGTAACCGTTAATGCTATCCGTCGTTACAGGTAGAGCATTTTTATAAGTCTCTTCCTGTTGTTGGTACATACCACCTAAGGTTAAATCAGCGATTTTACCTTGAACCGATGCACGTAGGATTTCATAACCTTTCACATCTGAGTCATAAGCAATAGCAGCATAGATAGGTGATTTTTTCAGTTTAGCGTCACCGTACATAGCGGCTAAGCTGAAACCGTCTTGACCTTGTTGGTCAGCATCACCTTCAGCAGCATAAGTAGCACCGAATACGAAACCGCTAATTGATGGAGATAAGTAAGTCGCAGTTTGACCTAAACGGTTGTCGCCTTTGAACAGGCTTTTTAAGTCGCCAGATAAATCGTTAAATTGATCAACGTTACCTTGAGAGATTTTTAACAGCGTGTCGTTACGACCAACTGAGAACGAACCGAATGCGCCTTTTAGGCCAACAAATTGGTTACGTGCTTTAAAGTTGTCGCTAGTCGCAGCACCTGTATCAACTTCGTATTCAACTGTGTAGAAGGCTTCCAGCGAGCTAGACAGTTCGAAATTACCCTTCACACCAAAACGAGAAGCATTACTTTGAATAGTTGTTGTAGCATCACCTTTCTCATCATTTGATTGAGCAGTGACATTCAACTTACCATAAACAGTCAGTGGCTCAGCGGCATAAGCTGAAGCCAGAGTTGCAGAAGCTAGCGCAGAAGCAAGTAGAGTTTTACAAAAAACGTTCATCATTTAATCCTTTCGACGTTATGTTCGTCTTGGTTATTGGTTTGGAACGACCGAAAGTGTGCAATGAATGTGTTTCAGTTTTATTTCAATTGTGACCGTTTAGTGCGCAAGGTAAAATAACTGACGCTAAGCTTGGCAACAAACCCAGTAAAAATGCGGTCTGCAGCTGAGTCAATTCTTATGTTACAGTTTAATGAATTCTGATCCGCCGCTAGAAATTAGCTGTCGAACACAGGTTTACCCCGCCCAAACTATGCCGTAAACTGCCACTTTAATTTTCAATGAGCGCCTCTTATGTGGTTTAAAAATCTTACTCTTTATCGTTTCAATAAACCTTTTGCCGTCGAAACCGAAGCGCTAGAAACTGCGTTGGCCGATTTCACTTTCTCTCCGTGCTCAAGCCAAGATGTCAGTAAATTTGGTTTCTCTAATGCTTTAGGCAAAAAAGGCAGCTCCTTGGTACACAGTGCCGACAATCGCCATCTGATCTGTGTAACTAAAGAAGAGAAAATTCTCCCAGGTCAAGTCATCAAAGAAGCCTTAGAAGAAAAAGTCGCCCTCATTGAAGATGAAGAAAATCGTAAGATGGCGAAAAAAGAAAAAGATGCGCTAAAAGATGAAATCATTACTAGCCTACTGCCACGCGCTTTTTCACGCCGCAGCCAAACCCATGCCTTGATTTTGCCAGAGCTGGAAATGATCCTTGTCGACAGTTCAAGTGCCACTAAAGCCGAAGAGCTGTTAGCTTTATTACGTAAAGCGCTCGGTAGTTTGCCGGTGATCCCATTGAGCTTTAAAGCGCCAGTCGAATCCAATTTAACCGAATGGTTAAAACTTGGCAGCGCGCCATTACCTTTTGAAATGCAAGATGAAGCTGAACTTAAATCCGAAGCGGATGAAGGCGGCATTGTACGTTTCAAGCAACAGGATTTAAAAGAAGACGAAGTCTTAGCTCACCTCGCAACAGGTAAGCAAGTACACAAGTTAGCACTGCATTTCGGCCAATCGATTGCACTATTATTGCAATCGGATGCCAGCGTTAAACGCCTTAAATTCTCAGAAGAATTTAGAGCAGGTAACGATGAAGTCGGCACTGATGACCCTATGGCACGTTTAGATGCAGACTTCGCCTTAATGGGCAGCGAGTTAGTCGCCTTGATGCATGCACTCGTGGCAGCACTAGGTGGACTCGAAGAAGCACAAGTTTAAGCTGAATTAAATTTAACCTAAGTGAGTTAGGTAAACTAAATCTGCGACTCACTCGTATTCTTCTTATATAAATAAGTTGAAATACAAAATAACAAAAGGCGCCCCTTCTAAATGAGGGTGCGCCTTTTTTGTATCAATCAAACGCCTAAATTCAAGGCATTCGGCTTAATCGCAAGCCGAATGCCATTTGATTTAGTCATTAGCATTAGTCACTAATTTGGGGCACTAGCTTTAGGACTAACATTAGACACTAGCTTTAGTCACTCACTTTAATCACTAATTTTAGTCATCGGCTTTAGACACTAGCTCGCCTTTATTATCAAACGGCCAATCAATGCCTAACCAAGCCTTGAAGAAGGCTTTTTGCTGTTTAGTCGCTTTCGCATCGCCCTTAAGCACTAACTTACCGCTTTGCTGCTCCCCAAGGGTGAGCTTAACTTGTTTGATTTTATCGTTGCTGAATAATGTCACTTCAATGCTATCACCAGTCTTAAAGTCGTTGATGCGCTTATCAAAACCCGCAGCAGTCACCTTAAGACCATTAATCGCTAATACTTCATCCCCCGCGACGATACCCGCTCGCCACGCTGGGCCATTACGCAGCACTTGGTCTAACACTAAAGAGCCATGGGCGCTGCTTAACGTCATGCCGGCAAATGCCTCGACTTTTGAATCTTTGCCATAGGACATTGCTAACCCAGCCTGCGATAACAACTCAGGGAAATCTAATCTCATCGGGCTATTCACGTTTGCCTGCCACCAAGGCGCATAATCTTTGCCGGATAAATCCTTAAGGATATGCTGCACATCACTAACCCCATAGCCCTTTGGCACACGGTGATCTTGATATAAACGGCGATGCACATCACGGTATGAATGCTTGAGTTTCGTATCTTGCAGCAGCGAGAAATCTAACGCTAAGGAAGTTAAGTAACCCTCAGAGTAGATATTCACACTGTGATTAATCGCATAATCACCGCCCGTACTGCTCCACTCTCCTGCACTCGCCTCGGCAACAGATTGAGTTTCACGCCCAGGGTTGAGTTGGTTTTTTTCAACGCGTTTAGCTAAGTCTTCGAGGAACTCTTTAGGCGTCATCACCCCAGCACGCAGCAGTAACTGGCCTTGGAAATAACTGGTAGAGCCTTCGGCCATCCACAGTAATTCCGTCATGTTTTCATGCTGATAATCATAGGGCACAAGTCCCGCAGGACGATAGGCCTTTACGTTCCAGGTATGGATAAACTCATGGGATGCTGTGCTAATAAAGCGTAGGTAATCCTTGCGCTCACGGAAACTAAAACGCGGCAGTTGGATAACCGTAGAATTTAAATGTTCTGTCGCGCCACTAGCGCCGCTGGTGGCATGCACCATATACACATAACGATCAAAGGGATAATCATCCCAAATCGCCTTTGCTTGACCACTTAATGCCGTTAAATCCTTAACGACTTTATCGGCTTCATAGTTACCTTCACCCCAAAATACTAACTCATAGTTTTTGCCATTAGCACTGAATTGCTTATGAGTACTCACACCGGTTTCGATAGGTGAATCAATTAACACATCGTAATTTTGCGCGATAAAAGAATGCGCTGGCGTGCCTGATGCCATACCCGAGTAACTTTGCCACGTTTCAGGAACGTTCAATTGAACCGATACCGGCTCAGAGCGAAATTGCGGGCTATACATGAACACGCCGCTGGCATCTAAATACGCGTGGCTCGCATCAATATGGCGAACCCTTTGGCCTAATTCATTGGCATACAACTGATAACTAACCGTTACGCTGGTTGGCTGCGTGAGCGCGACTTGCCATTCACCGCTCGCCGTACGTTTCCATGGGAGTTCATGACCTTGATTGTCTTTGGCGCTAAATAAACGCACGCCATCGGCCAAAGGCAATACTTGATATTTACCCGTACGCCACACTGGCAGATTGACCGTAAAATCGCTGGTCTTCACTTCAGGAAAAGTCACATTCACTTGAGCGATATGATGCTCGGGTTTAACGAGGTCGATTTGATATTTCACATCGGCCAATACTTGGCCAGAAAATAATGCACTTAATATCAAGATTGATAATCTGTTGGGTTTCACTCTTGCTTCCTTCTGTTATTATGCTTCTTATGATTTTTCCAAGTATAACAAGTCGATGTAGCATCCTCATTAGGCGCTAACAAAAGCTAACAAAATAAGTTCCTTGACTTAAGGAATGAGGAATCACAGTTCAAATGCAAAAACTCACGGTTATTTTATTTACTTTGTTGCTGTCACTGCCTTTTAGCGTTCAAAGCCGAGATCTCGAAGCTGATGAGGTGGAGTTAAGAGAATCGCCACAGCAAATGTATGATGTGCTCAACAAATCCATTTCCTTCCCCCTTGCGTTCCAAAACCGTGACCAATTTGAGCGTGCAGCCCAAGAGCAAGGCTACAGTCCAACCGAATTTGAACAGATTTTGTATCTGCTGACTCGGCTGAATATGGAGCCGAACGTGAAAACTAAGGTCGGTTTTCAGGACGCAAAAAGCTTGATTGAACTCTTATCTACTGCGGCGCAATCGCCCTATGAACTTGCAATGGTCGCCATGTTGAATGGGCGTTACCTTGGCCGTACCGAGCAAAAATATCAAGAAGCGATTGGCCTGTATAATGAAGCGATCACCCGCATCAACGACAGCTATGACATCGAAGCATTGATTCTTAAACACAATATTCATGAGCACTTAGGCGGCTTACATTTATTAATCCGCCAAGAAGTGCCAGCCCTGATGCACTTCCACACATACCGCGACATTGCCTATAAACTCAGAAACGATTACTTAATCGCGGCGGCTGAAGCGAGGCTTGGCTTTTATTACAATTTTAATCAGCAGCTTACAAAATCATTACAGCATTATAGTGAAGCGATTCGGATCTCCAATCGTTCTAATTACCCATCAATGAAAACCAATCTGCAATTACAACTTTCTAAGGTATATCGTGATTTAAAGCAGTGGGATGAAGCGCTTAAAAACGCTCATGAAGCCGCGGCTGGATTTAAAAAAATGGGCAATGACACTTATCTTTCAAGTTGTATGACAGTGATCGCTATGGTCTATGGCGAACAAGGGGATTGGCATAAAGCGATTGATTACTACCTAAATGCCCAGCAATTAGATGCAAAACGCGGTAACTACATCGCACAAGGTCTTAATTTCCATAATTTAGGACAAGCCTACTCAAATATTAAAGACAATGTTAACGCCCTAAAATATTTACTGATGGCCAATCAAATATTCAAAGAAAAACAAAGCCATCACTATCAAGTTTATAACGAACTCTTAATTGGTGAAATCGCCCAAACCAACCAAGATTGGCCGCTGATGATGGCCCATGCCGATATCGCATTAGCACTCGCGGTCGATTTAAAACTGGTCGATGAACAAAAATCCGCACTCACACTTATCGCCTCCGCGGCGCAAAAATTAGGGGAATTAGCAAAAACCATCGATGCCCTAGCCCGTATCATTGAGCTAGGTAAAAAGCCAGCCGAGACAGATAAAGACTCCCCAGTGTCGGCCTCTGCCCTTGCAGAGCAACAGCTTAAACTTGAGCTCAACATGCTACAGGGAAAACTCGTTGAGACAGTGAAAGAAAGCAACAACACTCACACGCTACTGCTCATCAGTTGCCTGATTGCCGGACTCTTGCTGCTGGTGATTGCGTATATGTTGCATCATCGCCGCAAAATCTCGGCACAGAATGCCGCATTAGCCCAACTGAGCCTACAGGAACCCTTTACCCATAACTTAGGCTATGCGGCGCTATTAGCGCACTTGGGCCATAATCAACATCAAGCGTCTACAACAGCTTTAGGGATTATCGCCTTCCCCGCCCAGCTCACGACCGACCTCGACTATGGCCAATATTTTAGTGATTCAGTAACCGCGCAACTGGCCACGCATCTAACCGATGCGCTCGCATCCCCTGTCTATGTGATACGCCAAGGGGTATTTGCAGTGCGCTTCACCCAAGCCGTTGAGCCGACAAACGTGATCAGCCAAATACGCCAGAAACTCGACCAACAGCACATAGTCCATCATTTCCGCCTTGGTTTTGCCAACTTGCCACTGCTGGCGAAATCTGAAATTAAAATGGCCGCGAAATTAAAGTTTGAAACCGTGCAGATGGCGCTCGCCTGTGCCCGCAGTTTAGAGGGAAGTGACGATTATTATGTTGCCCTTAGAGCGCTCGACTTTGTCCCTTTGAGCTTATTTGCCAATCCGTTATTTTTACACCTTGAAAAAGGCATTGAGCGTGGATTAATCAGATTAGAAACCAACGGTAATAAAGAAGATATTCGCTGGCCTTGCTGGGAAAACAACCAAGATAGGCAATTACTGGAAAATATTTGATCAATATCAGCAATTAATCACAGAGTCATAGGTAAATCGCATTTGCACTCTACGCCCAGTGTTATAACATTAGTATCATATGAGTTAACAGCTAATCTGGACATAGGATCGTCATGTTTTTTAGCCTTGCAGAGTTAGGACAACACTCAGGATGAAGGATTCGAGCGCTACCGTTTCACAACTTGCCTTGCTGCAACAGAAACTTCATTCGGCCAAACTTGCCCTCGATGAAGTCAATGAAGATAGAAACGCAAAGTTACAGACATTACTGCAATTTATTGGTCACTTAAGCCTCGCCTGTAAAGGGCAAAATCTTGAGCTAGATAATAAACTCGCCAAACTTCGCCATAACTTAAATACGTTTGAGCGAGTCGATGAGGCGTTGCCAGAATTAGTCGATGTCGAGCGCCTACTAAAAGGCCAATATCACCATGTGATGGTACAACTCGAAGAGAGTCGTACGGGTTTGTCACAGGTGATCCGTCAGATCCAACGCGTGAACTCTGCACCTGAAAAACTCAAAAAAGAAGTCAATTACTTCAAACAAGATCTGGCTAAACCTTTTCACACAGTTTGGGAATATATTCCTAAAGTTAAGCAAATCATCGGCTTCTACGAAACCATATTACAGCTACAATTTAACGAATCTGAAAAACTCGATGTCTTGCCAAAACACAGGCAGCTAGCCCATGAGCTGGCGCAGATGATTTCGGAAATCGAGTTTCGTAAAGATCAGCGTGACCAAGTCCTAGTGATCAAAGAAGTGCTCTCTTCTGAGATTGAAGTTGATAGCTTGCTCGAAGCCTACCAAACCATTTTAGCCTTATTACTTGATAACATCGCCCGCGAGAAATCGGCATCGCAAGAGTTTTTGTTTGCCCTCAACGATGCCTTAGCCGCAGTGCGCGAAGTAGTCAGTGAGTCTTACAACCACAATCAACGCAGCTTCCAACTCAAGACCCAGTTGAATCGTGAGATTAATACCCGCGTCGATAACGCCGGTGAAATCATTATCGATGTGGAAGATATTGTCGATCTTAAAGCCCAATTAACTGAGCAACTTAACTCCATTCGTTCGGCATTGGCCCGTAAAGAAGCCTTAGAGCAAAGAGAACAGGCCTTACTGCGTAAATCAATGGAAACAATGCGCAAAGAGCTTAATGAATTAAGTAACGAGGCCAATACTTACAAAGAGCGATTGTTTGAACAACAAAAACTCAACTTGCTCGATAGCTTAACTCAATTGCCTAACCGTGCCGCGTTAGAAGAGCGCATGGATTTGGAATACCGCAACTATCAACGGCATAAATCTCCCCTGTGGGTGGCGGTTGCCGATATTGACCATTTCAAAACGATCAACGACAGCTTTGGTCACAGCACGGGCGACAAAACCCTGCAGGTGATTGCGATGGCATTGAAAAACTCGCTACGCGATACCGAATTTGTAGCCCGTTATGGTGGCGAAGAATTTGTCCTGCTATTACCCGATGTAGCACCTGCTGATATCGCTCAACTTTTAAACAGAGTGCGCGAGAAAGTAAAAAATATTCCATTTAAATTTAAAAATCAGAGAATTACAGTTACAGTATCTATAGGGGCTGCGCAAGTTATGGGAAGTGAGCTCATACATGAGACCTTCGAACGCGCCGATGCAGCACTCTACAAAGCGAAACACGAAAGCAGAGACAGGGTTGTGATTGACGTATAATTGAGCCCCACTATACGCCTCCTCTAATCACTCCTGTCATGACGAAGGAGTGATAAATGATAGTAAAAGTCAGCCCTAAAGGCAGCATGGATCAGCTTTCGCAACTTGAAGTTGATCGTCTCAAGAAAAGTGCCAAAAGCACGCTATATCAACTGTACCGCAACTGCTCCTTAGCAGTACTTGCCGCAGGTTTAAAAACCGACAACTCTAAAGCCCTATTCGAGCAATACCATGATTTCGACATCCACGTCCTACAACGGGAACGCGGTGTTAAATTAGAACTGGTCAATCCCCCTGAACAAGCCTTTGTCGATGGCCAAATAATCACCGGCATTCAAGAACATCTGTTCTCAGTCTTACGCGACATCCTTTATATCAGCGACAGATACGACTCGCTCAAACACATTAATCTGACCAACGCCCACCATATCACCAATGTGGTGTTTGATATTTTGCGTAACGCGCGGGCGATTGCCCCCATGAAAGACCCTAACGTCGTCGTCTGTTGGGGCGGGCACAGTATTAATGCTATCGAATACCAGTATACCCGCGAGGTAGGCTATCAACTTGGCCTGAGGGAATTGGACATTTGCACTGGCTGTGGTCCTGGCGCGATGGAAGGCCCGATGAAAGGTGCGGCCATAGGTCATGCCAAACAAAGGATTAAAAATGCCCGTTATATTGGTTTGACTGAGCCAAGTATTATTGCCGCCGAGCCACCGAATCAAATCGTCAATGAACTGGTGATCTTGCCCGATATTGAAAAACGCCTCGAAGCCTTCGTGCGTTTAGGTCACGGCATTATTATCTTCCCAGGTGGTGCTGGCACGGCGGAAGAGTTGCTCTATATCTTAGGTATCTTACTCAACGAAGAAAACCAAGAAACCCCTTTCCCGCTGATCCTCACAGGCCCCACGGAAAGCGCCGATTACTTCATTAAGATTGATGAGTTTATTGCCTCAACTTTAGGCCCTGAAGCTCAGAAGAAGTATCAAATCATCATAGATAATCCCACTGAAGTGGCGCGTATCATGAAGAAAAGCATGGAGCAAGTGAAAGCCTATCGCCGCTCAACGGGTGATGCTTACCAATATCAGTGGGCACTGAAGATAGAGTCTGAATTCCAGTTACCTTTTGTTCCGAGCCACGAGGTGATGGCAAACTTGGACTTGCACTTCCAAACCAATAAAGCCGAGCTTGCCGCCAACCTGCGCAAAGCGTTTTCGGGTATAGTGGCGGGTAACGTCAAGTCGGAAACAATCAAGCACATAGAGCGCGATGGTCCCTTCCAATTGAAAGGCGATCCTAAACTCATGGACATGATGGATAAGCTCTTGAGTGCATTTGTGCAACAACAGAGAATGAAGCTTCCCGGAAGCGCTTATATTCCTTGCTACCAAATAGTGAAATAGAGAGCGAAACAACGACACCCCATGAACAAGTTTTTAATCATCGATGGTCTCAACTTGGTTCGCCGCATCTATGCGGCGATCCCCGATGAAACAGATATGCAAAGCCTCACAGAGCGCGTCAGTTCGGCGTGCACTAAACTGCTGCGGGTGCATCGCCCTACCCATGTGGCTATCGTGTGGGACGGTGATGAGATCTCATGGCGTAAACAGCTTTATCCCGATTACAAAAAAGGTCGTAAACCTATGCCAGAACCACTGGCGCAGGGTTTAGTTGCGCTGCAAGACCATTTAACCGCAATGCACATTGGCTCTATTTATGCCGCCGCGGAGGCCGATGATGTGATTGCGACACTGGCGATAAAAACCGCCAAAGCGCAAGGTGAAGCCATTATTGTGTCCACCGACAAAGGTTTTAGTCAGCTTAATCATCGCCAAATCAGTCAATGGGATCACTTTAATCAGCAGTACCTCGATATTGCGGCATTGGAACAAAAGCTTGGTGTTGAGCGCAGCCAATTTCTCGACTTGATGGCATTAGCGGGCGACAGCGGTAATAAAATTCCTGGTATTGCGGGCATAGGCCCTAAGTCGGCCGCCGAGTTATTGAAAACCTTTAGAAGCTTACCGACCTTGTTTTCATCCTTATCCAACCTAGGCGCTAAGCAAGCGAAGAAGCTCGCCGAGGGCAAAGAGATGGCGAGGCTGAGTTATAAGCTGGCGCAGTTACAAACGGACCAACCACTCAATATCAACTTGAAAGACTTTCGCGTGATTGACTCCCCACCTGAAAAAACCATCAATCAAGACTAAACTTCTGTTAATACAAAGTTGCAATTAACGCATTTACCTTAGCGCAACAAAAGCGTATTTTATGGACGTGCTCAAGTGACTCATTTAATGAGGTAAAGGAATAACTATAAATGAAATCAAAAGTTTCAGTAATTATCGGTAGTATTTTTGCCGCCTACGTCGCCTTTGTCGCTGTGGTTGTACTGGTTTATGAACCAACGCCAGAAGACATGAATTGGGAGGACCGACAGGCCTATAACAGCCAGAAAATGAACGATTTAACCTTAGGGCAAAATATCGGTTCAGTAAAAGAATTGCTCGGTAAGGCCGACTTTTCAGAGGCAAAAGCCGTCAAGGAAGCCAAGTTACAGGTGCTTTTTTATCGCACTCACCATGAGAAATCAGACGGTGTGACGACCAAAGAGGAATGTACCCCGCTTATTTTTGAAAATGATAAGTTGATTGCTTGGGGCCAAGATACCTATAAGCAATACCTCGATGCGGGCACAGACACTGTGCTCACTTCCGCCCACGAGACATTGAGCAGTAAATAAATACGACTGACTGCTAAATAAAAACGCCACCTAATCGGTGGCGTTTTTATTTTCATAATTAACCAACTGAACGTCTTAGTGACAGAATACCTAGGTCACTCAGTGCGATAGCAATAAGCTAAATCAGTCACTTATTCATCATCAGCCTTGTACTCGACATAGGCTTCGCCTTTGCTGAGCCATTCTGGCGCGGGTTTACCCTTCAGATAATGATCGAAATACTGCATCATGCGAATGCTGTAATCGAGCTTATTCGGGTACTTTTTCAAGTGATGCGGCTCATCCTCATATTGTAAGAACACCACATCTTTACCCGCACGGCGCATGGCCAAGTACATTTCAACACCTTGTTCCCAAGGCACCGCATCGTCCTTATCACCAAACATGATCATCAAAGGCGTTTGAATTCGGTCAGCGTAAAATACTGGAGAGTTTTCAATATACTTTTGCGGCGCGGCAAACAAACTCGCGCCAATACGGCTCTGTCCAGTTTCATACTGGAACTGACGCGCAATACCCGTACCATGGCGAATACCACTGTAGGCGCTGGTCATGTTCGATACCGGCGCACCCGCGACCGCCGCCTTAAACATCTTAGTTTGAGTGATGGCAAACGCCGTTTGATAACCACTCCAAGAATGACCTTGCAGACCAATAGCATCGGGATCGGCAATGCCCATCTCAATCAGCTTTTGCACGCCTGAGGTGAGCGCTTGCACCGAACTCGCGCCGGGGTAACCAATTTCAAAACGAATATCAGGTAGGAACACCGCATAACCATTATTGATATACCAAGCAAAATTAGGTCTGTGGTTAATGTTCATCTGCGGGAAGGCATGCAGTCTATCCGTCATAAAACGATAGTAATAAACCAACACAGGAACGCGCTGACCCACTTGATAATTGGTCGGCTTGATCAGCACGCCATCTAACGGCTTACCATCGCCATTCGTCCAGTGAACTAACTCGGCTTTGCTCCAGTTAAACGCTTGGCGTTGCTTATCTAAATCCGTTTGCTTAAGCGCATTTTGCGGGGCGCTATAGTTAGCTGTATACAAGTCAGGGAATAAGTCGAAACGCTCCTTAGAAAACACGATAGTGTCTGCGTCTTTACTGCGTACTAACACAGTCAACTTATACTCGCCTTGCATCAGCGTTTTCACGCCCGCTGCGCCGAGCGTCGCTTGGTAGAAGCCATCGGCCTTAGTTTTATCGCTATAACCGTGGAGTAACACAGTGGCGTTATAGGCAAGCTCAGTCGGTTCATCGGGATTATCGACTAAGCCCTCAAGACGATATTGAATTTTCTGGGTGCGCCCTTTACCTGCGGTTAAGGCAAAACCCGCCTTAGATTCAGTATTAAACTGCCAGACATCGTATTTATCGTAAACCAAGAACCCAGCGTCATCTTTCAGCCAAGGGCCAAAACCGTATCCCGGCGCGCTCGATGGATAGTCATGGTCTTCATCGGCAAAGCTGACCTTTAATGATCTTGTCAGGTTAGTGCGATGAGCCTCAGCAATATCATAAAGATACACATTACCTTGCTGATAATAAGCCACATACTTGCCGTTACCTGACAAACTTGGCTCGGCATCGCTCGGCTGCTGAGTCAAAAAAGGCACCTTACTACCAGTGTTAATGTCGACCAGATAATAGTCTTGATAGAAACCCGCCCACGTCGCCATCTTGCGATAGGGCAAATCTGAACTCGCCAACATAAAGCGCTTATGCTGTGAAATCGTCACATCTGGCACGGTTTTATCGCCAAGCTGCACCACGTTATTCGATCCTAAATGCAATACCGCAAGGTAAGTGCGTTTTTGCTCATCCTCATATTGCTTGATTTCGTGGGGTTTAATCCGTGGGTCGTCACCATGCCACACCTTAAGCCCGCGCTGTCCGGTAACAATATCGGCACTAAACAGGTCTTTTTCTTCGGTGATTTTCTGCAAACTAAGCTGCTGGCTCACCTCTGGCACGCGGCCGAAGAACAGTCGTTCGCTGTCCAATGAGAAGCTTAAACTTGTGTAGCGATTGAGTTTCCACTCAGGTGACTCAGGAGTTTTGCTGATTTTACCCGATTGCAAATCGACCAACGATAACTGATAGCTGCGACCATAGGGTAACTCGCTATCTTTGCCCTGCGTAAACGCCAGCCAACGACCATTTTTAGCCAGCGCTAACGCACCAACCTGTTGGCTAGGCGAATCAAAAGCGACGGTTTTTTGGTGGGTAAGTAAATCCACTAACTGCAATTGATGCTGTTTATTGGCGATATCATTCACCGCTAGCGCAAGTCGGCGGCTCGCCTTATCAAACACATAACCCGTCACTTGCTCAACATCGATGCGCTTAGTTTGATCGTCTAAACTGATCAAAGTAAAACGGCGGCCTTGGTCAAACTTATCAACCTTTGGCTTATCCACTTTCGCTGGGGTTTGTGTGCCTGCTTCAGCGAGTTTTTCGCTGGCTTTAGGCTCAGCGTCTTTTTTAGACTCTTCATCGGCCTCAAACCACATTGCCAAATGCTTACCGTCATCACTGAACACGAATTCCTTCACGCGCTCAAAGCGGGTTTGAGTGCCCGTTTGGGTATCGAGTAATACCATGTCAGATTTGAGTTTTTTCTTCGCCTTGGCATCACTCGTTTCACGCGTGAGCAAACTCGGTTTGACCACCACAGCCACAAAGCGTCCATCGTGACTCACTAAAGGATCTGACCCACCCGCAATTTGATAACTTTGCTGCGACAGCACATTTTTCACAATGACGTGACTATCCCCGCGATCGGGCGCAGACTCGACCGCGATGACTTGGCCCTTATCTGCGATAACCGGTTTATCAAGGGACTCAAAGTGCATGATGTCTGTGAGGGTGAGCGGTTTAGTGCTGGTTTCAGCCTGCACTGCAGGCAATAGTCCAAGGGATAACAGCACCAGAGATGTGATAGGGATTAACTTCAATGTCTTCCTCTTTTATATATTTGTTAGACTAAAGTAGACTTTTTTAACCATTGGCTCTCCATCATGGTGAGAACCCAGTATTTTTACAAGTTATACCACATAAAAAATCGTGATATTGCTCACTATTTCCTGTGAAGTTTGACCAAAGATGGTTAAAATAATAGACAGAAAAAATACCAAATTCATAGTCCTGCTACCCAGTTAACGCTGGGGGCAGACAATTGCAGTAACGACGAACCGTGGAAGGACTTCTCCATGTCAAAAAGAACGATAACCGTAATTCCAGGTGATGGAATTGGCCCAAGTATTATTGATTCAGCCTTAAAAATTCTCGATAAAGCGGGCTGTGATTTTGAATATGAATTTGCCGATGCTGGCCTGACTGCACTCGAAAAGCAAGGCGAATTACTGCCACAACGCACCTTAGAATTAATCGAAAAAAATCGTATCACGCTAAAAGGCCCATTGACGACGCCAGTAGGTGAAGGCTTTACCTCTATCAACGTAACTTTACGTAAAAAATTCGGTCTGTACGCTAACGTGCGCCCAGTACTGTCTTTCAAAGGTACCCAAGCGCGTTACGAGAACATCGACATCATCACAGTACGTGAAAACACCGAAGGCATGTATTCTGGCCACGGCCAAAAAGTATCTGACGATGGTTTAACGGCAGAAGCGACCAGTATCGTGACTCGCCAAGGTGCCGAGCAAATCGCCACTTTCGCCTACGAACTGGCTCGCAAAGAAAACCGCAAGAAAGTCACTATCGTGCACAAAGCCAACATCATGAAGTCAACATCAGGCCTGTTCTTGAAAGTGGCCCGTGAAGTGAGCCTTCGTTACCCAGACATCAAGACTGAAGAAATGATCGTCGATGCAACGTGCATGAAGCTAGTAATGAACCCAGAAAACTTCGATGTGATCGTAACGACCAACCTGTTCGGTGACATTTTATCGGATCTGTGTGCCGGTTTAGTCGGCGGTTTAGGTATGGCACCAGGTGCAAACATTGGCCGTGATGCCGCGATTTTCGAAGCCGTTCACGGTAGTGCACCGGATATCGCGGGCAAAAACCTCGCGAACCCAACCTCAGTAATTTTAGCCTCTATCCAGATGCTGGAATATTTAGGTATGGCTGACAAAGCTGAACAAATCCGTAAAGCAGTATCAGCAGTGATCGAAGAAGGCGACCGTACCACTCGCGATTTAGGCGGCACTCACGGCACGACTGACTTCACTCAAGCGGTTCTTGAGCGTCTGTGATCTCAATGCTGAGCGCGTTTAAGGCGAGTCTATAACGCGCTTGTTCAAGCTTCAGCTTCAGCTTCAGCTTCAGCTTCATAAGAAGTAAGCGTTTGAAACTCAAATGAGTAAATACGAAAAAGCCCCGAAGTTTCCTTTGGGGCTTTTTGTTATTTGGCTTTTAAACCTGTATGGCTTTAAAACTGCGTATCTTTTAAATCTGTGTGACGATTACCGTATTAGCGTACCTAAGTAACGTACGCGAGTAACGACGGCAATATCACTGCAGAGTTATCGCAGGAATTAATTCCACGCGGTATTAGGACGCAGCCATAAATGCACTGTCACTTCATCACGATCGTGATAAAGATGCTTACACTGCACTTTAAAATCGGTCACGCCGTTCTCTTTAAGAATGGTCTGCATGGTCTCAAGAATGGCAGTGACTTCTTTATAGCGGCTCTTCATCGGTAATTTAAGGTTGAAAACCGCTTCCTTAAACCAACCGTTAATCGCCCAAGCTTCAATCAGTTCAGCTACGCGCGCTGGTTTCTCAACCATGTCGCACACTAGCCAATAGATATTTTTGCGCTGTGGTTCGAAACGGAAACCGTCTTCACGGTAATGCTTCACTTGGCCCGTTTCCATGAGTTTCTCATCCATGGGACCATTATCGACAGCCGACACAAACATGCCGCGACGCACCAGTTGATAAGTCCAGCCACCTGGGCAAGCGCCCAAATCCACTGAGTTCATGCCACTGCGAATACGCTCTTCTTGCTCTTCCTTAGGCACGAATTGGCCAAAGGCTTCATCGAGTTTCAGGCTAGAACGACTCGGAGCATCCGCCGCCATTTTCAGACGTGGAATACCCATAAAGTGTGGCGAGCTGTTATTGCTGTAGGAATAACCCACATAGGCACGGCCGGGTCCGATAAAACACACGTGGATAATCGGACGTTTTGGATTTTCCTGCGCGAGCAAACTGCCAGATTTTTTCAAATGCTGGCGTAAAGGCACAGTGAACTTACGGCAAAAAGCCGATAGCTCTTTCGCTTCGTTAGTGTCTGGCGTTTCAACCCGCACTTCACCCGCTTTGCTGACGTCACTGAGTGCCGCCACGATTGGGCTAATTCTGTCGTTTTCAGGCAAGTCGACTAACAAGTCGCTGGCAGCAAACATCTGGCGAGCGAAAATGAGCGAATCTAAAGGCAGTTGTTTCACTAACGTATCTGCGGCGTCATCTTCAAAACATTGGTATACGACATAGGCGTCGTTATTGTTGGCCTTAACAAAGCCGCCCACATTGAGCTCACCGGCTCGCTGTTGGATTTCTGCAGCGCATTCTTTTTCAAAGCCTGCGCGGCAAAATAAAAATAGGTTTTTCATGGGGATCCCTGAGAAATCCAAGCCAAAGCATTGGCTGACTATCGATTTGGGCGTCAGTATACCAATTTCAATCCACAAATGCCCTATTTGCCTACTTGCGGAACTTTGAATTGCGATTGGAGAAATAAAAAAGGCTTAGGTGCGCCCTAAGCCTGTTAACTCACACTTAACGTTCGAGATTAAGACTCGTGACCGTCAATGACTTTATGACGCCATACCGCGGCAGCAAATAATAACCAGCCGAGTAAGAAACACCCACCGCCCATTGGCGTGACAGGGCCAAGCCACTTAGTGCCAAACAATGCCAGTCCGTATAATGAGCCAGAAAATAGCACTATGCCTGCAATAAACAAATACGCCGACCAGTCCAATAAACGTGAGGTTAACCATTGGCCCGAAAAGGCAACCATGATTAAGGCGAAGGTATGGTAGAAATGGTATTGCACCCCAAGATTAAACACGTCAATCAAATCCGGTGGTGCGACTGCTTTTAAACCATGGGCACCAAAAGCCCCTAAGGCGACGGCTAAAAATCCGCTCACGGCGGCGAGTAACAATAGACCTTTACGCATTTAACTCTCCTGCTGGAATGGGCTTAACTCATTCAACATTCATTCGCTCAACATTAAGCTAACCAATAAAATCGCTAGATAAATCAATGGCACGTGCAAGGTTAGCCGCTTCAGTGGTGCCTGACGACTTTCTTGGGACAAAACTATGATCGCCGTCGGTTATCCAAGCCAATCCTATCTCAGCTTTCAAAGGCCAATTTGGGATCTGCTCTTTGCCACCGAACTTATCCCGCTCGCCCTGTACGACTAATACTGGGACTTGGCATTCATTCAAAGGTTCCAATCTAGGCTCGCCGCCTTTAAGTGGCACAAAGGGATAACCTAAACAAATCACCCTATCGATGCGCGAAGCTAACGCGGGATCGCAGGCTAATAACGCCGCCATACGTCCGCCCATGGATTTGCCCATCAGTACGACGCGCTCGACCTTAGGTTGTGAATGAGCGATATCGAGCATCTGAGTAAAACAAGCGAGCAATTTAGGCGCGCGGTCCGGAGGACGCCGTTTGCCATCGACGGCATTGGCCTGCATATAGGGAAAATTAAAGCGCATTACTTGGCAGCCCTTAGCCACCAACCCCGCCGACATAGCCTGCATAAACTCAGAGCCCATGTTAGCGCCCGCGCCGTGGGCTAATAAAATCATTGTGCTCGCAGGCTCACCCTCTAACACAAAACTTGGCTTATCCGGGCAACAACTCACTGCGCGACTCCTCAGCAAACATATCTAACATCCATTCGCGAAACGCGACGACCTTACCAAGTTCAGCGTGATTCTGCTGGCAAACCAAGTAGTAAGCATCTTTACTGACCAAGACTTCTTGGAATGGACACACGAGACGCCCCGCTTTTATATCGGGACGCGCCAGTACGCTGTAACCTAAAGCCACGCCTTGACCATGGGCCGCCGCTTGCAATACCAAGGACGAATGACTGAAGATGGGGCCTTGGTTCACATTAATATCGTTAATCCCACATTGTCTAAACCACGCCTGCCAATCGTGACGATTCATATCATGTAATAGCGTGTGATATTTTAAATCGCTCGGTTTTGACAGTGGCTTAGGGCCATTGAGTAACATGGGCGAACACACAGGAATGAGCACTTCGTTTCTGAGCTTATCGGCACGCAAGCCAGGCCAATTGCCTAAACCATAATAAATCGCCACATCCACATCATCGGTTAGTGAGCTGGCTTCGGTATCGACAGCTTTAATACGCACGTCGATATCGGGGTTTTTCTCACTGAACTTTGCCAAACGCGGCACTAACCATTGAATCGCAAAACTGGGTGACATACTGACCGTCAGAGAACCAATCGCACTGCGGGCGAGTAATCGGTCGGTAGCATCGGCGAGTTGAATAAAGATGTCTTTGATGTCGAGGAAGTAGCTCTGCCCTTCTTCAGTTAAAAGCAAAGAACGGTTCTTTCGGCGAAATAATTTTAATCCGAGGAAATCTTCTAATGCCTTTATTTGATGGCTCACCGCAGCCTGCGTAACAAACAATTCTTCTGCTGCGCGCGTAAAGCTCAAATGCCGCGCAGCTGCCTCAAATGCTTTAACCGCATTAAGCGGTGGTAATCGTCTGGACATAGTGATCTCAGTCTCGTTTTTTAATTAGTTTTTCTAATCCGTATTGTTACATTTAATCGTTTGTAAAGGCCAGTGATTTTGGTTAAATTTTGCGCCATTGAAACAGCGGTATCCACGAAACACTTATATCTATGAAACACCCTAGTTGGACAATCTCAAAGTTGGTGATGGGAATGTCTGACAGCGTTAATTTGTCAGCCCGGAGGCGACTATGTTTAATTTAAAATCAGCGTTTGCGTTAGCGATAATTTCAGCACTCAGCTTAAATGCCAGTGCTAATGTACTCGTTGACGAAATCGTCATCGATACTAGCGACTTACAAGCTAGTATCACTGCAGACTTAACTGCTGCAATGAATAAAATGCACCAAGAAGTGCTGCAAGAAGCCACACTATTGATTGCCGCAGATGATGTCGCATCAAATCAGCAGGTCGTTAAGTCTAATAGCTTATAAGACAACACCAATTCAGGTTTTCACCGCGAAGACCAAAAGAAAAGCCGCATTGATATGCGGCTTTTTTGTATTCAATCTCTATGGGCACTTCCCACTGACAAGACATGTCAGTGGGCAAGTTTGCATTGATTTATGGGCGATACACTTTGACGTTAGTGTAGCCTTGCTCGATTAAATACAATGCCTGCAATTTACTCATCACCCCACGCTCACAATACAGCAAATAGGTTTTTTGCTTATCGAGATCGGCAAATTGAGTCGCTAACTTGAAGAATGGGATACGTTTAATCTCAATACCTTCAATTTGCAACGGCTTGCTTTCCTCTTCTTCAGGGGCGCGAATATCAATGACCACTTGGTTGGTATCAATACTGGCGACCGTTTCAGTCTCAGTAATCCGAGTATCCATTTGTTCTGCGATCTCCCTGATATCAATAGTGACAGACTGGGCGATGATTTGATCGATCAAATCTTCAGAGAACTTCTTCTCTTCCGCTTCTACTTTAGCTAATACCGCTTTAACCGTTGGCTTTTGCGAAATCACGCCGCAATATTCAGGCATAGATTTGGCAAAATCTTCGGTGCCGATTTTACGGCTCTCGTTGATAATGTCTTGTTTATCCATGGCAATCAGCGGACGTAAAATCAGCAGCTCAGTACAGCGGTCAATCACGTTCAAGTTGGTTAGCGTTTGGCTAGAGACTTGGCCTAAACTTTCACCGGTCACCAAGGCTTGAATGCCCATACGGTCGGCAATACGCGCCGCAGTGCGCATCATCATACGCTTGAGCACAACGCCCATTTGGCCATTATCGATACGCTCTAAAATCTCAGCGACCACAGGCTCAAAAGGTACAGAGATAAACTTCACCTTGTGGGATTCGCCGTAGGTTTTCCACAAATGGTAAGCCACTTGCTTCACGCCAATTTCATGCTGCGCGCCGCCCAGATTAAAGAAGCAATAATGGGTACGCGCCCCTTTTTTGATAAATTGATAGCTAGACACACCAGAGTCAAAACCACCAGAAATCAAGGACAACACATCTTCCTGTGTCGCCATAGGGAAACCGCCTAAGCCTTCGATACGCTTAGTGACCATGTAAAGATTATCGCGTTCAATTTCAAGGTTAACGGTAATGTCGGGATTCTTTAAACGCACACCTAAAGCATCGGTAAACTGATTTAAGCCGCCGCCAACGTAACGCTCAACTTCGATAGAATTAAAATCGTGATCGCCAGTGCGCTTCACTCGCACGCAAAAGGTTTTACCCGCGAGTTGGTCACGGTAAACAGGCAAGACTTGCTGATAAATATCGTCCACAGATTCAAAGCTGTACTCATCCACTTGCACTACGTGTGCAATGCCAGGAATACACGCCAGACGCTCACCGAAGGCTTGGGCCAACTCAGGCTTATCCTTTGGTACCATAACCATAATGCGGTCCCACTGACGTTGAACTTTAGCGTCTTCGTCGACTTTTTTGAGCACATTACGTATGTTGGTTTCGAGCATTTTGGTGAAGCGCATCCTTACGGGTTTGCTCTTCATCATGATTTCTGGGTACAGCTTTACAATAAACTTCATGGGATTTCCGCGGGCAATTTTAAAACAGCAAAATTGGTTAAAAGAATAATCGGGGGATTATATACCCAAGCGACCTAAAAATGCGAGTTTCAGCGCGCATCGCAAACAGCCACACAAGCCACATTCATGGCGGATTAATGGCGTATTAGTAATTAAGTCACGGCGGGATTTTTAAGCGAATTCGGTCGGGATAATGTCAGTGAAGCCTATTCACTTAGTTAAAATTGCTCTGTTTGAAATGAGTTATTTGAGATGAATTATTTGAGATACGTCGTTGAGGTAAGCTTGAAGAAAGCTTAGGGATTACACACTCTCTGCGATTGGCGTAAAGCCCAAATGGATTCAAACCAACCACAGCGCTTTGATGCATAAAGCGTTAGTAAAAAAGGGAAACGTCTACCTTAGCCCAGTAAAAAAGCCGCAACAGGATTGCGGCTTTAGATGCGGTGAGTACCAAGCTACCTAAGGCGAATTACCAACCTGAATCTCATCAGATTCCTTCGCTTTACCTTGCTCAATGGCAATTTCCACCCTGCGGTTACGGGCACGATTCTCCGGTGAATCGTTAGGCACTATCGGGTTATTAGACGCCATGCCCACCACTTTCATCCGTTTAGAATCAAAGCCTTTGACTTGCACTAACTCGTGGGCCACAGCCACAGCGCGTTTACTGGATAAATCCCAGTTAGAGCTATAAAGCTCATCGCTGATTTGCATGTCATCCGTGTAACCCGATACCGTAATAATCCCCGGCACATCTTTTAGCAGTTCGCCAACAGAGCGCACCACAGGCTTAAATCGTGGTTGAAGGAAGCCCGAACCAGAGGCAAATGCGCCCTTCTCACGGATACGGATAATAATCTGCTGACCTAAGGACTCAATTTCAATCGCACCATCGGTGATCTCTTTATTGAGCTCCTGCGCCATCTTCTTCACTTCTTGATTGATCTTATCCTGCGCCGCTGCCGCTTCGGCTTTAACCGCATCGGCCACTTCCTGCGCCGTTGCAGTGGCTTCACCACCACGCTGAGAACCACTTTGCTGCTGAACGCCGCCAGCACTGTCGTCTTCACCCGCTTGGTAATCCAATACAGGTTCCGTCATTTCATTGGTTTGCTGGTTGATAATTTCAATCGGGGTGGGATCGGGGCGGCCTGGTCTAAATTCTAAGGCAATTACTGAAGTCCCCTTCGGGATATCTTTGACTTCCACCTTATTTTGCACACCAAAGGCATACTTCATTGAGCCCGCGATCTGCTTAAACTTCATTACGTCCATTTCGGAAAATGACAATAACAACACGAAGAAACACATCAACAGCGACATCAAGTCAGCAAACGTCGCCAACCACATCGGTGCTCCGGCCGGTGGACAGTTGCACTTAGCCTTAGCCATGGGCTACTCTCCGTCCGTTGTATCTATTTTGCGATTTTTCTCAGCCAGATAATTTTTCAAGAAGCCTTCTATCACCCGTGGGTTTTGTCCGTCTTGAATCGCCAATACCGCATCCATAATCAAGTTACGGTTCAGCATTTCTTCACCCATCCTAAGCGTTAACTTATCCGCGATAGGAAGACAAACCATGTTGGCGACCATAGCGCCGTATAAGGTGGTTAACAAGGCCACCGCCATCGAGGGACCGATGGATTTAGGATCTGACATGTTTGACAGCATGGCCACAAGACCCACCAGCGTACCTATCATGCCCATTGCCGGACCTACGTCACCAAACGCTCTAAAAATGCCGATCCCTGTACGATGGCGCTCTTCGGTCAGGGCGATATCCTTCTCTAAGGCAGCGCGCACCACTTCACCATCGTGACCATCAACAAGCATGTCGACGGCTTTTTGCATAAAGCTGTTAGTAATCTGCGCTTCTTCTAAAGCTAAAAAACCGCCTTTACGGGCGGCATCAGCCATAGTCACGGACTGTTCAATCAAATCTTCTGGCTTATCAATCTTAAAAATAAACGCTTTGGCGGCGATTTTTACCGCACTAAAAAACTGTTTAAGATTGAACTTCATCATCACCACGAAGAAGGACCCACCGAAAACAATAAGAATCGAGGGTACATCAACGAAAATCATTAAACCGCCGCTGGTGGCCATTGCCCCGAGGATAAAACCAAAGGCACCCACAATTCCAATTACTGTTGCTAAATCCACAACGGCTCCTCAATTTTCGTAATAAACGACATAATACTTACCCTAGGTAAGCAATAACACTCAGTTGTTCCACTGAGTAAGATAATCCCACCGACACACATGCGAGCCTTGTCTATCCAGTTAAAAATTACCATACAAATGATGATACTATTGTCAGTTATCGGACACACACTAAGCAAGTTTAGCGACAATTTATATTTTCTGAAAAAATTTCAGTAACAAAGCGTGCTATTGAGCAAATATCTTTAGTCTGAATTTGACCCTAAAGCCGCCCTGATATACCTTGTGTCCGCTAAATCAAAGGAAGCATAAACGTGGCGAAGAAACCCGAAAATCTCAGTTTTGAAGAATCCCTTGGCGAACTCGAGCGCATTGTTGCCGATCTAGAACAAGGCGATATCTCCCTCGATGACGCGTTAAAACAATTTGAACGTGGCATCAATCTGGTTCGAAATAGCCAAGCAAAACTCGAACAAGCCCAACAAAAAGTGGCCATTTTACTGAAACAAGATGAAAATGCGCCCCTATCCCCCTATGCCGTTGAGGGCGAATAAGCGTGTTAGTCAGTGCCATTCAAGAATATCAACAACGGGTTGATAATCAATTAAAACAGCGTTTTAGTACGCTTGAAGATACTGCTCCCCAATTAAAAGCCGCCATGACTTACGGCGCCTTATTGGGTGGCAAACGCATTCGACCTTTCCTTGTCTACAGTGTCGGACGTATGTTTGGGGTCGAGCTCGAAAAATTAGATGCTTGCGCCGCAGCCATTGAATGTATCCATGCTTATTCATTGATCCACGACGATTTACCCGCCATGGATGATGATGAACTGCGCCGTGGTCAGCCCACAGTGCATATCGCTTTTGATGAAGCGACCGCCATTTTAGCGGGGGATGCACTGCAGACCTTAGCCTTTGAAATTGTCACCGAAGCGGTCCCTGGGATCAGCAGCGAGCAACATATCGCTATGGTCAGAGTATTGGCAAAAGCCTCAGGTTATCGTGGCATGTGTGGCGGCCAAGCGATAGACTTAGCCTCAACAGATAAACATATTGATCTTAAAGCATTAACTCAGTTACATAATATGAAAACGGGCGCCCTTATCAGCTGCGCCGTTGAGTTAGCGTTAATCGCCGCAAACGCGCCAAAAAGTCAGTATGCTGCTATGATGGATTTTGCCCATGCGGTCGGACTCGCCTTTCAAGTACAAGACGATATCCTTGACATCGTAGCCACCACCGAAGAACTCGGTAAGCCGCAAGGCTCTGATACTGAATCGAATAAGAGTACGTTTCCACAACTACTTGGACTACAAGGTGCACAAGACACCGCCAAACAACTGATCCAAGAGGCACTATCAGCGCTGGCTAAATTGCCATACAATAGCCAGTTAATTGCAGACTTCGCCCGCTATATCATTGAGCGAAGAATATAATAAGAGTCGAAGTATCTCGCTATGAGTTTGGACATTTCTCAGTTTCCCGTGTTGGCGCAGGCCAACACCCCTAATGAACTCCGCCAGCTTCCTCAGGCACTTTTACCACAAGTAGCCGACGAACTGCGCGAGTTCCTTCTTAAGTCTGTTGGCATATCCAGCGGACATTTTGCCTCTGGGCTCGGCACAGTGGAACTCACTGTTGCGTTGCACTATGTCTACAACACCCCTTTTGATCGGCTAATTTGGGATGTGGGCCATCAGGCTTATCCCCACAAAATTCTCACGGGTCGTCGCGACAAGATGCACACCATTCGCCAAAAAGATGGCTTGCATCCTTTCCCATGGCGTGAAGAAAGTGAATACGACACTTTCAGCGTTGGGCATTCAGGCACGTCTATCAGCGCCGCACTGGCGATGGCGATTGCCGCAGAAAAAGAACAAGCGGGTCGTAAAGTCGTTGCCGTGATCGGTGATGGCGCCATGACTGGTGGTATGGTGTTTGAAGCCATGAACCACGCAGGCGACTTACACAATGACATGCTCGTGGTACTGAACGACAACGAAATGTCGATCTCTGAAAATGTCGGCGCCCTCAATAACCATTTAGCCCAACTGATGTCAGGCCGTTTCTACACTACGCTGCGCGAAGGCGGCAAGAAAGTATTGAAAGGCATGCCCGTCATCAAAGAAATGGCCAAACGCACTGAGGAACACCTCAAAGGCATGGTCGTTCCTGGCACCCTGTTTGAAGAGTTAGGTTTCAACTATATCGGTCCTATCGACGGCCACGATGTTGATGCTCTGGTCGAGACCATGCGTAATATGCGCAATCTTAAAGGTCCACAGGTGCTGCACATCATGACGAAGAAAGGTCGTGGTTATGAACCTGCTGAAAAAGATCCTATCGGTTGGCATGCGGTACCTAAGTTTGACCCGTCGCTGTTTAAAAAGCCGGCTACCAAACCCGGTTTACCGACCTTTTCCCAAGTCTTCGGCAAATGGTTGTGCGACATCGCTGAGCAAGATGAGAAAGTATTAGCCATTACTCCTGCGATGCGCGAAGGCTCGGGTATGGTGGAGTTTTCCCAGCGTTTCCCGAAACAATATTTCGATGCGGCGATTGCCGAGCAGCATGCCGTCACCCTATCAGCAGGTTTTGCCTGTGAAGGCTTTAAGCCTGTGGTGGCGATTTACTCGACCTTCCTGCAACGCGCCTACGATCAACTTATTCATGATGTGGCGCTACAGCAATTACCGGTATTGTTCGCTATCGATCGCGGCGGTATTGTCGGTGCCGATGGTCCAACTCACCAAGGTGCATTCGATTTAAGCTTTATGCGTTGCATCCCCAACATGGTGATCATGGCGCCGTCGGACGAAAATGAATGTCGTCAAATGCTCTACACTGGCTATTGCTATGATGCGGGTCCAAGTGCAGTGCGTTATCCAAGGGGCAGTGCCACGGGAGCAACGCAAGTCGAAGCGATGACGGCATTACCGATTGGTAAAGGCGTGATCAAACGTGTGGGCAAGCGCATTGCCATTCTCAACTTTGGCACCTTGTTAGCCTCGGCGTTAACCGCTGCCGAAAGCTTAGATGCAACGGTTGTCGATATGCGCTTTGTAAAACCGCTCGATGTTGATTTAGTCAAAGAGATGGCGCAAACCCACGAAGTGCTCGTTACTGTAGAAGAAAATGCCATCATGGGCGGCGCAGGTACTGGCGTACTTGAACAGCTTCAAAAGCTGCGAATGCCCAAGGACGTGCTTCAGATTGGTTTGCCTGATGAATTTATCAAACATGGCTCACCCGAGGAAGTTACCCATGACTTGCAACTGGATGCCGAAGGCATACTGGCGCAAATCAATGCTTATCTAGCGCAATAAATGGCTCAATAGTTGGCGGAATAGGTAGAACTAGCTTATCTCGGTAAGGTGCTCAGTCTTACCAATACAAAGTCTTACCAATATAGATTCCGCCAATATTTTGCACATATTCCGCCCATAAAAAAAAGGACTGCAATTGCAGTCCTTTTTTGTTGCTGTTGACCCGTCCTAAATAGCGTTGACACTTTTCAAACTCATTTTGGAGAGTGTAATGACTTCAACAATTAAACGAACTCAACGTGATTATTCCCTCGCTTTTAAATTGGCCGTTGTCGACCAAGTGGAAAAAGGCGAGCTGACTTATAAGCAGGCCCAAGACAAGTACGGTATTCAAGGTTGTTCCACCGTGTTAGTTTGGCTTCGCAAACATGGAAAACTGGATTGGTCCCAAGGAACACCATCTACATCAATGCGAGGACATTTAATGACTGAGCCCACCACACTCACTCCCGAGCAAAAGATAAAAGCACTCGAAGCCGAACTTGAAGATACCCGCATGAAAGCCGCGTTCTTCGAAGCCATTGTCGAAAAACTTAGAACTGACTACGGGATTTCTGTCGTAAAAAAGCCACGAGCGAAACGCTCCAGGAAAAAACGGCCATAGGTTATCGCGTCACCCAATGCTGTCGCTACCTCGGGATTAGCCGTCAGGCGTATTATCAGCAATGTCAGCGGCAAAAAGTATCAGAGCAGAGGGAGCAACACGTGTTGCAAACGGTGCAATATGAACGGTTATTTCAACCACGAATAGGTACACGCAAGTTGCAGTATTTACTGAATAAATCACATCAAATAGTGATTGGGCGAGACCGGTTATTTAGCAGCCTCAGAGCGCATCGTTTGTTGGTCGCACCTAAACGGGCGTACCACAAAACGACTCACAGTCATCATCGATTTAGGTGTCATCCCAACTTGCTAAAGCCCAGTGAGCAACAAGTGGACATCACTCGCTCAGAGCAAGTCTGGGTGGCTGATATTACCTATCTGCCACTGCAAAATAATGAAGCCTACTTAAGCCTGGTGACCGATGCCTGGTCACGAAAAATCGTGGGCTATCATGTTGATGATAATCTCAAAACAGATGGTGTGCTAACAGCGTACAAACAGGCACTGAGGCAGCGGCAAGACAAAGATAAAGATAAACCGCTGATACACCACTCAGATCGAGGAATACAATACTGCTCAAACGCTTATCAAGCGGTTCACACACATCATGGTGTGACATGCTCAATGACAGACGGATATGACTGCTATCAAAATGCATTAGCAGAACGCGTAAATGGCATATTGAAGCAGGAGTTTTTAACACATAAGCCAGCAACGCTGGATGAGGCGCGACAGATGGTGGCAGAAGCGGTCGCCATATATAATCAACGACGGCCACATTTGGCCTTAAAATATAAAACGCCCGATGAGGTTCATCAGGCGTTTTAGGTAGAAATAAGTGTCAACTTATTTCAGGACGAGACATGTCTGTTATAACAGCGGCTGATCCAATAAAGCTTAAGCTTCGATATCTATCGTTGCGCTTTCTTGGTTAGGGCCACCCTGTGACACCATTACCATAGCAGGGCGCAGCAAGCGACTGTTCAGCTCATAACCCTTTTGCATCACCAACATCACAGTGTTCGCAGGGAACTCGGCACTTGGCTGCATACCAATCGCTTGATGTTGATCAGGGTTAAATGACTGACCTTGTGGATCAATCTGCTTAACACCAAATTTAGCCACCGCAGTGAGTAAGCTTTTTTGAGTTAACTCAACACCTTGATAAATCGCTTTCGTCGCTTCATCTTCAGGGTTAGTCCCCATCAATGCGCGCTCCATGTTATCAAGCACTGGCAAAAGTTCATTGACGAACTTTTCCAAGGCAAACTTGTTCGCCTTTTCCACATCCATTGCGGCACGACGACGAATATTGTCGACTTCGGCTGCGGCGCGGATAACTGAATCCTTCTGCTCTTCAACTTTCGCCAAAGCTTCAGCGAGTAACTGTTCCAGCTCTTCAATACGGAAATTGGCCTGGGTAAGCTCATCGATCAGACTTGCTTCTGCGGTAGATACTTCAGACTCTACACCCTCTTGGATCAGATCCTGTTCTGCTTTAATCGATTCGTTGCTCATTTTCACTCCAGCTAAAAATGCTTTGTTTCTGAAATACTCTGGGCATATTATGGGGATCAATTTTGACGTTTCAAGGCCTAAGGCCAGATCTAGCATAAATATGACCACAAAGTTTCATACTATCGGCCTTATCGGCAAACCTCATCACCAAGGGACCAATCAAACCTTAAAACGTCTGCATCATTGGCTGACAATGCAAGGCTTTGAAGTCTTAGTGGAAGAGCGTGTTGCTACCGAACTAGGGCCCAATATCGAGGCGGTCGATTTGCTAGAAATTGGCGCGCGCTGCGACTTAGCCATAGTCGTCGGTGGTGACGGTAACATGCTTGGCGCAGCTAGAGTATTAGCCCGCTTCGATTTAGGCGTGATTGGCGTTAACCGCGGCAATTTAGGCTTTTTAACCGACCTGCCGCCCGATGCCTTTGAAGAAGCCCTCGCTAAGGTACTCGACGGTGAGTTCGATACCGAGCACAGATTCTTACTCGAAGCCGAAGTCTATCGCCACGGTATGCTCAAGGCGAGCAATACCGCCGTCAACGAAGCCGTACTCCATCCGGGTAAAATTGCCCACATGATTGAGTTTGAGGTCTACATTGACGATCAATTTATGTACAGCCAGCGTGCCGACGGCATGATAGTGTCAACGCCAACCGGTTCGACGGCTTATGCCCTCTCCGCTGGCGGCGCTATCCTGACGCCTAATTTACAGGCCCTAATCTTGGTGCCTATGTTCCCGCACACTTTGTCGTGTCGCCCGATTGTCGTCGATGCCTGCAGCACGATAAAAATGGTTGTGTCACCCGAAAATGGCGAGAACCTCGAAGTCAGCTGTGATGGCCATGTGCATCTAGCCGTGTTACCGGGCGATGAAATCATAGTGCGCCGCAGCTCTGAACGTTTACGTTTAATTCATCCTAAAGGTCACAATTATTTCCACGTGCTGCGAACAAAATTAGGCTGGGGCAGCAAGTTGTTTTAAGCCTGCGCATATTTGTCCTATTTCCCATAATGGGTCCTATTTCTATAACTTACCCAATTACCCTATTAAAGAGACGTATTCCGTCTCTTTTTTATTTTGTAAATATTCCCATAAAAATGGCGGCTAAAGACGAGAAGCTCTTTTTGAGTTCGTAGAAAGAGAAGTATCCCGCTGTTCAAAAAACTGAAAGTGACTTAAATAACGGTTATTTAATTTCAAATTAAAGTAATTTTAATTAAGTGACTTACATCACAATAAAATTTCGATTTTAAAAAGCGTGATCTGCATCACTATTAAAAAACACCTATCAATCATAAATTTAATCAATACAAACAATCACTTGACAAACTTCAGTGCAATTTCACTAATTCTACGGCGTCGCCTTACGTGATCTTAATCACACCTTAAAAATGTCTTAAAAAATCATTAAGAGTCTATTAATGAAATAAATGGATCAGTTAATTGCAATAATGACGATAAATATGAGTGATAGCTCTACTTTTAATAACCAGAAAAACAACAAACTCAATTTTATATAACCAAAGTAGATATACATCCAAGAGTCTAAGTGATCATTGTCACATATAAGAAAATCCCCTGAGAGAAGCACCCCGCAGCACTGTAAATTAGCATTTCATATAGCAGCCAAGATGATCTAGATCATATTAGTCAAGCCCACAATAGCATCTAGTACACAACACAGAATGTCGAGACCATAACTCGTTGCAGTATTAACTGCTGATTTATCGGTCTGGGAAGTCGACATGAAGGCAGATGAAAAATTCTAATATCAATAATAAGACAGACCACTTTATGAAGAGGCAAGCATGACAATACTTCAACTCCTCGCCAGCTTGACGCCTGTGCTCAGTGTAATGCTATTTCTAGTATTACTCAGAATGCCCGCATCAAAGGCTATGCCCATTTCCATGCTAGTCACTGCGCTCGCCGCTGTGTTTATTTGGCAAATGGATACCACATTACTGGCGGCATCGGTCCTCGAGGGACTGCTATCAGCCATCACTCCATTAACCATCATCTTCGGCGCGGTATTCCTGCTTAATACCCTGAAATACTCAGGTGCGATGGATACCATCCGTGCGGGCTTTACTAACATCAGTGCCGATGCCCGTGTGCAGGTCATTATCATTTGTTGGTTGTTTGGCGCCTTTATCGAAGGTAGTGCCGGTTTTGGTACACCCGCCGCGATTGGTGCGCCACTGCTTGTACTGCTGGGCGTACCACCGGTTGCCGCTGCGGTTGTTGCTTTGATTGCCGACTCAGCCTGCGTATCATTTGGAGCGATTGGCTTACCTGTGCTCTTTGGGATGGAACAGGGTCTGATCCAAGGTGGCGTAAGCATGGCTGCGGAGCAATTTGCGGCACATGGCGGTAACTATGCTGGTTACGCGCAATATATCGTCATGCATATGATCACTATCGACTTAATCACAGGTTCATTAATCCCGCTGGTCATGGTGACTATGCTGACCGGATTCTTTGGTCGCAATAAATCCTTTAAGGAAGGCTTAGCGATTTGGAAATTTGCGATTTTTGCAGGTCTTGCGTTTACTGTCCCCGCATGGATCATCAACTACCTCGCAGGCCCTGAATTCCCAGCGGTTATCGGTGCATTAATCGGTATGGCACTGGTGATCCCTGTTGCGCGCAAAGGTTATTTGCTTCCTAAAACCCCTTGGAATGATTTTGCCGAAAATGACAGTCAAGAGGGAGTCAAGGTTGAAGCCACAGCCAAATTCTCACAAATAGCCGCTTGGACGCCCTATATCATCATGGCTGCGCTGTTGGTGTTATCTCGTACAGTTATGCCGCTTAAAGCCTGGTTATCAAGCTTCAATATCAGCTGGACAGGTTTAATGGGCACCGAACTTAAGGCCAGCTTCGCGACGCTATACGCCCCAGGCGCCTTCTTCGTCGCCGTGTGTATTCTCGGTTTCTTCCTGTTCAAAATGAAAAGCCCTGCGATTAAGCAAACGGTCGGTGTGTCATGTAAGTCCATGTTACCCACCATTATTTCATTAGGTGCTTCGGTGCCTATGGTGAAAATCTTCTTAAACTCAGGTGCTAATGGTGCAGGTCTTGCCTCTATGCCAGTTGCCCTAGCCGATATGCTTGGCCAGTCAATGGGGGCGGTATGGGCATGGGTGGCGCCTATAGTAGGGATTTTTGGTGCCTTCTTATCGGGTTCAGCCACTTTCTCGAACATGATGTTCTCCAGTCTGCAATACAGTGTGGCTGACAATGTTGGCATGAACCACACATTGGTTTTGGCACTACAAGGTATAGGTGCGAACGCCGGTAACATGATGTGCGTAATGAACGTGGTAGCCGCTGCCACTGTGGTGGGTATGGCGGGTAGAGAATCAGAAATTATCCGTAAGACTATGCCGGTTGCCATCGGTTATGCCCTATTGGCAGGAACTATTGCAACCCTATGGGGTGGTTTCTAATTCATTGATTTAATTGAGCAGTCGAAGTCACTACCTATGACTTCGACTTCTGTCAGTTTACAAAGAGAGCAATGCAATGTCGATTAACTACAAATTGGTCATCGATGATCTAAGAGTGCAATTAGGCGACCACCCTGTCACGGATGATCCCGTCCGTCGTTTTGCTTGGTCCACCGATGCGAGTTACTTCAGAATCGTCCCAGAAGTCGTAGTCCATGCCGAGACCCTAGAGCAAGTTAAACAGACCTTAGCGGTAGCCAGGAAGCATAATGCGCCCGTGACTTTTAGAGCAGCGGGCACCAGTTTATCGGGCCAAGCTATCGGTGAGGGCATACTGCTCATTCTTGGTCATGATGGTTTTAGAAAGATTGAAGTCAGTAGCGATGCCAAACAAATTACCTTAGGTGCCGCTGTCATTGGTTCCGATGCCAATGCCGTATTGGCGCCACTTAACCGCAAAATTGGCCCCGATCCTGCGACCATTGCCTCGGCTAAGATTGGCGGTATTGTCGCCAATAATGCGTCCGGCATGTGCTGCGGCACGGCCCAAAACAGCTACCAAACGATTGCCTCAGCCAAGCTGCTTTTTGTCGATGGTACAGAGCTCGATACTGGCTGTGAGAAATCAAAGGCAGAATTTGCCAAAACCCACGGCAAAATGCTCGATGCGATAAAAGAACTGTCGCATATGACTCGCCATAATCCAGTATTGGCGGAGCGTATTCGTAAAAAATATTCCATCAAGAATACCACTGGCTATGGTATCAACTCGTTACTCGATTTTACCGATCCCTTCGACATCATTAATCATTTGATGGTGGGTATGGAAGGTACTTTAGCCTTCATTAACGAAGTCACCTACAACACTGTCAATGAGGCTAAATTTAAAGCCTCGGCCATGGCCGTATTCCACAATATGGAAGATGCCGCCCGCGCTATTCCATTGATTAACGGAGAGAGCGTTGCAGCGGCGGAGCTCCTCGACTGGCCATCCATCAAAGCGGTAACGGGTAAGCCTGGTATGCCGGACTGGTTATCGGAATTGCCCGCATTATCCGCTATTTTGCTTATCGAATCCCGTGCCGATGACGCGCAAACCCTCGAGGCTTATACCCAAGATGTCACCGCGAAACTCGCCGGCTTTGACTTTATTCGCCCAATGGAATTTAGTACTAACCCAGCAGTTTGTGACAAGTATTGGGCAATGCGTAAAGGCTTATTCCCCATTGTGGGTGGCGAGCGGCCAAAGGGCACCTCGGTCATTATCGAAGACGTAGCCTTCGAACTCGAGCATCTAGCGGCAGCAGCACACGATATTACTGAGCTTTTCCATAAACATGGTTACCCTGAAGGCTGTATCTATGGCCATGCCCTAGCGGGTAACTTCCACTTTATTATTACGCCGACTTTCTCTACCCAAGCCGATATCGACCGCTTCCATGCCTTTATGGACGATATTGCCGATATGGTGATTAATAAGTACGACGGTTCAATGAAAGCCGAGCATGGCACCGGCCGTGCTGTGGCGCCGTTTGTCGAAAAAGAATGGGGGCAAGATGCCTACACCCTGATGAAAAGTATCAAGCAAGTGTTTGATCCTAATGGTATCTTAAACCCAGGTGTTATCCTCAACGACGATAGCAATGTCCACGTTAAAAACATCAAGCCCTGCCCTGTGGTCGATGATTTTGTCGATAAGTGCATCGAATGTGGTTTCTGCGAAAAAACCTGCCCAACATCGGCGCTGAACTTCTCGCCGCGCCAGCGTATCGCCACTTTGCGTGAAATCGAACGCTTAGAGCAATCCGGTGATAAAGCCGCCGCAGCCGAAATGCGCGCCGCCGCTAAGTACGATGTGGTTGATACCTGCGCCGCCTGTCAGCTTTGTACTATTGCCTGCCCGGTTGACAACAGCATGGGCCAATTGGTGCGTAAGTTGCGCACGCCATACATCACGACCACTGAGCAAAAAGTCTTAGATTTCCAAGCCAAACATTTTGGCGCGGTCAACCAAGTGATCAGCTCAGGTTTTGACATGCTCGGGGTTATCCATAAAATCACTGGCGATGGCATCACCAATGCGCTAATGAAAACCGGCCGTTTGATTTCAAAAGAAGTGCCCTATTGGAATCCGGATTTCCCCAAAGGCGGCAAACTGCCAAACCCCTCCCCTGCAAAAGTGGGCCAAGAAACTGTGGTCTACTTCCCTGCTTGTGGCGGCAGAACCTTTGGCCCAACGCCAAAAGATCCCGATAACCGCACTCTGCCCGAAGTCGTCGTCACCCTGCTGGAACGCGCAGGTTATAACGTGATTACCCCTGAAAAGACCCGCGATTTGTGCTGTGGTCAAATGTGGGAGTCTAAGGGCGACTTTAAAAATGCCGATGCCAAACGCCAAGAGCTTATCGATGCGGTGAGCAAAATGACCAACGGCGGCAAGTTGCCTGTGGTCGTCGATGCACTGTCTTGTACCTATCGCACCCTCACGGGTAACCCCAAAGTACAAATTATCGACTTAGTTGAGTTTATGCACGACAACTTGCTAACTAAGCTCAACATCAGCAAAAAAGTCAATGTAGCACTGCACTTAGGTTGTAGCGCCCGCAAGATGAAACTTGAGCCTAAGATGCAGGCGATTGCCGATGCTTGCTCAGCCCAAGTGCTTAAACCTGCGGGAATTGACTGCTGTGGTTACGCGGGTGAAAAAGGCTTGTATAAACCAGAAATCAACGCCAGTGCACTGCGTAATATCAAAAAGCTCATTCCTGTCGAGATTAAGGAAGGCTATTACGCCAACCGTATGTGTGAGGTCGGTTTGACTCAACACAGTGGCATTTCCTATCGCCATTTGGCTTATCTACTCGAAGAGTGCAGCCGCTAAAACACTGACTAAACGGGGCTCAAAGTAGCCCCGTTTTTCTTTAGAAGACAACTATTCTCATTTATCGGCCGACACGCTTCAACTTGTAGTTAAATTACAAAATCAAACCATAATAAAGCAATTAAAATCATAAACTTAAATTATTCTCATTTTTGCAAAAATCTACAAGCTCATTTACTAAATTAGGGCTACTTATTTACTTTAGATAGGCCTATATTTGATCAACTACCTTAGCATTTGTGTGGACTTTGGGGGCACAGTGCAAGGCAATGTCGTTCACTAACAAGAAAGAGAAAACACAATGAAAATCGCCCTTTTCATCCCGTGTCTAGTCAATCAAATGATGCCAGAGGTTGCTATTGCCACCTTGGAATTATTAGAGAAACTTGGGCACCAAGTGATTCTACCCGCGGGTCAAACATGTTGTGGCCAGCCGATGACAAACTCAGGTTGCTTCGATGCAGCGCGCAGTACCACCCTTAAATTGCTCAACGCCTTTAAGGGAGTGGAATGCGACGCTATTGTTTGCCCAGCCGCCTCTTGCTTAGTGGCCGCCAAAGAAAACTTCCACGAGTTTGATAGCAGCCCTGAAGCGCAAGCTGTGATCAACAAGCTCTATGAACTGACAGAGTTTTTACACGATATCGCGCCGATCCCCGCCTTTACCAAGCCCTTCGCGCACAAGGTAAGCCTGCAACTGAGTTGCCATGGTATTCGCATGTTAAGCCTTGCGACACCAAGCGAGCAGATGGGGCCAAGATTTAACAAAGTCGAAGCCGTGCTCGCCAATATTGCGGGTATAGACATAGTCTATCCCGACCGTCGTGACGAATGCTGTGGCTTTGGCGGTACGTTCGCCGTCGATGAGGGCGCAGTGTCAGCCAAAATGGGCAAAGACAAGGCCCAAGCCCACGCGGCAACGGGTGCAGAGTATGTCGTAGGTTTTGATCCTTCATGCCTGTTGCACCTCGATGGCATGATCCGCAGACAGCAATTGCCGATTGAAATTCGCCACATAGCGCAAGTGCTGAACGCCGCGCTTTAGGAGACTCACCATGGCTTACAATCATAATCACGATGCTAGTCAAGGCTCACAGGTCCATGCCCATAAAGCCGATATTTTCTGCCGCGACGAAACCCGTGTCGACTGGTATTCAAAAGCGCTGTGGATGCTCAGAGAAAAACGCGACCGCGCCGCGGGTAGTATCCCAGAGTGGGAACAGCTGCGTCAGTTAGGCTCAGAAATTAAGCTCCATACGCTCACAAATCTTGCCCAATACCTCGAAACCTTTGAGCAAAACTGTATCGCCAACGGCATACAAGTCCATTGGGCAAAAGATGGCGCCGAACATAATCGTATCGTGCATGACATTTTATCGCGCCATAATGTCAAAAAATTAGTGAAGTCTAAGTCAATGCTGACCGAGGAATGTCACCTCAATCCGTACTTAGAACAACGTGGTATTGAAGTCATAGATACTGACTTGGGCGAGCGGATTATTCAGCTCGCCAAAATGCCGCCATCACACATAGTGGTGCCCGCTATTCACATGAAAAAAGAAGAAGTTGGCGACCTCTTCCATGAGAAACTCGGCACTAAAGCAGGGGCAGCCGATCCCTTGTATTTAACCCGTGCCGCCCGCGCACATTTACGAGAAAAATTCCTTACTGCCGATGCAGCGATGACAGGCGTGAACATGGCGATTGCTGACAAAGGCGCCGTGGTGGTTTGTACCAACGAAGGCAACGCCGACATGGGGGCTAACTTGCCTAAACTGCAGTTGCATTCAATGGGGATCGACAAAGTGGTGCCCGATGTGGACAGTGCCGCCGTTTTGCTGCGTACCTTAGCACGTAACGCTACGGGTCAACCTGTTACGACTTATAGCGCCTTTTACCGTGGTCCACAGCCTGCTGGCGAGATGCATATTATTATTGTCGACAATGGTCGCACTGAGATGCTTAAGGATAAAATCCTTGCAGAATCATTGAAGTGTATCCGTTGTGGTGGTTGCCTCAATACCTGCCCTGTGTATCGTCGCTCCGGCGGTTACAGCTACAACTACACCATTCCAGGCCCCATTGGTATCGCTGTAGGCGCTAAGATTGATGACACTAACTCGATTGCTTGGGCCTGTACCTTGTGCGGCAGCTGTACCTATGTCTGCCCAACAAAAGTGCCGCTCGATAAGATTATTTTCCACCACAGACGCCTTAAGGCCGAAGCCGGAAAACTCCCTTATGGCAAAAATAGTTATATGCCATTAGTAGGTAAATTTATGGCAAGTGAAACCATGCTGAATTGCTCTATGAGTGTGGCGAGAACCGCGCTGCGCATTCTACCGGGCAGTCTGTTAAAGCCCTTTAGCGGTGCATGGGGTAAATACCGTGAACTGCCCGTCGCCCCGAACTCCAGCTTCGAAGCTTGGTTTAAGAAACACAGGAGCCTATAAGATGTCTAGTAAACTTGAAATTCTCAATGCGCTCAAACTGTCGGCCTTAACCAATCATCCTATGCCAAGCATAGAAGTGACGCCAAGGCTCGAAAACCTCGTCGGCCAGTTTGAGACTAACCTCAATACGGTCGCGGGTACGCTGCATAAAGATGGTGGCGTCCAAGCCCTACAAGCCAAAGTCGATGAACTCATCGCCCAAGGGTTGCAGGTGATCTCTTTAGTTGATGGCGTAACGGCAAACCGCGAAGTTCCCCCCACCGCCCATGAGCTAAAAGACATAGATTATGCGGTCATTCCAGGTGAAATTGGCGTTGCCGAAAACGGCGCCATCTGGGTGAACAATAAGAATCTAGGCCACAGAGTGACACCTTTTATCTGTGAAAACCTGATCTTAGCCCTGCCAACCGATAAAATTGTGCCAAACATGCATCAAGCGGCAAAAGAAATCACGCTAGCCTCAGGTGAGTTCGGGGTGTTTATCGCGGGTCCCTCAAAAACCGCCGATATCGAACAAGCCCTCGTCGTCGGTGCTCACGGCGCCTGCAGCTTGAACGTGTATTTGCTCTGATACCTCAAGATTTAATGTAACCAAGAAAACACAAAGGTTACGGGACAATCGAAACACGAAAGCCGACCTTTTTTGGCGGCTTTCTTATTTAAACGTTAGCATCAGATGGCGAACGGGCTGTTAAACACGGATGCTGTGCAAGTCAATCAGTGGATGCAAGGCCGCGCTGTCCAGCTCATTGATGAGCCCCGCAGCCTAAAGCAATCGTTAGTGATAAGTAGAGGATCTTTATCAAGTCGCTTTAACCAGGTGCGATAGCACAATGCTGAGGATACCTTGCGAGTCTCCTCGACGCGGCTGGTCGTATTCTCGACTATCTCCATTAGGCATTTATAGTAGAGGTGGGTAAATGAACGAGGTATTACTACAAATAAAGGCGCTCACCAATGGCGATCTTTTGTTGACGGCTGTCATTGTTGGAGTATTAACATTTACGTTAATTGGGCTAGTAGGCTACATGCTAAAAGATGTCCCCGCGAAGCTGTTAAGTTGGCTCAGTTGCCTACTGTTTTTGCGGCTCACTATCGACGATAGCCATCAGGCGCGCACAGAGGTATTCAATAAACTGTCCTTTTTGATCAGTAATACTACTATTCCGTTTTTTTCACGCTCTATCTCTGAGGCTGTGTACTTTGACTATAGTGCGAGTTACGACGGGCGTGTCAGTGTTAAGTCTATTGGCTACGGTATGCACCTGTTTAAATACGCTGGTTGTTTCATGTTGGCTAGCCGTACTAAGGTCGATAGTACTATGGCATACGATACGATTACTGTAAGTGCACCCTTGTGGGCAAAAGATAAACTACATCGTTTTTTAGAAGACACTCGTGGGGACATCTCTACTGAGCCAAAAGTGAATATCTTCGAGGAAACCGAATGGTGTCGCTATGGCACATTGAAATCATCGGGTTTTAGTGAATTGGTGCTCGATGAAGGGTTTAAGCAGGAGCTGATGAGGGAAGTTGATAACTTCGCCAGTCGGGGAAAATCGGTTGTCAGTAAGCTAACCATATTACTACATGGAAAAACGGGCACAGGTAAGACGGGTATAGCGAGGGCCTTAGCGGTTGAGTATCATCGCGATCTATACATATTGAATCTATCGACTGTCAATGATGCCACTATTCATAAGGCGATTAGAAAGGTAGCGCCCGGAGCTATGTTGTTAATAGAGGACTGTGACTGTGTAAAGGCTACGGTATCACGTACTGCTGAAAGCAATGTAGATAACCCACCACTCACTTTAGGTGGCGTACTCAACGCGTTAGACGGCGTCATTCCTCTTGATGACTGCCTTGTCATAATGACCACAAATCATCTTGATAATCTTGACCCTGCGTTGATACGTAAAGGTCGTGTAGATGTCAGTATTGAAGTACCACTTATCAGTGCAAAACAAGTTAATGAAGACTACTTTGAACGTTTTGGCGCAGTGCTTAATAGAACTGAGCCATTGTTAGGTTGTGAAATCTATGAACTCCATCGTAGAGCGAACTTAAGATATGGTGTGTGTTGTAAGCCAGTGTAACCCTCTTCCTCTGTAATCGACGGGAGTGTCTTCAACACTTATCTGAGTTCTGCGAGGGTGCGGCATACAAACCTCCTTGTTTAATGCTTAACCCAAGCATAGTCAGAAGTTAACAACTGCACTATAAAGCGCTTGGTGTCTTTGTATTCATCAGAGCTTAAAGCCACTCATGCTTGAAACCTTTTCTTGTCATTAAAGCGTGAGAAAAAACGAAACCCAAAACTGGTGTAAAAAATAAAGTAAATAAAACCCATATGGCAGGGCTACTTTTATTTTTGGATGCTAATACACCTAAAGGAATACAATACACAAACAGTAAGGCTCCTATGTAAATCCCAAGTTCCAACTCTTTATTGATAATGGCGAAGGCAACCATGATAAAAATGGAAACTAGAGCCATGCACAAGATTGCGTACCATTTTCTATTTTCACGTTTATATTTGATAAACGCTTCTTCACCAAGTAATACTTTTTGGCTTATTTCTAAACCACGTACAGTTTGCATAATTTGACCTTAAGTTCTAATGATTAGCGAAACGTAGTGAGCGATTTGAGCTACTTGAATAACGCAAAAATCTGGCCATCCATTTTAGATCAACAACATAATGCACTTTTGGTTTGTCTACAACTTGTACGAGCAAAAATTGCTTAAATTAGAGTCATTAAAAGTTGAAGGGCTAAAGCTGATGCATAAAGATGAACTAACTCATTAAAAAATGGTGTATTTTAAACATGCTAACCCACCCAATAAAACAAATGGGCAGTGATTGATTTGGATAAACAAGGTTACAGTGAGTTGCAGGACATGACATCCCATTTTTAAGCCAGGCCAGTCAATAATTGATTTTTTACTTTTTATAAGGGAACGACCAAGTGTTCTTGGGCGTTTTTATATTTGGATTAACCAATCGCAATGCATCGTATAGTTCGCTTCGCTTATATGGATAGTTGGGACTCAATAAAACTGATGAACCATTATTCATTTTCACTGAAATGAGGCTAGCGTTTGCGCCTATATCTGTACTGTGTTCAATTTCAATAATGTCTTGCGGATTGACGCTGAACGTCCATTCTTTAAAAGTAGGATGAAATGAGCTCAACTCAGAATTTGTAAGCTTGATATAAAATTTTGCCGGATGAGTAAGTAACCATGCTGCTAGCAACAATAGTACAAGCTCTGACCCAACAACAATATATTTTATATAAAACAAGAATTCGTCATAAAAAGGCTCATTTTTTGAAATCAACATCCAAATAAGCCAAAGGATAAGCGGCAAAAATAGCATATTGAAAACGAGCACTTTGGCTTGTTGTTTACGGCTTCTTTCGTAATAGAAAAATGTGCGTTCGATATGCATACATTTAACGCCCAGATTTAGCACGAAAAGCTGCGCGGCGGGTTGACGTTGCAGCCGGCACTTTTTGCTGGCGACAACATTTGTTTGTTATGTATCCGATGATTCATTAAACAATATCTTATTTGAAAATGGATCTGTCACAGTGAAACACCTCGCCCCCCAAGTTGCCTCTTCAATGCTTGGCTTATTATATTTGTATGGCATTGCAGTAATTTGTGTAAAAAGTTTATCTAGGTTGCTGACATTAACGAAAACCTTACTGCCAGGCGTGCAGTCACCGGAATGTTCACTTAGGTGTAGAACAAAATCGCCAAGCGACACTTGCATATAAATAGGGTAATCCTCTTCAAAACGATGTTCCCAATCTAACTCCATGCCAAGAAAACCAAGATAAAACTCTTTGGCTTTATCTTCATCAAAAATCCGCATAATTGGGATAGCCTGAAACTCCATGTCAACAACTCCATCACTGATAAAACCAAACAACTAACTATTCTAGATCGACAACATAATGCACTTTAGGATTACCCACAACACGCTCAGATTAAAATGGCTTATTAAACGAGCGCTTTGGCAAAATGAGGATATAAAAAATGGCAGCGAAAAAGATTTGCGCTGCCATTTCGGTGAAAAAAGCTCAGTCGATGTTGTTACAACAATCCTTTACATAAAGGCTTTAGTGAACGCTTCCTTCGACTGGCGAATGTAATTACGGGCGCTTTGGGCGTGTTGCTCCCATACGGCACGATCGCTTGGGTCGGTGAAGGGGTTTTGCTCAGTGGCAATTGAGCGCTCAAATTTGTCGTAGAAGGTTAGCATGGCCGAAGTGATCTGGTTAAAACGCTCCTTGAATTCTTGAAATTCATCAATTTTTTCAGTGGTTTTAATCATGTACTGCACCAGTTCAGCATTGCTATTCGAAGCCAATAAAGCTTCGGCTTTGGCGCTGATATTGGCACTGGCCTCAGTTATCACAAGTGCTCGGGTTTGCTCGTCTTTACTCATCACTCGGCTGTAGTTTTCAGGCGTGCGGGCAATGCCGGCATGCTGTAAATAGCTGCGTAGATGCTTATCGAGATCCTTACGGAACGTATCTAAGTTCTTCTGCATGCTGACTAAATCATTGTCTAGTGCCGTGACTTGTTGCAGCTCTTTTTCGATTTCAGACATAAAGCGTTCGGCCTGCTGATAAATTTTCAGGCCATTTTCTTCAGCAAACTTTTTATCGCTACGGCTCAAGTCGCTGTTGTCATAGTTGGAGCGATCGAAGGTCGCGGCCAAGAATGATTTAAAAGGTTCGGCAAAGGCGGAATAAGCACCGGCACTGACCACATTTAAGGTCGCTGTGGCCAAGTCGCCAAAGGGTTTCACCATAGAGCCTAAGCGTGCCTGCTGGATAGGTGATGCCACACGTTTAGTGTCGGATAGCACCGACCTAAAGGTGTTATATCCCATAGGGTTAGACATCTTGTTGCGCTCAGAGGTTGCCAACACAAAGGTGATACTGGAATAGATGGCATTCGAGTATTCGAGGTATTGTCTTTGGCTCTCAAGCTGGGCGGCGTAATTTTTACCTAAGGTGCGGAACGACTCAGACTGCACTTCGTAGTTCTTGTCAGCTTTAAGCTTATCTAAAATCCCGCCGATAATTTTCTGCTCATTTTTTTGCAGGGCCATATCGAGGCGAATTTTATCTAAGCTCAAATCGTCCAGACTGATGGGGCCATTAATGGACTCAATGTCGAGGCGAATATACTGGCGGCTCGGATCGTCGATAGAGACTCTGTGTGCTAAATACTCGTTCGCACCCGGAGTGATATCGATTAAGGCAACATGCTGCCACTGGGCATCGAGCTTTAATACTGGTGAGGTTAATACATTGATTCGATACTGGGTTTGAGTATTTTGGGTTTTAACCCAAAACTCCAACAGACCCGCTTCAGAAATGGGGTACTTGCTGACTATGCTGCTATTGCCTTCGGCACATAACAGCGCACTTTCACCACTGTGGGGTTCTGCGCCTTCAAATTGACAACCCATGATCCACGACCAAGGTTGAGATAAACGATTGCCTTCAAAGTCGCTGGCAAACACTAACTCATTCTCTTTGGCACTGGCATTAACTGTGGTTAACACGCCAAGCAACAGCATAGAAATGACTGCAGTGGTGCGCATAAGGGCCTCATAAAACATAAATTACTAAAATCAACGAGCGAGTCATTCGGCTCAATACCCAGTTATATCGACGATCAACTGACCTAAGCTTCAAAGCGAATTAGACTTGTTTTATGAGGCTTGTGACCTCGAAAAAACCGCCCGCTTGAAGGCGTCATTTTTGATAGCAGATTAAACCAGCGAAATGTATCAGAGGCCATCATCCCACGCTAGCCCTAAGTCATGTTTGGCGCAGAAAGATAGCAGTTGAATAGCAATCGGTGCCATGAATCGCCCCGATACTGAAAACAATAGTGAACTTAATGGTGAAATCAATTGTAAAATTGATTATGAAACTCAGGGAAAACTAGCTACTTATGTCCGCTATTCTGGTTCTGTTCTTCCCGCTTGTCTGGCCGCTTATTTTGCCTTCTTTTGCCCTCTTCCCTCATCATCAGCGCACGCAAAAAAGCAGGCACAGACAAGACTGGAACAAAACAGAGTTATTGCAGCCGAGCCTCGACTCGCTTCATGGCGTAGAACATCCATATCGTCAGAATAGTGCTACAGGTTGCGAGCGATACCCACACACCAATCACGCCAAACATCCAAGCGAAGCAGTAGATAATCGCAGCGATCAGGATAAGTTTCGCGCCGGTCAGCATAGAGGCTTGTTTCGAGCAATTAATCGCTTGGAAGAAACTCGCACCGACTAAGATTAAGCCTTCCATCGGCAAGCCCCAGAAATACCAGCGCATCCCTTCAATCGCCACGGGCGTTAGGTTCTGATTATCACCGGCAAACAAATACACTAACCAATCAGGGCGAGAATAAATCAATGCTAAGCCCAAGGCTGCGGTGAGTAGCGTCATGCCAAAGGCAATATTGCGTGCTTGCTTGACACGGTCGAAACGCCCTGCTCCCGCATTAAAGCTATATATAGGCTGCGTGCCGAGGGCGATACCTTCGAAAATCAAATAGAAGAATGCTTCTGTGTAACTGACTACGCCATAGGCTGCCACGTGTAAGGGGCCGCCCACCCACAAAAAAGCTGTGTTGTGCAGGGTTAACACTATCGACAAATAAAGGTTCATCAAAAAGCTGGGTAAACCCACGCGGGCTATGTTCAAGCAATTGTCGAGCTTAAGCTTCATCTGCTCAAGGTCGATCCTCAACTGAGTCCGAGGACTGAAAAAATGCTGCAAACACAAAAGCCCAGTCACCGCCTGCGACATCATGGTCGCAATCGCAGCGCCCGCTAAACCAAAGGGGAAGACCACAATAAACAGCCAATCTAAGAAAGTATTTAATACACCGCCCAAGATCAGCACCCAAGTTACCATGGATGGCCGACCATCATTACGCAGCAATGTGGTGAAGGTCATTGAAATAATGGGGAAATGACACAGGGCAAAATACCAGAACAGATATTCGTTGGCGTTTTCGAGAATATCCCCCTGCGCCCCGAGGGCGATCAAAATATCCCGCGAGAATATCCCACCAATGAGGGCAAAAATGGCTCCCGCCAATAAACACAAACTAAAGGCATTACCGAGCAATTTACGGGCCTTAGCCACATTACCTTGACCAAGATTGATCGACACTAATGCCGCGCTACCCATGCCGATCATGGCGCCAATCGCATACAAAATAGCGCCGACTGGATAGGCTAACATCATCCCAGCCAGCCCAGTTTCACCTAAATAGTGGCCAACGAAGATGCCATCAATCGTCACATAGACGCCCGTCACCAACATAGAGGCGATGGTGGGTATGGTATAGCGCCAAAAAAGCTTCGCAATCGGCTCCTCGAGCAGGCTCATATCCGCAGGAGCATGATTAGATGTTATTGCTGTCATTAGCGTTTCTCACAAAAAAGGGGGCAAGAGTCGTATCTATTTAGAAAAATGATCGGGTGAACAAAAATGCGACAATGGATTGTACCTAAAATCAGCCGTAACTCAAAGCAAGTTAAGTATGAAGATGTAACCACAAAGATTAATCATCACAATGACTTAAGTCTAAACAGTCCAATTTCAGTCAAATGACAAACCGAGCACAGTCCAATAACAGAGGTAGGCTAACTCATCATTTTTTGCTACTTTTTTGGCGTTTAAGGCCGAATTAGGTAAAGTATTAGCTCAAGCAAGCCTATTCACGTATTTTAGTAAGATAAAATTATTAACTATAAAAATTTAAGATGTTGATAATTAATGGCTTAATTAATAAAAAATTCAATAACAATAATAAGGGAAGGACATGAGTCAGAATAGTCCAAATGCAGGCAACGACCTGCGGGAAGTCAAACAGCTCGGTATGTGGGCGTCCATTACTAGCTTAGGTTATGTGTTTTGGCTGGTCGGCGGGATGGAGTTAGTCGAGCGTATCGCTTACTACGGCGTCAAAGCCAGTGCAGGACTGTACGCTAAAGCGCCTGAGTCTGCGGGCGGGCTTGGGATCAGCCTAAGCGACTACGGCATTATTATTTCCCTCTGGGCGATCATGCAAACTTTTGTGCCTGTATTCACCGGTGGCATTTCTGACCGCGTCGGCTACAAAGAAACCATCTTTGGCTCCACCATCATTAAAATCTTTGGCTATCTGGTGATGGCATTCTTCCCCAGTTTTTGGGGCTTTCTTGCTGGCGCATTACTCCTCGCCATCGGTACTGGGATATTTAAACCGGGCATTCAAGGCACCTTAGTGCTGTCCACTAATCGCAATAATACCTCTATGGCTTGGGGCATTTTTTACCAAGTCGTCAACATTGGCGGTTTCCTCGGGCCGTTAGTGGCCGTACATATGCGCCAATTGTCGTGGGACAATGTGTTTTTCGCCTGCGCCGCGATTATCTCACTCAACTTCTTATTTTTACTGACCTATACAGAACCAGGCAAAGCCGAGCGACTAGAGCGTAATAAACAAATCAAGTCAGGTGAAGTCAAACAAGAAGCCCTGTGGCGTGATGCTTGGCGTGAGCTGAAAAAGCCGATTGTGATCTACTACATGTTGGTATTTGCAGGCTTTTGGTTCTTGTACAATGCCCTATTCGATGTGTTGCCTATCCATATTTCCGAATGGGTCGATACCAGCGTAATCGTCACATCCCTTTTTGGCAGCGAAGGCACCAGTAACGGCATTCTGCAATTTTGGCTTGGCCTCAATAACGAAGGCACTAAGGTGATGCCAGAAGGCATGCTCAACCTTAATGCCGGCATGATCATGACCAGCTGTTTTATCGTCGCCGCACTGACGGCTAAATACCGCATCACAACTGCTATGTTTGTTGGTTGTTTGCTGAGTATTTTGGCCTTTGTGTTTATCGGCGCCTTCCATGCGGCTTGGTTTATCGTGCTCGCGATCGCTATGTTCTCCATTGGCGAAATGATGATTAGCCCGAAGAAAAATGAGTTTATGGGCAACATAGCGCCCGAAGGTAAAAAAGCCATGTACTTGGGCTTTGTGATGTTACCCCAAGGGATCGGCTGGGGATTAGAAGGCTACTTTGGCCCTAAACTCTATGAAATTTATGCATCGAAAGAATTGTTTTCGCGGGATTTATTGTTAGAGCGCGGCATGAACGGCACTGAGGTTAGCGCCATTCCCCAAGGTGAAGCCTTTACTACCTTGGTGAGCTACACAGGTGAAAGCGCCCAGGAACTCACCCAACTGCTGTACCACAGCCATAACATTGGCATGGCGTGGTACATCATCGCCGCCATAGGGACTATCTCAGCGGTGGGGATTTTTATCTATGGTAAGTGGTTACTCACACTGCAAAGAGCCCAGCAAGCCGCCTAAGCGGGACTCGCTAACCTCATTCGAGGTAAGGGCGATAAAGACAAGATAAGGCCTAAATAAAGGCAAGGTGAGGAGCGATCTTCATCTTGCCTTATCAGTATCAGAAAGGACGCGTCAGCAGCTCAGGCGTAAATTGTTCGGGCGAAAGCAATAGGCCTAAGCTCTCGATTTGCGCATTCAAACGATTAAGATCTTGAGTCAGTGCCGGTAAGGTCAGCGTATTATCATCGAGTACATACACTTGTCTTAAGCTGGTGTAATAAAAAAGCAATATAATCAAAGCATTCACATCATTTTGCGCCGCAGCGGCTTTAATCTTTATCAACTTGCGATAGATACGATTATGGAGCTGCTTTAATTGCCACACATAATAAATTTCGCTGAAGAAAGGTTTGTCCTTCAAGTTGTAAATCACTGCGCTACACAGACCCAGACTGAAAATCACCCCTAAGAGATTCAAATGGAAATTACCTGTAGGCTCACCCGGCACAGGCGTCGCACCAAACAGCGCAATCAACCCAGCTCCAAAAATCAGTGACAGCACGACTAAGCTAACAACTAAAATTACGATGAATAAATTCATGTTTTTACGGTACAAGGTTTTATCTATTTCCTGCAGCTTCATAACATCCCGCTCAAATAGGCCGCCTAGCGTTGGCGTATCAATCAATTAATCGCAGAGCATACCGCAATCCCCTTTATTCGGCCTTAACTGATTTAAACGCATAGCTAAAATACATTTCTCATCCTCACCCGCAAGCGATACAAATTGACACCTTTAGGTATCATTAAACAGTCTGAAGGATAGGATGATGTATCAATTGAAGAACAACGGCTTAATGCCCTTGCGATTCAGCGTATGAAAAATAATCTTGCGTTTATCTCAAAACATTAAAATGTTAACGTGCGCCCAAATCAGGGTAAAATTTGCTAACCTTAATTTCAGTGAATGTCCTAACGATATCGCCGCCTTTTACAAGATACCGTGCCTTAAGTTCCCGCATTCAAACCACACAAGGAATGCCATGATACTCAGCAAAGCCTTTGCACAAGTCGTCCTTTTGGCGCTCAGCAGCCTTTGCTTGACTGCGCAGGCCAAAGACCTGCTGGCCGTGGGTACAAGCTTCAGCCAAATTTTCGAACTACAACCCAATGGCGAATATACTGGCTTAGGTGTCGATATTTTAAATCGCTTTGCCCAGCAGCAAAGTGTGAACATTCACTATCAGATTACCCCTTGGCGCCGTGCCATTTCTATGGTCGAACGTGGCCAAGCGGATATTCTGATTGGTCCCTACGATACCCCAGAGCGTGAAGCAAACTTGGCTTTTGCGACGAAAGCCTTTTACCGCGATAATATGGTGTTCTATGCCCGTGTAGGCCATGAAATTGTCTGGAATGGCGACTATGCCAGCATTAAAGGTCAACGGATTGGAAAGATGCAGGGGTGGAGTTATGGCCCGACGTTTAATGAACAAACTAAATCTTTTAATATCAATGAATTTGTCGATATTAAAAGCGGGATAGAACGCCTCTCTCGGGGTGATTTAGATTTACTCGCCACAAACAGCCGCAATACCGATGCCGTGCTCGCCCAAATCAAAATCCCTAAGGCGATTACCCCAATCACACCGATAATCGATGTCCAAGACGGTTATATGGCATTTCCGAAGCAGGCGAAATTCGATCCCTTAAGACAAAGGTTTGACCGTTTTTTCGAGGACATGATCCAAAATGGCACCTTTACGACACTCGGCCAAGAATATCGCGTAACCTTGCCTTACTGAGCCGGCGCGACTGATCATGCACGACTGTTCCTTCATGTACGACCGCTGCAACTTTATTAGCACCCGCCTAACCTATGCTCACATGTGTAATAAAGGGCGATGGGAAAGTCAGTGAGCAGTTAATCGTTAACAAAGACAGGCGAGCAACTGCAGCTCAATCTCGTCCCAATCGACGCCATTCACTGTAATCATCTCAAGTCTGGAATCTAAGGTGTCATCGAGTTCAACCACAGTAAACTCATGATCAATCCAGTTAAATCCAGCGATCCCCTCAGAGGTGATCATTACAGCCTTTAACCTCAGCAAGACTTGCCCGACGTCTGATGACTGAGTGTAACGCTGAATTAACGCCATTAATTTATCGAAATCAAACTCTTGTCTTGGTTCAAACACCCAGCCGCAGCTAAAACAGCCTTCGCCTTGATTCTGCTTGCGTACTATGCCACGTGCATCGAATTCGAGAGCGACTTCGATTGCGCCTTCGGCAAAAAGGCTTAGCTCACTCAAACGCGAACCACCCGTGCGGAACAGGCTTGGCGCTGTCGTCGGTAGGCTGCCCAGCTTTAAGCCCACGCTAGCATGCCCATTTATATTGAGTGACACGCGCCTTGGTTGGTTTAAATAATCCAGCAGCGCGCTAGGTAAAGGTTGCTGGTTAGTGTGGCTCACAACAGGAATATCAGTGCGCTCGATATGACTTAAATAGGTCTGTAACTCATAGAGTAACTTAGTATTTTCAGCGTCATATAAATCCGACTTAGTCGCGATAATCACATCGGCCACTTGCAGCTGTTGGATGAAGTTTGCATGTTCGCGATAGCGAGGATCGTGGATTTTACGCGCGTCCACCAAACATAAAGTACTGCGCAGTGAAATCACATTCTGATAATGGGGTGCACTCAATACTTTAATGATTTCATTAGGATGCCCAAGCCCAGTCGGTTCAATCAATAAGCGATCAGGTTTTGCTTTCGCAATCAACTGATTGATCGCCACTTGCGTCGGCACGCCCGCGGCGCAGCACATACAGCCACCCGCAACCTCACGAATTTGTATGCCGTTATCGGAGGAGTTCAGTAACCCCGCATCAATGCCGACCTCACCAAACTCATTGACCAGCACAGCCCAAATCTCATCCGCGGGTTTAGTCGCCAGCAATTGTTTAATCAAAGAGGTTTTACCTACGCCTAAAAAACCTGTGATGATATTGGTGGGAATCGCTTTGATAATCATAAGGAAACTCGATCGAATAGAAAGCTTGGCGCTCGAGTGTAGAAGTATTGGCTTTGAAGCTCAACAAAAAGCGCATCGGTGAGGATGCGCTTTTAGAATGGTGGGGCTATTTAACCAACTAAGCAAACGTTAAACAGCAAGGCTGACAGGCTCTTGGCGCTTATTAGCCTTGATTGTTGGGCTTAGCTTATTCTGGTTTAAATTATTTTGACTTAACTTATTTTGACTTGGCTTATTTTTACTTAGCTTATTTTACTTATTTTGACTTATTGGTGCGAGAGCCAAAACCTGACTTATTGCTCACCAAATTCGACTTAGGTTTAGTTGCATTAAACGGCTTACCTGAGCCTGACGCAGGCTTAGCACGGCTAGAGGATTTATCGGCACCTGCTTTGCTGTCCTGCGCTTTACCTTTAGCGTACTTACCCTGACGAGACTGACCAATAGTACGATCCTGCGGCGCCTTATGGCTCCACTTTCCAATCGGCTTAATCGGTGCGGCAGGCGCATCACGGTAGCGGGCAGGTAAAGGCGTGCCTTCTTCATAACCCGGTTGTACCGATACAGGCAGTTTTTGCTCAATCAAGGCTTCAATTTCAGCAAGCATTTCATCGTCAGAAGGTGACACGAACGAAATCGCGCGACCGGTTAATCCAGCACGGCCTGTACGGCCAATGCGATGGATATAATCTTCGGCAAGGAAAGGCAATTCAAGGTTGATCACCATAGGCAAGGCATGAATGTCTAACCCACGTGCAGCCACATCGGTTGCCACCAGCACCCGTAATTTACTGGCTTTAAACTCTTCTAACACCCGATTACGGGCGCCTTGAGTTTTATCGCCATGGAACACGCCTGCGGCTATGCCATCGAGCTTTAATTCTTGCAATAAATGCTCGGCGCTTTCTTTCGTGCTGGCAAAAACCAGTACTTGGCGCCAATTGTTGCGGCCAACGAGTTCTGACAACAGCTCGGCTTTGCGACGTTTATCAACGCGATACACTTCCTGCACTACTGTGGATGCGGTAGTCGTGTCAGCAACATTCACCCACTGAGGTTCATTCAGCATTTTCTCGGCGAGTTGTTTGACTGCATCGCTATATGTGGCTGAAAACAACATGGTTTGATGCTGCGGCGCAATTAAGCGTTTCACTTTTTCAATATCGCGCACAAAGCCCATGTCTAGCATGCGGTCGGCTTCGTCGATCACTAAGGTCGTGACGCTCGATAAATCTAACTGGAATTGGCCAATAATATCGAATAAACGACCTGGGGTTGCCACCAAAATATCAACGCCCTGCTCTACCCCTTTACGCTGGGGATTCATGTTGGCGCCGCCGTAAACCGCTAAGGTTTTCAGCGGCAGGAACTGGCTGTATTTTTGGATATTTTCGCAGACTTGGATCGCGAGTTCGCGGGTGGGAGTCATCACCAACGCGCGTAAAATCGGTTTATCATTGCTGTCGCTTGTTAAAGACTCAGCCGCCAGCTTTTCAAGTACAGGCAGAGCAAAGGAAGCCGTCTTACCTGTACCCGTTTGGGCGCAGGCCATAATGTCTTTGCCTTCAAAGGCAAGCGGGATCACTTTCTCTTGCACTTGAGTGAGTTGCTGATAGCCACACTCAGTTATCGCATTCAAAATAGGAGAAGATAAACCGAGTGTTTCAAATTTCATAGGGACTCTTTAGCTAAGTAGTAAAACTTTGATGCGAGGTGATACTCAATGCCCCAACGCGGGGCCGCGGAGTCTAGCAAAATCCGCGGCGTTTTTATAGGCAATTATCATGTCTCAGTGAATATCCCCTCAGACACGGGAGACTAACGGCGGATCCTGCAGGTATTTTTGGGTAAATTCAGCGGCAGGCACAGGTCTTGAGAACAAGTAACCTTGGCCATAGTCACAACCAGCCGCCAACAACACTTGGCGCTGCGCCTCGGTTTCGACACCTTCGGCAATCACCTTCATCCCCAACTTGTGGGCCATCACGATTATCGCCTCACAGAGAATTTGATCGTTTGAATCGGTATCAATATGGCGGGTAAAAGATTGATCAATTTTAAGATAATCGATATCAAACTTTTTCAGATAGGCGAGTGACGAGTAGCCAGTACCAAAATCGTCCAGCGACACTTGCACGCCCGCATCACGGTAGGCCAGTAGTTTTTCGGTCACGCCCATACTGGCGTCCAATAGCAAGCCCTCGGTAATTTCAACGCACACGCCCGCGCCCGTGATATTGAGATCTTGCAACAACTTCAACCAATCATTGAGCAGTGTGCCTTCATCGCGAAATTGGATTGGGGATTTGTTAACGCTGATTTGGATTTCAACCCCTAACTCATGGCGCCATGCCGCACTTTGACGCGCGGCTTGCTCAAACACCCAATTACCAATTTCAACAATCAGCCCAGTGTCTTCCGCCACCGGAATAAACTCGGCGGGTGACACAGCGCCACGCTCAGCATGGTGCCAGCGGATCAAGGCCTCGGCCTTAGTCACTTCCCCCGTCGCTAAGGCAACAATTGGCTGATAATGCAGTTCAAATTCTTTATTGGCGACCGCTTGACGCAAATCTTGGATCAAGCGCATGCGGTATTTGGCGTATTCCTGCATCGACGGGGTGAAATAGTTGAAACGATTGCGCCCTTGATCTTTCGCCGCATACATCGCCTGATCCGCATGCTTAAGCAGTCCTTCAATACTGGTCGAATCATCAGGATACAAAGTTATTCCAATACTGGCGCTGATATAAGCCGTTTCTTCCCCCAGCACATAGGGCTCAGCAATTCGCCGCAGAATATTCTCGGCAACGCGCTCAATGCCCTTATGATCGTCCATCGAACTTAACACTACAGTAAATTCATCACCGCCAAGGCGCGCTACGACGTCGGCATCACGCACGCAGGATTTTAAGCGGCTGGCAGTTTCTATCAATAGTAAATCGCCCATGGCATGGCCTAAGGTGTCATTCACTTCTTTAAAGAAATCTAAGTCTAAGAACAATAAGGCAAAGTGATTACGATTGCGGTCGGCGTTCTTCACTTCGCTGCTTAAATACTCCAACAACATGCGCCTATTGGGCAAGCCCGTCAGCGTATCGTAGTTAGCTTGCTTCCAGATCAGATGCTCATTTTGCTTCTTGTCGGTAATGTCAGAAAACAGCGCGACCCGTCGATAGGGATGGCCTTCTTTGTCATTGATGGTATTGATGGTTAACCAGATGACATATTCCTCGCCGTTTTTACGCCGCTGCCACATCTCCCCTTGCCATTGGCCCTTTTCACGGATCTCATTGTTCATTTTGGTGTAAAAATCACGGCCATTGAGGTCGCAATAAAGCAGCCGAATATGTTGATCCCGTACTTCAAATTCACGATAGCCGGTCATCACGCTAAAGGCGGCGTTGACGGTAATGATCACGCCCTTTTCATCGAGCACACTCATAGCTTCAGAGCTGTTATCGTAAACCAGCGCCGACAATTTCAACGACTCTTCGATAAGTTTTGCGTCGGTAATATCGGTATAGGTTCCGCACATCCGTAGGGCATTATCGTTGGCGTCGCGGCTCACCACTTTACCTGTGTCTAAAATCCAGCGCACTTTGCGATTGAGTGTATTTAGGCGATATTCCATCTTATGTTGCGCCGTTTCGCCGCGAATATGGGCCTCAATCGAGTGCAACACTTTAGGCCTATCTTCGGCGACAATCGCGTCCATCCATTGGCGACTGTTGGCGTTGAGCATATCCACATCGCAGCCGAGAATATCGGCGCTGCGGGCGTTACGTTCGATACGATCATTACGAATATCCCAATCCCATACCCCAAGATCGCTACTGCTCAGCACCAGTTCGAGTTGCTCACGACTAGCAAGTACCTCTTGGTCGGCAAAGGCTTGGGCAGTAATATCTAAATATCCAGCAATAACAAGCAACACGGCGTTATTGCCACCCCGTTTGCAGGCGACTGTCATATGGGTGTAAACCACGCTGCCGTCTTTAACGATAAAACGCTTATCCATCTCGTAATTATCGATATCGCCTTGTAACATAAGCTCAAACTGCTGCGCATCGCTTTCTAAATCATCGGGATGGGTGATTTGCGCCCACGTCATCCGCAGCAATTCAGCCTCTGAATATTTGAGCATTTGGCATAAACGTGGATTCACCTTTATCCACTTTTGGTCAATCCCCGTTATCGCAATACCAATGTTGCCCGCGTTGAATTGGCTGCGAAATAGAAAATCGTCCTGTAGACGAATTTGTTCATCACGTTCTAACTCAAAACGCCGTGACAACAGGCGGCTCAGTAGCCAAGTCGCAATGGGGAAAATGGTGAGCACAGGTAGGGTGACTTGTTCGAGTAAGGGCATTCCTATGCCATTAGGTAAAAATACGAACCACAACAACATCACGATATGGACTGCATAGGCGAAGAGAAAGATTTCTCCACCTGAAATGTTCGCTAAATAGGATTTACGATATTGACGCCAAATCACCCCGATTAACCCGGAAGACACTATCACGCCGACACCAATCCACATTCCCGCGCCACCAATACTGATGCGATATAGCGCCGTCATCACGACAGCAATAAAGGTCGGCAAACCACCGAAAAAGAGGCCTGAAATACAGAGGATAACCGAGCGAGTATCGAAGAAAACGCCCGGTTGGTATATCCAAGGCGTGCTCATGATTGTGATACCAATACCACCGATGAGCATCCCAATAATGATACGCCACAGCAAGAAATACTGCCGCTGATGCTTTTTAGGGATCACGTCGTACAAAAATACCAACGCCAGCAGCAAAGCCGCATTTTGCACTAACGGAAAGAGAATACCTTTATCCATGACTCAGAGAGCGACTCCAATAAATGAGGGGGCTTGATACAATTTTAACATTCCCCTCACTAGTGTAGCAGAATCACTTAGAAATCATGCGCTAATTCCTTTTACCACATCACACTTTGTATATGCTGCATCACACTTTGCAATAGAGTTGTTGACGATATTGTTCAGCAATGGAATGCCAGTCAAAACGCTGTGCCATGGCCGCCGCACGCACCTTTGGCCATGTTTCCCCCTCGAAACAAGCAATGGCTTGCATCAACCTTTGCAAAAACGCTTCGGCTTGCTCGTCTAAGCTATTGCCGTTAAAAGCAAAACCAGTCACGCCATCCTCAACGGTATCCTTCAATCCGCCCACACCATGCACTAAGCAAGGCTGTCCGGCGCGCATCGCGAGCATTTGGCTGATGCCACAGGGCTCAAAGGAGCTTGGCATCAAGAAGAGATCGCCATGCTGATACAGCGCCTCGGATAAGGCCTCGTTGTATCCTTGCAAAAATAATAGGTTATCGTATTTAGCCCCTAACACTTGGAAGGATTTAGCAATCGATGCGTCGCCACTGCCGAGTAAAATCAGTAGCGCCGTCGGTTTTATCTGCTTCAACGCTTTAAGTAAGGTCTCAAGCACAGATAAGCCCGTGGATAATTGATGGCGCAGCAGTAAGACTTTTTGGTCGGTCAAACGGCCCACCGAAGTGAGTAACAGACTCGGTACTTGCTCCGCCATAGCTTGACGCCAATGGGCTTGCGTGCGCGCAAAGGCAATCATGTCCACGCCGCTCACTTGCGCTTGATGTCCCTGCCATTGCACTAACGCAGTTTCAACCGCACTCAGCAATTGCTTGAACTCGGGTACTTGAATACGCGCAGGTGGCTTAGCGGGTAAATCCGATACTGACGAATAGACACAGCCATTTAAAATCCCCACCACTTTGCCGTCATTAGCCTTGAGCTGTAAGTCATGTTCTAGCCCTTCGCCCCCAAAGAATCCCGCCTCAGGTTTGGAGGGCTGTAACACTTCTTTGGCGTAACTGGGTGAGACTAAATGCACTTTATCGCTCAGCACTATCCCCATGCGCATTGGGTTAACGCAGTGGGGATAACGCGGATCGGTGATCAGCTGTTTTTGCCCCTGCGTTAAAAACGCAAATAACTCGGGAAACCAAGCCGCAAACGAGGACGAGTCTTGGCTTAACGGACGTATCCCCTGCAGCGCAAGATTGTGGATGGAGAACACACACTCAATTTCTTTGAGGACACTGAACTCAGGCACAAACGCCCTTAGCATGGCTAAGCAGCCCGCATGCCAGTCATGTAAATGCAGCACAGCGGGCATAGGCACTCGGCCTGTAACTAATGCCGTGGCGACGCTCGCGCAAAGGAAAGCAAACTTAGTTGCATCGTCAGCAAAAGGACGCTCGGCGCTGCCTTGGCTGTAAATTTGCCCAGGAACGGATTGCCATAATGCATGTTCGAGCAGATAAATCATCGCCTCTGGCACTTGAGGATGGGGCATGGAAAACACGTGCACCCGCTCTAATCGACCGCCAAAGGCCACAGTTAACTCACCCAGATCTTGGGGTTGATTCGCGACCGCAGTCAAAAAGCCATAGCTTGGCATAATCACATCGACGCACAAATCCACACCCGCCAAAGCGTCGGGTAAATCACGGATCACATCCGCCATACCGCCAACCTTGGCGCCCGCAAGGGCACCGTTTTCAGCCGCGACCATTAAAATGCGTTGTTTCAATTAATTGGATACTCCCGCTACTTCATTTCAGCGGCTTATTAATAAGCTGACTGTACCTAAGCGCTTAATCTAAGGGCTTAATCTAAACACTTAACTTAATGCCCGTACTTAAAGCTTGTGCTTAAGCCCGTTCCTAAGCCGTTTGTGCTCATTATGCTTGGCGACTAAAAAGATGAATTGCAACCGCTATTCATAACCCACTGGTAAACCTAGCATGTCACGGGTCACTAAAGTGACGCCTTTTTCCGACACCCTAAAGCCTTTAGCTCTGTCGTGATCATGGTTATAGCCTATTACCATGCCTTCGGGAATAATGCAGCCACGGTCGAGTATCGCATTCTTGATTTTGCAATGGCGCAGCACGACCACATCGGGTAGCACGACTGAATCTTCAACCAACGAATAAGAACACACGCGCACTTCGTTAAACAATACGCTACGGCGCACAGTCGCACCCGAAATAATACAACCGCCTGAGACAATCGAGTCCAGCGCCATACCGCGTCTGTCATCGTCATCAAACACAAATTTAGCCGGTGGCAATTGTTCTTGGAAAGTCCAAATTGGCCATTTGGCATCGTACAAATTCAGTGCTGGCGTGGGCGATAACAGCTCCATATTCGCTTGCCAGAAAGAGTCTAGTGTCCCCACGTCTCGCCAATAGGCTTGCTCGTTCGGGAAAGCGCTCTTAAAGGGATAGGCGAACACATTATGTTTTTCGATGATCGCAGGAATAATATCCTTACCAAAATCGCGATCTGAGCTTTCGTTTAGGGCATCTTTCTTGAGTTGGTCAAACAAAAACTCTGTGTTAAACACATAGTTTCCCATAGATGCTAAACACATTTCAGGATTACCCGGAGAATGCTTAGGCTGCAGCGGCTTTTCTTCAAAGCCTAAAATGCGCATCTCTTCGTCGACTTCCATCACCCCAAACGAACCCGCCGCTTCGGCAATCGGCACTTCAAGGCATGAGACTGTCATGTCTGCACCCGACTCCGCATGTGCGGCTAATAACCCCGCATAATCCATGCGATACACGTGATCGCCCGACAGCACCATCACATACTTAGGTAACTCATGGCGAATGATGTCGATGTTTTGGAATACCGCATCGGCCGTGCCTTGATACCAGTTTTCCGAATAGCGTTGTGAGGCGGGTAAAATCTCCACCGACTCGCCTAACTCTTTCTTAAAATGGCCCCAACCGCGCATTACATGGCGGATCAAGGAATGCGACTTGTACTGAGTGACCACACCCACGCGGCGAATACCTGAGTTGATGCAGTTAGACAGCGGAAAATCGATAATACGAAACTTACCACCGAAATACAGCGCCGGTTTAGCACGCCAATCCGTGAGTTCATGCAAGCGAGACCCGCGCCCACCAGCTAAAATCAACGCATAGGTTTCACGAGTTAAATTACTGATATAACGAACATTAGACATAGGCTCTTACTCCGAAATCGGCAAACTGATTGCCCATAAATGGCTTCTCGATACGGCAGAAACGGCCGTATTCCCCTGAGTATTTCTCACTTGCATTCCCCATTCCTTCCATTGATTGCTGCATTCCTTTCAAACACTTAACGCTTATACTCAACCGCTATAACAAGGCTTATTACCCAGAGCCCAGCCCTTACAGTTTCCAAATTTCATCGCGATAACCCGCGATCGTCACATCACTCGAAAAACGCCCGCTGGCGGCGGTATTGCGAATACTCATTTGCGTCCACACCTGCGGATCTTTATAGGCCCGCGCCACGGCTTCTTGCACGACTCGGTAACTGTCAAAGTCGGCGGCCGTCATCCATTGATCGTCGCTGCTTTCGATGGCGGCAATAATCGGATCGAAAATCCCCGGTTCTAGCAGATTGAAATGACCACTTTTGAGTAACTTCATCACCTCAGATAACGCCGGTGAATCGTCAATAATGCTGCGTGGATGATAGTGGTTACGTACCTCAGCGACCTGCTCCGCATTGAGTCCAAACAGGAAGAAGTTCTCTGAACCCACTTCCTCTAACATCTCGATATTGGCGCCATCCATAGTGCCAATCGTCAGTGCACCGTTCATCATGAACTTCATATTGCCCGTGCCCGATGCTTCTTTACCCGCGGTCGAAATTTGCTCGGACAAATCCGTTCCCGGGCAGATTTTTTCCATGGCGCTGACGTTGTAATTGGGTAAGAAAGCAAAACGTAGGTAAGGCGTGACTAAAGGATCGGAATTGACCATATGGGCGACATTGCTGGCGAGCTTGATGATCAACTTAGCCATAAAGTAACCGGGCGCCGCTTTACCGCCGATCAACACGCAACGTGGCACCATGTTTTCGGTGTGGCCTTGTTGGATCTGATGATAGAGATGAACCACATGTAAGATATTGAGCAGCTGACGTTTATATTCGTGAATACGCTTCACTTGCACATCAAACAACATAGATGGATCGAACTCGACGCCACATTCTTTAGCAATCATCTTCGCCAGCAAAGCCTTGTTGGCTTGCTTCACATCACGCCATTTTTGGATAAATGCCGTGTCTTGTGTGAGGGCATTGAGCGCCGTTAACTGGCTTAAATCTGTCACCCATTCTTTACCTAAATGAGCCGTCAATAACTTAGCTAAAGCAGGGTTACAATGTGCAAGCCAACGCCTTGGCGTCACGCCATTGGTGCGATTATTAAACTTGTGCGGCCACAACTCATAGAAATCCTTAAACAACCCAGATTTAAGCAGTTGCGTGTGTAAACCCGCGACGCCGTTGACCGAAAAACTCGCCACAATCGCCAGATAGGCCATGCGCACGTGGGGATGGGGGCCATCTTGAATAATCGACATACTCGCCAGTTTGCTAGCATCCCCCGGCCAATGGTGGGCGACTAAATCTAAGTAGCGGGCATTGATTTCATAAATGATTTCTAAAATACGCGGCAGCATCTGCGCCATCATGCGCACGGGCCAACGCTCTAGTGCTTCTGGCAATAGGGTATGGTTAGTGTACGCCATGGTCTGGCTGGTAATCGCCCACGCACTATCCCATTCTAAACCGTATTCGTCGATCAATAACCGCATCAACTCAGGTACGGCAATGCTGGGGTGAGTGTCGTTCAGCTGCATCACATTTTTAGCGGCAAACTGGGTGAAATCATGGCCATGGCGACTCACCCAACGTTTGAGTAAATCCTGCAAACTGGCGGAAGATAAAAAGTATTGCTGACGTAATCGCAGCTCTTTGCCGTTCTCGCTGGCATCATTGGGATAGAGCACCATAGTGATCTGCTCGGCCAAGTTTTTACGGGCCACGGCTTCTGTGTAGTCGCCTTGATTAAACTCAGCTAAATCAAAGTCATCGGTCGCTTCGGCCTTCCACAATCTCAGGGTATTGACTCGCCCATTGCGATAACCAGGAACTGGCATGTCATAGGCGACGGCGAGCACATCTTGGGTTTCTACCCAAATAATGTGCCTGCGGCCCTGTTTATCAACATAGGATTCAGTGTGACCAAAAAATGGCACTATTACGTTGTGGGTGGGCACACGAACTTCCCACGGATTGCCTTCGCGCAGCCAACGGTCAGGGCGTTCAACCTGATAACCGTCGACTATCTTCTGGGCGAACATGCCATATTCGTAACGTATGCCATAGCCTGTCACTGATAAGTCCATGCTGGCGCAGCTATCGAGAAAACACGCCGCCAATCGGCCTAAGCCGCCGTTACCTAAACCTGCATCATGTTCAGCTTCTTCTAACTCTTCTAGCGATACCGCATAGTTGCTCAAGGCATCACGGCTATCTTGTTGTAAATCTAAACTCAGCAGGGCGTTGCCCAGCGCCCTGCCCATCAAGAACTCAAGGGATAAATACGCCACTTGCTTGTGCTTAAAATGGCTGTCATCCATGCGGGTTTGACGCCAATTGTCTAGCATCTGCTCTTTCACGCTGTAAGCCAGCGCTTGAAATAATTCGCAGCTCACACCTTCGCCACGGCTGAGTCCATAACGTAAATGGCGCTCAAAGGAAGCGGGCAAGGAATCGCAGGGCTCACAGGGTTCAGCGGCTTTAGGCTTGGCCTGACGCTTAGCTGGCGCCTTCTTACTTGCCGCTTTTGGCGCGGATGGTACGGTTTTTTCGCTGGTATTTGGGCTCAGTTCGCTTTCGTCACTCATAGTTAATTCCTTCATTTCTTGAAAATCAAATCAGCATGAAAAAGCATGAGACTGCGATCTTGCAGCAAGTATCGCGTCGTAGAGATCTGAGCATCCAGCGGCTCAGTTTGGGTATGGATCAGGCATTGCCACGGACTCAAGTGCTCAAAGGTCGGCGGCGTAAATGCCAAAGGGTTATCGTCGGCATTGACCATCAGCAGTAGAGCTTGCTGCTTACCTTGGCCTTCTAAGTCACCAGAAAGCACTACAGATAAACTGCGGCACATAGATTCAGTCCACAGGCTCTTGGTCATTTGCTCACCTTGACGACTAAACCAATCTAAGCGAGCACCGGTATCGGCTAAGGATTCGGCCAATAACTGTTCATGAATGAAGCGTTTAGCGCATAACAACGGGAAACGTTTCCGCAGGGCAATAAGCTGCTGAGTAAAGGCTAACAGCTCAGTGTCCATGCCCTTTGCCGACCAATCGAACCAGTTCAGTTCATTGTCTTGGCAATAGGCATTATTGTTGCCTTGCTGGGTGCGGCCCGTTTCATCGCCGCTCAACAACATAGGCACACCTTGGGATAAAAATAGTGTCGTCAATAAGTTACGCTGTTGACGACTGCGAAGTGCCAGAATTGCGCTATCTTCGGTTTCCCCTTCAATCCCATAATGATGGCTGAAGTTCTCTTGGTGACCGTCGCGATTATCTTCCCCATTCGCCAAATTGTGGCGCTGGGTATAACTCACTAGATCTTTGAGGGTAAAACCGTCGTGGCTGGTTAAAAAATTAAGACTGGTCGCAGGTGGACGGCCACTGTGCTCAAAAAAATCCCCCGAGCCGTGAAAACGCCGAGCAAATTCGGGCAACATGCTGTGATCGCCGCGCCAAAAGCGGCGCATAGTGTCTCTATATCTGTCGTTCCACTCGCTAAAGGCCACGGGGAAATTGCCCAATTGATAACCACCGGGGCCGATATCCCAAGGCTCAGCAATTAATTTCACTCGGCATAAAACAGGGTCTTGCAACAGCGCATCGAAGAAACCTGAGCCGGGATCAAAACCATAGGCCTCGCGACCTAAGCAAGCCGCCAAGTCGAAGCGAAACCCATCGACGCCCATGATTTCTACCCAATAACGCAGCGAATCTAGTACGAGCTGTAACATGCGTGGATGATTGATATTTAAGGTGTTTCCGCAACCCGTATCATTAATATAAAAACGCTTATCATTCGGATGCAGACGGTAATAACTGAGATTATCTATGCCACGAAAACTAAAGGTTGGCCCAAGTCGACTGCCCTCGGCGCTGTGGTTATAGACCACATCGAGGATCACTTCGATACCCGCACCGTGGAGTGCATCCACCATAGCCCGAAACTCACCAATATCGTCGGACGACAGATAACTCGGCTCAGGGGCAAAAAAACCGATACTGTTGTAGCCCCAATAATTGGTAAGCTTTTTCTCGAGCAAAAACGGCTCAGTGAAAAAGGCCTGTACAGGGAGTAACTCGACGCACGTCACCCCAAGTTCAGCCAAATAATCGATAGCAGGCTGAGTCGCTAAACCCGCAAAGGTGGCGCGTTTATTAGGTTCAATCTCAGGATGCGCCGCCGTAAAGCCTTTAACGTGCATCTCATAAATAATGCTGCGCTCTAGGGGTTTGGGCTGAAACCTCGTCGCTACGGGCTGAATCGACTGCTTAGCGGCGATGTCGATTAATGGACGAATGTCCACGACCTTACATTTGGGTACATGGGAAGCGTTATCTAACTTACTGAAAGATAAGTCTTCATCCTTGTGATTCAGCTCGTAACCATAGTTAGACTCATGGTCGCTATATTCACCGACCAGCTGGCGCGCATAGGGGTCGAGCAATAACTTATTGGGGTTAAATCTGTGGCCAAGCTGAGGCTCATAGGAGCCATAAACGCGATAGCCGTAGAGTTGCCCCGCCTTGAGCCCATGCACAAACACATGCCAGATTTGCTGGGTTTGCTCAGTTAACGCAATCCGCGCGATTTCTCGCTCGCCATTGTCGTCAAATAGGCATAACTCGACCGCTGTCGCGTTAGCTGAAAATAACGCAAAGTTGACGCCATCACCCTCGACACTCGCACCGAGCGGAAAAGGCTCACCTGCGCCCAAGGCCCATTTCTCATTTTGAGAGGGGTTATGTTTAGCGTCAGGGTTGAGCTTGATATCATCAGCCGTGGGCTTTTGCATACTAGTTCGCCTCAGCCAATCCAGTTGCAGGCCCTATCACTAGGCAACCCAAGGGCGGCACAGTGATCAGCGCGCTCTGCTCCATGCCCTCCCACGGCAGCGACTCAGCAACGACAGTGCCCGCATTACCTTGGTTACTGCCACCATAAATCTGGCTATCGCTATTCAGGTATTCGCGGTAATCCCCCGCCAAGGGCAAACCAATACGGAACCCAGTGTGCAATTGGGGCGTCATGTTGATGACAAACACTAACGGCGCATCACCCGCTAACCCGTAACGCACAAAGGTAAAGATGCTATCGCGGCTATTTTCACAATCTAGCCAACTGAATCCTCCCCCCTCGTAATCCTGAACTGATAAAGCAGGCATAGCTTGATATAAGTGATTGAGATCTTTAAGCCAACGTTGCACACCTTGGTGCGGTTCATAGGCCAATAAGTGCCAATCTAAACTCTGGTTATGGTTCCACTCATTTCGCTGACCAAACTCGCAGCCCATAAAGAGTAATTTCTTACCGGGATGCCCCCACATAAAACCATAATAGGCACGCAGAGTTGCAAATTTCTGCCAATCATCTCCGGGTATTTTATGCAGCAACGAGCCCTTGCCGTGGACCACTTCATCGTGACTCACGGACAACATAAATTGCTCGGTATAGGCGTACATCAAACTGAAGGTCAATTGATGATGGTGGAATTGGCGGTAAAGCGGATCTCGGCCTAAGTAGCTTAAGCTGTCATTCATCCAGCCCATGTTCCATTTAAAGCCAAAGCCGAGACCTTGCTGATCCGTTGGTTTAGTCACTCCCGCAAAGGCGGTGGACTCTTCGGCGATCATGCAAATGCCGGGGAAAGCTTGGTATAGGCGTTGATTCAAAATTTGTAAGAAACTGATGGCTTCGAGATTCTCCCGTCCACCATAGGCATTAGGCAGCCATTGGCCCGGCTCGCGGCTGTAATCGAGATACAACATAGAAGACACGGCATCGAGACGCAGGCCATCAAAGTGGAACTCCCGCAGCCAGTAACAGGCATTACTCAACAAGAAACTGCGCACTTCACCGCGATCATAGTTATAAATCAAGGTATCCCAATCGGGATGTGTGCCCTTGCGAGGATCCTCATGCTCATACAAACAAGTGCCATCGAAACGCACTAAGCCGTGGGGATCCTTAGGAAAATGCGCCGACACCCAATCGAGGATGATACCAATTCCCGCCTGATGACAGGCATCCACAAAGGCTTTTAACCCATTGGCATCGCCAAATCTGTGGGTCGGTGCATAGAGACCCACGGGCTGATATCCCCACGAACCATCAAAGGGAAACTCGCTGATCGGCATCAGTTCAATGTGGGTAAAGCCTTGCTCCTTCACATAGGGAATAAGCTGTTCAATCAAGTCGTTATAATCAAGATATTGCTCGCCTTGCTCTCCCTTACGACGCCACGAACCTAAGTGCACTTCGTAGGCCGACATGGGCGCTTTATGCCAAGCTGTCGCCGCTCGCTTACTCATCCAAGCGGTATCATTCCAACTGTGATGGGCTTTTGGGGGCACGATAGAAGCATTATGGGGCGCGCATTCCATTTGAGTCGCCATGGGGTCAGACTTGGTATGACGCTCACCATTTTGATAAACCAAATCAAACTTATAGTGGGCGCCTTCAACCACATTAGGCAGAAATAGCTCCCACAAACCATTGGCAAGATGTTGGCGCATTACATGGCGAGTATCGTCCCAATGGTTGAAATCCCCCACCACAGAGACCCGTTTGGCATTGGGTGCCCACACACAAAAATGCACACCTTCAACGCCTTGGGTCTGACGCCAGTTGGCGCCTAAAAACTCATAGGCGCGCTCGGAGCTGCCTTCACCAAACAGGTAAATATCGTCACTATTGAGCAGTGAATCAAACTGATAAGGGTCGACTATATCTAACTGACACAGGGGATATTCTACCCGTAGCAAATAGAGAAACGGTTTGACGCGTCGCCCCAGCGTACCGGCGAACAATCCCTGCTCGTTGACTTTGTCCAGACTCGCTACTTTGCGGCCATCTTTAATGCTGATCACATCCACACTGAGGGCATTGCGTAAAAAACAACGAACAATTAATGCCTTACCCTCGTTGGCACTGTGCATACCCAAGAGCGAAAAAACATCAGTGTATTGACCATTAAGTAGGGCGACGTCGGCGCCATCGTAAAAATAGGCATTGGCTTGAGTCATCATTTTTCTTCCGTTTATCAGTCAATTAAACTTGCAAATTGGCACTCTTTATCCGCATAACACCTCCTAATTATCGAACCTTTAGGGATGGCATAATGTGGCACTGGATCAGCAGCATTAACTCGGTAGCTGTCTCGCCGCAGCGATATTTTGTAATCGCTGCAATATCTCTGGCGAAGCCGACACTTGCGTTAAACTCAAAGGTAAGCGCCGCTGCCAGTTAGGATATTCGAGCCAAGTGCCGGGAATGTTCACCGCATGGCGATCGGCTAATAAATCACACAGTTGCACGCTGTACAGCGCACTATTTCCGCGAGCCCCTAGGGTCATCCAAGCCGTGAGCAAGGTTTGAATATCGAGTTCGGCTATCGTCACCTCGGCTAACAGATCTTGAGCGACTAACAATGAAATCAGTTGCTGCTTTTCATGTTCACGCCCAGCCAGTGCCTCGCCCAATTGGTCGTCAGTTTCAAACAGGGATAACTGTCGACGCAGGTGCAAATCGCTGCCACACCACCAAGCGACTAAAGTCGGCACATCGTGGTTCGCCAGCATCATCAGGCTCTGGGACTTGTATTGATCCGGTGATTTAAAGCCTTGATGGTCTTTGCAGAAATAGAACAATTCGTTGGAGTAAATGCCAGAAGTGTAGAGACGATGAATAATGTCCGGTGGCACTAGCCCTAAGTCTTCACCAATCACCACACAGCGGGCGCGTTGACTCTCAAGGCAAACGATAGCGAGCATGGTTTCAACGGGATAATACACATAGGCACCGTGGCCGAGTTGTTTATCCAGTGGCCACCACCAGAGGCGCAGTAAGCCCATCACGTGATCGATACGCAAGGCGCCACAGCTTTCCATATTGGCGCGGATCAAGGCGATAAAATGACTGAAATTATGTTGTTTTAACTTCACCGGATCGAGGGGCGTTAAGCCCCAATTTTGCCCTTGGGGCGCAAAGGGATCGGGCGGTGCGCCGATACTGGCATGCAAACAAAACTGCTCGGCATTGGCCTGTACTTCACTGCCCTGCAGCGCTGCGCCAACGGCCAAATCACGGATTAATCCCAACCCCATGCCCACTTCTTTCGCTTTTAGCTGGCAAAGGTGTAACTGGTTTTCGGCCACAAATTGCAGGTAAAGATAGAAACCTTCCTCTTGTACAAACGCTTTTGGGCTACGTAAGTATTCCGCTTGAGCAAACTCTTGCAGCGCAGTGCCCTGCTCACGCACAAACTCATGGAATCTTTGCGCTCTGGGCGTGTCGTTTGCTAAATGGGTTTCACAAAAAACGCGATATAACTGCTCAAAGGCACGGTATTTGAGCTCACTCACCTTAGGATAATCGAGCCAATTGTCACGATTCAGTAAGGCGATGGCCTCTATCCAAGTAGCGCTTGAAAATTCAGTGGTAAGTGCTTGGTATTCAGGAACGCTTTGTAATTGAATATAAAGAGGATTGAGTCTGCGGCGATCGCACGGACTATAGGGACTCGGATGCTCTGGCGCCGCAATGTCGAGGGCATGCAAGGGATTGAGTTGAATGAAATCCGCGCCCTGCGCCGCCACCAGCGCAATCAGTTGTTCTAAATCGCCAAAGTCACCAATGCCCCATTGGCTCTCGCTGCGTAAACTGTAGAGTTGAACGCTGATCCCCCAAGGTTTATGGCGCTTACCTTGGGCGACAGCCGTGAGTACGCCTTGATAAGCGGCCCGAGGTGCCACCATTAAGGTGCCAGAAAACAAGGTGCTGGTATCAGCCTCAGCCGTCACACTGCTCTGTAGCGCTGAGCTTGGCGCTGGTGCACTGGTCTCTAGAGCATGTTTTAAGCTTAAAGCTATACGATGAAAGCCCAAACCTAACACAGAGAAATCACTCGCATTTTTGTCAGCTGCATGCGCAAATGAGTCTTGGTTTTTGATTAAGGCTGGGTTGTTAGTGAACTCTTGGCTGCTCAGGAAATAAGACGCTAAATTCACCGCCTCGGTCTCAGCGGGCATTGAATGTTCAGGGGAAGCTTGGGTCTTGGCCTCAGCTAAATCGAGGCGTGCTAATCCCAGTTGCGTAAGCTCGAGGCGATAATGGAGATAAAGGGTTTGTTCAATACGGTAATCGCCAATCGACTTAAGCGCCGAGAACGGCACATCAAATACTATAGACTCACCCTGTTCGCATTCAATCGCCACACTCAGATCTGAAGTATAGGTTTCAGGTAAACAAAGGCTTATCCAAGGTTCATCCACGAAACACCAATGGAATTCGGGTAACACCTGAGTCCAAGGACGGGCATCCAGCAAGTCAATTTGTGAGGCGATCAGCGCTTCGGTCAATACCGCATCGACGTTAGTCAGCCCAGCATCACTCGATAACGCCTCTGTAGCAGAAGCATCAATGGCAGTCCCTGCCACAGTGTTTTTTTCCTGTAACATACAGGTCAAGATACCTTGCCTGTCTACCTCGGAAATATGGATCTCTTGGCCAAAACAATCAGTAAATTCTGCTCCAACCCCCCGCAAATACAGCAACTTTTCCAGCCCCATATTTTGTCGCCCCCGCGACCGCTCATCCATAGCTTTAGATATACAGTAACCATGCCAACCAAAAGTAACAAGAAGATGACATAAATATTTCAGAGAAATAACAAAAAACTTTTTCAAAAAATCAGTAACTTACTAGAAGCACTCAGTTAAGTTCGCGCGCAGTGACAATCGAAATAATAAACATGGAACGCACCAACTTGGGGCATGCGTTCAGCAAGAGGGCAAACATGCTTCTCAAGGTATTGATGAAAGGCAGTCACGAGAGGCAGTTACAAAAGACAAGCACTGTTCAGGGAACTAAGGCATAGAAATAACATGACAGGCGTAAGACATTTATATGTCATAGCATTCGAACTAAAACCCAATGAATAAGACCCAAAACATATCGACTAGTGAGTTCGGTGCAACACTTTGTATCAATTGCACTTTATAACTTGAACAGCCTATCTCTCCTCTGTCAACATCTCATCTCGCTACAGCGTAGAAACATAATAACAACATTACATTCATGGAGCCTGATATGCCCTCGCTTATCCGCCAGAGGCTCGCTCGATGGAACGCTAAAGCAGAAACTCCCCAATGATGATTGAGAATAAGGATATGAAATGAAGAAGTTATCAGGATTACTGTTTGTCGGCTGCATAGCCTTAACCGGTTGTGAAGGAAGTACAGATGGTGATCTAACGCCGACGCCACCGACGCCCGATCCCACTCCGCCAGCCTTAGCTGCGGATGTGTGTTATTTAATGAAAACCACAAAAGGCGATATCACACTCGCCATTGACTTAACGAACATGCCCATCACAGGTAAAAACTTTAAGCAGTATGTTGATAAGTCTTTCTATAACGGCACCTTATTCCATAGAACCGTTAATAACTTTATGATCCAAGGCGGCGGTTTTACCACAGGGCTCAAAAGCAAACCAGGCGATGCGCCCATCAAGAATGAAGCCGCAGTCGGTATTAGCAACAAACGTGGCACTATCTCCATGGCTCGCACGGATGACCCTAATTCTGCAACATCACAGTTCTTTATCAATGTGTTAGATAATCCACATTTGGATGCGTCTGCGAGTAATTATGGCTATGCCGTGTTTGGCAAAGTGGTTGACGGCATGGATGTGGCGGATCAGATCAGCATAGTACCAACAAAAAGTAGCGGTGGTTTCGCCAACACGCCAGTACAAGAAATTCTGATTAACTCTGTGGCTCAAACCAGCTGTCCAGCTGCTTAAGCATGTAAAAGATGCACTGCCAAACGACATCGAGTTAAAAGCAAAAAAGCACTGAAGATTCAGTGCTTTTTCATTTTAAAAACGAATCGATATTAACGTCTAATCATTTAAACCATGATCTAAACGATTACTCGTCGCCTTGGATCTTCCCGACCAAGAGCATAGGCGCCGCATCAATTTTATCGGCGTCCATCATAGTCGCGATACGCTCAACGGCAGAGAGCAATTGACTCTGCTCCCATTCTTCAAGATTCTGATAACGCTTAATAAAATGATCCTGTAACGGTTTAGGTGAGTCCTGTAACAGTGCTCGGCCCGCATCGCTAAGGTATAAATGCACCTTACGTTTATCAGTCTCACTGCGCAGACGGATCACTAAACCACGGCCCTCGAGTCGATCGATAATGGTCGTCACTGTCGCAGGGCTCAGCGTGATCTCTTCCGCCACAGTTTTCGCCAATGGCGCATCCAATTGGGCGATTTTCTGCATCACCATCAATTGCGGCCCAGTTAAACCTGAGTGTTTGTTTAGCTGGCGAGAATGAATGTCGATAGCGCGTATCACTCGACGCAGCGAAATGAGCAGTTGTTCGTACTTTTCCATAATGTCCCGTCCCAGTTGTCCAGTGCACCTTACCAGAAAGCGCGACTGAACTCACCAAGAGGAGGCACTTTTATGGTAAAAGTCCCTTAGATTACAACATGAATTGGCGCGATACCGACAACACTAGACGCTCATCACTGGTATCTAAGTTCATGCTTGTATCTTCAGCGGCAAGACTGAAATCAAAGCCACTCCAACTGGTCAGATAGGCGATACGGAAATGATTAAAAGATTTGCCACCATCCCATGACCATTTATCCTCATCAAGTGATGTCGAGCGATCGACACTAAAGCGAATATCATGTCCTTCAGCGACACTAACAGTATGGCCAAGCAACATAGTGTAATGCTCACCACCCAAACCAAAGTAATCCCATGTATAGGTCAACTTAGCCTCAGAGTGACCCAGTGAACTATCATATCCTAACTTGCTATACAGCTCAGGATAGTTGTACTCATCGGAAAACGACTCGCCGTGGTAAGTGTAATAAGCAAGTCCGACATCGAAACTCAGTTGCTCATTGAGCTGATAAAACTTACCCGCATAGGCATCGAGCTCCAACCAAGTGCTGTCGTTTCCCCCAAAGTCGACGTTCGACGTAAAACCACCCACATACCAGCCCGAATCAAAACCGTAATCCAGACTGCCTTGCAGTGCTGGGCCACTGTCAGTTTGGCTGACACCATTAAAAGTGTAATCCGACGTCGCCGTCACAGTGGCCGATAATCCGGCATTCGCCGCAGTCGACATCAATAACAATCCACCAGCGACAAGATAAAAACATTTTGATTTCATTATCAATTTTTCCATTAGTTGGCTAGCTCAATTTTAGTAAAGTCGATTTTGTTCTCTTTTGGCGAGCGCTCAATGGCACGAACAGTTTGCAATTGCGTCATCATGATGTAACCAAAACAGCTAAAGATCAGGCCCAGTGCGATTGCACCAACCCATTGAATTTGAAGAAAGTCTAATTGAAAGAGTAATGTCAGACTGCAGAGCAAGACTAAGTTAAAGCTGACATATTTAAGCTTGCCTAACCGCTCAATGGTCAAATTAAGATTATCTGTATACAGGCGCACCAGTGAGTCGAGTGAATTGATTACAAAGGTAATTCCCACAATCACCATCGCCAGATTATAGAAGCCCGAGGTATCTAAGCCATTGGCGCTGTAGTAATAAAGTACAGTGAACCAAATCGCGATGGGGATAGACGGAAACACCATCATGGCCAACAGCACTTGGTAGGTTTTCATGCCGCCGACAAAGCGTGAGGTAAATTGACCGATCATAATGCTCCACGCAAACCACCAGAATAGATAAAACTCATGGTAGTCGTTGATGGGTAACACAAAATGTTGAATATTGCCGAAGTAGTCACCCAGCATGGCAAAGGTCGTAAAGAACTCGCCCACACTCGAGTCAGCCGATAAAAATGCACTGGCCCACATCATGGCAATCAAGCCTAAAAATAACCAAGTGCTGGCTAAGCTCAAAATACGCACATAACGTATGCTAGTGCTGGAATACACCGCCGCGGCGATCACCATAAATACGATTAAATAAAAGCTACCGACTATGGTTTCGCCATCACCTAATTCGGGTAAGTACCAGGGCAAATTGCTGAGTAATAAATAGGCGGTAAAGGCACAGGTACCAATAATCACGATATTATTGATGAACTTGACCAAAGGAATGTCGAAGAACTTCACCCTAGGTTCAATCACACAAAAATAGAAACAGGTTAGAAAGTAGAAACCCCAAATCAAGAAGGCCCAAAAGCCAAACTCAATCGCCAGCGGATTGGTAAAGCCGTACTCGGGACTTGCCGCCACATTGGCATAACCGGCAAACTCGGTCAGCGGAAACATGATCAAGCCGACATCAAGCCCAGAGGTGAACAGAATAGCGATAAAGGTAAACGTACGCACAGGCGTCACACCGATACAGCGAATGTTACCCCAGCGATAAATCACAAACGCAATCGCGGCAAAAGCGAACAGTATCCCTGCGGATAATAACCAGGTCATAGGATGCACTCCGTCCCAGTCGATACCGGATATAAGTAGGCATGAGGATATGAATCCATAAATTTAACTCCATGTTTTTATTTAATAATAAAAAACTGAATCATTTTTAAAGGCAGCGCTCTGCCCTCAAGCCTTAAATATCGCTACTTAAAAAGCGCTCTGCGATAGTTAAACCCTGATAGATGTTCAGTCGTGAAAGTGATCAGTTGCACACTCACTGCGGGCTGACCGACCCTTTAGATAAAATGAATCATGACCCTTATTTTCAGTAATCAATTAATGAGTTTTGAGTCATCAATTAATGAGTCACTTCAAAATTGAAGCCGCCAGTCCATCGATAAGACGGACCGAGCAGGCATGTTGTGCACTTATGGCGTTAACTTGCGCCGTTAACTTGTCGCAGTGCTTCTTTGTGTGGTTTGCCAAGCGTCGGCAACCACAACGGCGGAATCCGCCGGCGCTAACATCTCAGCCTCTAAAATCATATCCGCGGCGCGCTCAGCCAACATGATGGTCGGAGCGTTCAAATTGCCGTTTGGGATAGTCGGGAAAATAGAAGAATCCACTACCCGTAAATTCTGCAAGCCGTGCACGCGGGTTTCAGGATCCACCACCGCCATCGCATCTGTGCCCATCTTGCATGAACAAGAAGGATGATAAGCACTCTCAACCGATTGACGCACAAAGGCATCGATTTGCTCATCGGTTTGCACTTGTGTGCCGGGTTGAATTTCCTCGCCGCGATACTCATCGAATGGCGCTTGATTGATGATCTCACGGGTCAAACGCACACAGGCTCTAAAGCCTTCAATATCATCGGGATGCTGTAAATAATTGAACTGGATCTTAGGTGGCGCTTTAGGATCTGCCGACACTAAGGTCACGGCACCACGGCTTTTAGGCTTGTTATGGCCTACATGTACCTGAAAACCATGACCCGCAAAGGCTTCTCTACCATCGTAACGCATGGCCGCAGGTAAAAAGTGGTACTGCAAATCTGGCCACTCGAGACCCGCTTTTGAGCGAATAAAACCACAGGATTCAAAGTGATTCGTGGCCCCTAGGCCAGACTTATCTAAGATCCACCGCGCACCGATTAAGAACTTGCTGAAAGGATCTAACTTGCCATTGAGTGAAATCGGTTTAAGGCATTTGAATTGGAAATAAAACTCTAAATGATCCTGTAAATTCTGACCAACACCGGGCAGCTCATGTTGTAACTCGACCCCTGCATCGGCCAATACTTGGGGATCGCCAATGCCTGATAATTGCAGCAAATGCGGCGAACCTATTGAACCAGCAGCTAAAACCACTTCTTTATTACAACGAATATCTTCAACTTTGCCTTTGTGCTCAATGCGAACGCCAACGGCCGCTTGCCCTTCCAATAACACTTTATGCACTAAAGTGTGGGTCAACACGGTAAGGTTACGTCTGGCCATCGCCGGGCGTAAATAGGCATTAGCGGTAGACCAACGCACGCCTTTTTTGACCGTCATGTGCATAGGGCCAAAACCTTCTTGCTGCGCTGCATTATAATCGGCGGTCGATAAATACCCCGCCGCGATGCCCGCATCCACAAAGGCTTGGTATAAGGGATTTTGCATCTGGTTGCCGTTATTCACGCCTAACGGCCCAGACTCGCCGCGATACTCATCGCCACCAAAGGCCCAGGTTTCTGCCTTTTTAAAATACGGCAAGCAATGGCTGTAATCCCAGTTGGTCGCCCCTTGCGCCTGCCACTCATCAAAGTCCCTGGCATGACCACGGACATACACCATGCCGTTGATCGACGATGAACCGCCAAGCACTTTGCCCCGAGGACAATGCATCTTGCGATTATCTAAATGCGGCTCAGGCTGCGTCTCAAACTGCCAAGCATATTTAGGGCTGTTCATCGGAATCGATAACGCCGTCGGCATCTGAATAAAGATGCTCTTATCGCTGCCACCTGTCTCGATTAACAGCACTTCGTTTTTAGGATCCTTTGACAGACGATTAGCGAGCACGCAACCCGCTGAGCCTGCGCCAACTATGATGTAATTATAATATTTTTGCTCTAATGACTGAGTCAAAATGCCTCCTTAAAATGGGCTTTCTAAGGGCTGCAGACCCACGTAAACGGCTTTAACTTGGGTGTAATGCTTGAGTGTCTCGCTGCCGTTTTCACGGCCAATACCCGACAACTTATATCCACCCACGGGCATTTCAGCTGGCGATGCGCCATAGGCATTAATCCAGCAAATCCCCGCTTGTAACTGATGAATAACCCGATGGGCACGGCTGATATCTTGGGTGAACACCCCAGCAGCTAAGCCCATGCCGGTATTGTTTGCCCGAGCAATCACTTCGGCTTCATCTTTAAAGGTGAGTACCGACATCACAGGGCCAAAGATTTCCTCTTGGCAGATACGCATCTCGTCGGTGCAATCGGTAAAAATGGTTGGGGCGACAAAGTAACCATTGGGTGCATTATCTGGCGTTAACGCTGTGCCACCAGTGAGCAAAGTTGCGCCGTCATCGATACCTTGCTGAATATAATCGAGCACTTTTTGCTGGTGGTCTTTGGAGATCAAGGCGCCAAAGTTAGTCTCTGGCGCCATAGGATCGCCCACCACAATATTGGCTTGAGTACGGGCAAGCAGTTTTTCGATAAAGCGTGAATAAACCGATTCATGAACAAACACTCGCGTCCCATTGGTGCAGACTTCACCTTGGGTGTAGAAGTTACCGAGCATGGCACCTGAAACCGCATTGTCGATATTGGCATCGTCAAACACGATAAGCGGTGATTTACCGCCGAGTTCCATAGTGACGTCTTTTAATGAACTTGCCGCCGCGGCCATGACTTTCTTGCCAGTACCGACTTCACCAGTGAAAGACACTTTGGCAATATCCGGATGTCCCGTTAACCAAGCGCCAACCTTGCCATCGCCCATTACGACGTTAAATACGCCATCGGGCAAACCCGCCTCACTTAAGAGTTGCGCTAATTTCAGTGCGCCAAGCGGCGTTTCTTCCGAAGGTTTAAAAATCATCACATTGCCGCTGGCTAATGCAGGAGCGGCCTTCCAACAGGCGATTTGTAATGGGTAATTCCAGGCGCCAATGCCAGCACAAATGCCTAAAGGCTCACGGCGGGTGTAATAAAAATCCCCACCGACTTGCTGCTGCGCGCCTTCAAGCCCTGGGGCAATATGGGCGAAAAACTCGATGGCATCTGCGCCTGTGACCACATCAACCACTGAGGCTTCTTGCCAAGGTTTACCTGTGTCGCACACTTCGATTGCCGCGAGTTCATCATTACGAGCGCGCAATAATGCGACCGCGTTTAACAGAATACGACTGCGTTCAGTGGCACTCATGGCAGACCAAATCGCAAAGCCTTTTTTGGCACTCTCGATGGCCGCTTGCTGAATTTTGTCATCGGCCACTTGCACTCGATACGCCAATTGCCCAGTGGCAGGATTGACGACGTCGAAGGTTTCGCCGCTATCGTTAGCGAGCAACTGACCCGCAATAAAGTTGTACTGTACTTCTACTGACATGTATTGACTCCATGCTGCTTTATCACATTGTGAATAAAGGTTTTGCATAATTTTTCGGCCTGAACAAAATCCTGTTCAGGGGTTTCACTTAAGGCACTGCGTAACCAAAATCCATCGATCATCGCCGCCGTTTGCTCAGCAGCCATCAGGGCAAACTCTTTGGGCAACACGTGCCGAAAGGAAAAATGTAAGTTGCTGTATAAGCGGCGACTATTAATATTCTGCAAACGGGCTAACTGGGGATCGTGGACGGCCTGTGCCCAAAAACTCAGCCAAGTGTGAGTGACATTTCGTGAGCGCTGTAACTCGGTAAAATTCGCTTCAACTATCATCATTAAGCGCTCTGTTGGCGCCAACACTTGTCCTTGGATTCGATTGAGCAACGCCTGCTTTAACTGCTCGAGCAAGTGGCGTAGCGTCGCTTGGATCAAGCCCTGCTTACCACTGAAATAATGACTGATGATCCCCGACGACATCCCCGCCAACTGACTAATGCTGTTGATGGTCGTGTGCTGCAATCCATGCAAGGCAACCGATGCTAATGTCGCATCGATAAGCTGCTGTCTGCGTATCAATTTCATTGCGGCTTTAGGCATAAATACTCAAGGAATAACCACTCTCTCAATACTCTGAACGACGTTAATTGAACGTTCAATTAACAATCATGATAATGATTAGTGATGTAACTATCAACCTAAAATAGCACAGTGACAAAGCTCACAAGTTAGTTATGCAAAAAAGAATTAATGTGTAAAAACAAGATAAATGTATAGATTTCTTTGACTTGCGGCCCTACAACAACCACAGCAGTACGCAAAAATTAATATTAGACATCAAACTAATTAACTGGAGTTAATGCTACAGATGAGAGTATTAATGAGGTTTAACCTCTGTTAGATTTAACAATTGAGCCGTCAAATGTTAGCTAAAAAGTGGGATGAAAAGTGAGATAACAAGACCAGTAAAAAACACACAAAAATGATGCGCCATCACGGCGCTCCCCCCCAGAAAAACCATACCGTACGCCGACACTGATACCCGTCATAAAAGTCCGAAGTTTAGTTACCGGGTTCCAACTTTAGTGGGAAATTGGCCCCAGATAAGCGCTGAACTCGATCAAGCTCACACTTTCACTACCTCCAAATTGGTAGCTTGAACACCAGAAACGAAAACAAATTTATCTTTGCAAATTAATAGGTGGATTTTATGGCTGCTAAATTTTTTATTCCTTCTGTCAACGTATTAGGCCAAGGCGCTGTGGATGACGCTATCGGTGACATCAAAACCTTAGGCTTTAAGCACGCACTCATAGTGACAGACAAACCCTTAGTCAAAATTGGCTTAGTCGGTGAAGTGGCCGAAAAACTTGGTCAAAATGGCATTACCTCCACCATCTATGATGGCGTACAACCTAACCCAACCGTGACGAACGTCGAAGCCGGTTTAGCCCTGTTAAAAGCCAACAAGTGTGACTTTGTGATTTCACTCGGTGGCGGCTCACCCCATGATTGCGCCAAAGGTATCGCCCTTGTTGCCACCAATGGCGGCAGCATTAAGGATTACGAAGGGTTAGATCAATCCGCAAAACCACAATTGCCGTTAGTGGCTATTAATACGACGGCAGGTACTGCCAGTGAAATGACGCGCTTCTGTATCATTACCGACGAAGCCCGCCACATTAAAATGGCGATTGTCGATAAGCACACTACGCCTTTGCTGTCGGTCAATGACCCTGAGCTCATGTTGAAAAAGCCTGCGAGCCTCACGGCCGCAACCGGTATGGATGCACTCACTCACGCGGTTGAAGCCTATGTGTCTATTGCAGCCAATCCGATCACCGACGCCTGTGCGATCAAGGCCATAGAATTGATTCAGGCTAACTTAGTCAACGCGGTTGAAAACGGTCAAGATATCAACGCCCGTGAACAAATGGCCTACGCTCAGTTCTTAGCGGGTATGGCGTTTAACAATGCCAGCTTAGGTTATGTGCATGCGATGGCGCACCAATTAGGCGGTTTCTACGATCTGCCCCACGGTGTGTGTAACGCCCTGCTGCTGCCCCATGTACAGGAATACAATGCCCAGGTCGTCCCTGCTCGCTTAAAAGACATTGCTAAGGCTATGGGTGTGGATGTGTCCAACATGACCGATGAGCAAGGTGCCAGTGCGGCGATAGCGGCAATCAAAAAGCTGTCTGTTGCGGTTAAGATCCCAGAAAACCTGACCTTGTTAGGCGTAAAAGCGGAAGATATTCCAACACTTGCGGATAACGCGTTAAAAGATGCCTGTGGATTCACCAATCCAAAACAAGCGACCCATGCGGAGATCTGTCAGATCTTCACTAATGCGCTGTAGTTGCGCGCTGTAATCGCCATACTTTATCAATCGCAAGTTATCGCACAGCAATCGTGCGCTAACTTGCTGGATAACGACTGATTGTCCTGCTAGTGCGTAAACACGACTTCATCCTCCAATGAATGCGTTTTGGGCTCCAATAGTGCGCAGATTATCGCTGCACTATTGGGGCCTTTTTTATACCGGTATCGACAAGATGGTGAGGTAAGTTACTATCTTAAAAATTGAGCAACAAAAACCAACATAAAACTCAGTGTCTATGCACCTTTGCACTGACAAAACACTCACAAATCTGCATATTCAAGAAGAAAGGATCTGAACCTCAAATATTCATAGCAAAATGATATAAAAAACGTGATCTCTGTGGGTTACAGACTGTTACAGATCCGATAAGATGGCCCCAGTTCGCTTTTTCCCTGCAAAAGATGAAGCCAGCTGAGAGGCCCGTTCTAACGAATGGGCCTCTGTCCATTCTGCCTTCTGCGTTTCCTCTGCGACAACTTAAGCTGGTACTTAATCGTATTACACCCACTAAAGCTTAATTAACCTACTTACTCCGCGGTTCACTCTTTTTATCACTTACACTCAATAAGACTTACTGACGGCCAAGTTGTTGCTTTATTAATCAGTAATTCAGCAAAAGCGAAACTTCACCCAAAACTGAGATCTAGCACAAAGTTATTGGCATAAAACTCATGCTAAATAGAGACATGACAGATTAAGTAAATGGTTAATTTTCATGCAGTAACTATCCTTCTCCGTCAAAAAACATCAAGGCTAAATAGACTTAATTAATGATTGACCGAATTCAAAAACGATGCCTATGATGGCAACAATATCCTCGAACAGGTAGGTACGCTATGACTGCAATCACCCATGTATATAACTACACAGTTAGATGTCCACATTACAAAGATCCTGAACATCCCGTTACTTGGTTAAATCATATTGAAATGAACCAGTCCTGTGAAATCGCGTTAAATCGCATCACTAAGTGGCACGAGCTTTCTGGGGATAAGTCCTTCGAAACAAATAAGTTCGTGGTTCGTAAAGCCGAAAATGAAGATGCTTACTTCTCGATGCAGAGTGACAGACTCAAAAATGACGGCCATGCCCTAGTCACCTTTAAAATCTTTTTAGATGATTGCTGTGACGATGCTGCACCGGAAGAAATCATGCAGCACCTGATTGAAGACTATCAACAACGCTTAGCCAAACTCGAATAATCTTTGCAGTATTATTTAGCGACCTTAGACGCCAGTGCGCAAAACGCCACTGGCGTTTTTATTTGCTGAATTAATAAAATTTAAACTCCGACGTCATTTCGCACTATCCGTTTCACACCTCTTGCTCAAACTTGCCTAAAGACATTACGACAACAACTCGGCAGATAATGGTGCCATAGCGTGATTCAGCTCAAGATCTGTTATATTGTCCCGAATGTTATTTGGCACTGTAAAAATGGCAGAGCTCAGTAAATTGAGTTACGAACTTAAATTGAGGATTAGCATCACAATGAATAAAGCGACGCTCATTATTATTCCTTTATTACTCGCTACATCCGCCTGTGCGGATTTAAAGGACGCAGGCCGTGCTATCGGCACAACCACTAAAGATGTCACCACTGAGATAGGCCACGCGACTCGAGACACCACCAAAGCCATAGGTCATGCCTCGCGAGATGCCGTCAAGTCGGTAAAAGAAGATTTAACCAAAGACTAATTACAGTGACGCCTAGGCGTCACTGTCTGTTTTAAGTGTCTTATACATTTTAAATAACCTACTTTAAGCATCACGCATTTCAAGCTCCGCGCCCGCTAAGCCGCATTCGCCCGAATACCGTGGGGCACAGGCAATCCTTGGGCATTCACATGCACAAACACCATCTTATCTATGCTCACCACTGGCGCCTGCGTCATCTTATTGCGCACTTGGCAGCTTACGGTAATAGAACTGTGGCCGAGGCTCACCAGCTCCAGACCAAACTCAATTACATCACCTTGGTGCGCTGGCGTCATAAAGTTAATTTCAGAAATCAGCTTAGTCACATGGCTGGTGCTCTTCATCTGGCAGGCAGCAAAAATAGCGGCCTCCTCGTCTATCCAACTGAGCAACTGACCGCCAAACAGCGTATTTGCTGGATTTAAATGTTCAGGTTTAACTAAACGGCGACTGTAATATTTCATGGCGGTGACCTCAATGTGAATGCCAACAATCAGCTTTAATACGCTATAACTTCCCACTGTATTCAGAGCATTTTTCAGGCCACAATTGATAGCCATTAAATAACAATGAGATAGCAATAAGCTGCTGTAAAATAATCCGATTATTGCACCAAGTCGTATCAGAGTTGGATCAGAGTTGCACCATATTAATCAGCGCAATCGTGAACCAATAAGCAAAAAAATAGCGACTCATAGAGTCGCCAAGCTAAGGCAAGCAAAAACTCACTGGGTAGGAAGTTAAGTCACAAGATTTGACTTAAAAACCCGCACAACACATGTAGGCGAACTGCACGGGGGATAACAGCTGCAGAGCAGCTAAACACAGGCTTACGGGTAACACTCTTTCATACTCGACTCGAGATTTAAGCTGCAAGGGAGGTAACTCATCACAGTCCGCCCTTGCCCTCTATTTCGAGTTTTTAACCACGCCTTACCACATACATCAGCATAAGGCGTGCTAAGGAGTGATCCACAATCACAATGGATCATCCTAAGCGCTGCTTACTGCTTAAAACTGCTCTTCTTCGGTAGAACCAGTCAGTGCGGTCACTGATGAATGGCCACCTTGAATAACCGTAGTCACTTGGTCGAAATAACCTGTGCCCACTTCCTGTTGATGCGCGACGAAGGTGTAACCTTTCTTCGCTGCTGCAAACTCAACTTCTTGAACTTTTTCAACATAATGCTTCATGCCTTCGCCACGCGCATAGTCGTAAGCGAGGTCGAACATGTTGTACCACATGTTATGAATGCCGGCTAACGTGATGAACTGGTACTTGTAGCCCATGTCTGACAAGGCTTGTTGGAAGCGCGCGATAGTGGCGTCGTCCAGATTTTTCTTCCAATTGAATGAAGGCGAGCAGTTATAAGCAAGCAGTTGATCTGGGTATTGGGCATGAATCGCTTCAGCAAAAATACGCGCTTCTTCTAAATCTGGTTTGGCGGTTTCACACCAAATCAAATCCGCATACGGGGCATAGGCAAGACCGCGAGAAATCGCTTGGTCAAGACCGGCTTTCACACGGTAGAAACCCTCATTGGTACGCTCGCCGGTCACGAAATCACGGTCGTATGGGTCGCAATCTGAAGTTAACAAATCGGCCGCGTTAGCATCGGTACGGGCGATAACCAGTGTATCGACACCGCTCACGTCCGCCGCTAAACGTGCAGCAACCAGTTTTTGAACCGCTTCTTGGGTTGGCACTAATACTTTGCCGCCCATGTGACCACATTTTTTCACTGAAGCTAACTGATCTTCAAAGTGAACGCCGGCAGCGCCCGCGTCGATCATCGACTTCATCAGTTCGAAGGCATTTAATACGCCGCCAAAACCCGCTTCTGCGTCAGCAATGATTGGCAGGAAGTAATCAACAAATTTTTCATCTTCTGGATTAACGCCATTGCCCCACTGAATTTGGTCAGCACGACGGAAAGAGTTATTGATACGTGATACCACAGCCGGCACTGAGTTCGCTGGGTATAAAGATTGATCTGGGTACATAGTGCCGGCTAAGTTAGCATCGGCAGCCACTTGCCAACCAGAAAGGTAAATCGCTTCGATACCCGCTTTCGCCTGTTGTACCGCTTGACCGCCCGTTAACGCACCGAGCGAATTCACGTAGCCTTTTTTAGCGCCGCCGTTAACCAGTTCCCATAACTTAGCCGCACCACGCTTAGCGATAGTATTCTCAGGCACGATTGAACCGCGAAGTGCAACCACTTCTTCCGCGGTGTAAGGACGACGCACGTTTTTCCAACGTGGGTTTTCTGCCCAATCTCTCTTGATTGCATCAATCTGCTCTTGACGTGAAGTCTGAGTCGTTGCCTTAGTCATAGTGTCGCTCCTTTCTCTTTGATGTTGTAGCTATCATGAAACTGCCCCCCAGTTTCACTCTGCTAAATTGTTTGGTTGGCGGTAGCCCCGCCACAGCTAAATCTGATTGATATAAAACGGTTCAAGCAAATGGGTTCATCCTAGGCAGTCAGCATTTCGTAACCGGGTAAGGTTAAGAAATCGACCAGCTCGTCGGAGGTGGTAATGTCTTCGAGCAATACCGCCGCTTGGGTGAATTTGCCATGGGTGAATCTGTCGCTACCCACTTCTTTTTTCACGTTCGACAGCTCTTCAACCAACATGTCTTTAAAGAGTTGCTTGGTCACGAGTTTGCCGTTTGACAGCGACTTACCGTGTTGGATCCATTGCCAAATTGAGGCTCTAGAAATCTCAGCCGTAGCCGCATCTTCCATTAAGCCGTAAATGGGTACGCAACCGTTGCCGCTGATCCACGCCTCTAAATACTGCAGTGCGATTCGAATATTCAGACGCATCCCTTGTTCAGTGCGCTCACCGTCGCAGGTTTTAAGCAGTTCGCTAGCCAGGATTGGCGCATCTACATCACGGGTAATATGTAATTGATTACAGTGATCTTGACCTATGTATTCGTTGAAAATACCCATAGCGGTATCGGCAAGACCAGGGTGTGCCACCCAAGTGCCATCGTGGCCGTTACGCGCCTCGAGCTCTTTATCTCGACGGACTCGTTGCAATACCGCTTCGTTCTGAACCGGATCTTTAGCTGGAATAAAGGCCGCCATGCCGCCCATCGCTAACGCACCGCGTTTGTGGCAGGTCTTAATCAAGAGTCTTGAATAAGCACTTAAGAAAGGCGTATCCATAGTGACGGCTTGGCGATCCGGTAAAACACGGTCGCTATGACGCTTTAATGTTTTGATATAGCTGAAGATGTAATCCCAGCGACCACAGTTCAGCGCGACGATATTGGAACGCAGCTCGTAGAGGATTTCGTCCATTTCGAACACGGCCGGTAACGTCTCGATCAGGCAAGTACATTTAATCGTGCCCGCTTGCAGACAAAACCTTTCCTCAACAAAAGCAAATACTTTTGCCCACCAGCGCGCTTCAACATGACTTTCTAACTTAGGAATATAAAAGTATGGACCACTGCCCTTGGCCAAAAGTTGGCGATAGCTGTGGTAGAAATACAGTGCGAAATCAAACAGTGAGCCAGGAATCGCTTTGCCGTTAAACTGCACGTGTTTTTCTTTAAGGTGCAGACCACGAACGCGGCAAATAAGCACCGCCGGATTTGGTCCTAATTTGTAGTGCTTACCTGTGTCCGGTGCTGTGTACTCAATATCACCACGCACGGCATCACGTAGATTGATTTGACCTTCGACGACTTTTTCCCAGCTTGGTGCTAAAGAGTCTTCGAAATCGGCCATAAACACTTTGGCATTGGCGTTGAGTGCGTTAATCACCATCTTACGTTCAACGGGACCTGTGATTTCCACGCGGCGGTCAAGCAAGTCATCGGGAATACCGCGAATTTGCCATGCACCATCACGAATAGCGCGGGTTTCAGGCAGAAAGTCGGGTAATGAGCCTTTATCGATACGCGCTTGCCTATCTTTACGTTTAGCGAGTAAGGCGGGTACTTCGTCGGCAAATTCACGACAAAGGGATTCGAGTAAGGCGACAGCCCCTTCGGTAAAGATGACTTCTTGGCCTGGAATGTCACGACCCACAATATTAAGCGTGGCGTTTGCTGTAGCTTTACCCAGTGTCGAATTCAATTGCTGTTCACTCAAAGTGTGTTCCGTCATCTTGATGCCCTCCCAAGAGGCTCCACTATCACAGGCTTAACGCTGACATATAAAGCAGTAGCATCCCCAATCACAGCTGCTTATAAACTCACCAAAAAACCATCAAATGTTTGTTTCGAACTAAAACTTACCGACAAACGTTTGTATTTGCAACAGTCCAAGATTGACAAAAATGGGCACTAACCTAAGTAAAAAGCATGCTAAAATTGGTCTGACCAAGTAACAAAAAACAACATAACCTCATGATATAAAATACATTAAACATTTTAATTACATTGGGTAATTTGAGTTAAATGAAACTTGTCAGACAACTTTACCAACCCCCACGCAAAGTAATTATTTACGTAATTAAATAACCAATGGTAAATATATAAATACAGCATTTTTACCCTATTAGACCTAAGTAGAAAATACCCAATGTTTTGAACTAACCTAGAGGGAAGCAAGCTAAATCCATATAAATCATAATGATAACGACTGCCACCATCACCATAAATTTAAACGATCGTTTCATTTTGACGTTTACGTAAACGAAAAAATAACAGAGTCTAGTACAGACTAAGTACAGGGTTGCGTTTCCCGATCAACAAGGTGGGATGTGATGGTTAACTCAAAAAATAAATCACTTTTTTATAAAAAAAATGAAACAAATTTGAAATTACAACGGGATGGAGCGTAAAACAGCCCTTTTATGACGCTTCTCTCTTGCTAGAACCCATTACTGGTTTGCTCAAAAAGATGCTTTGTGCAGCATTTATTGGCAGCACTGCACATTTCGACAATAAATGCTGAAACATTTGTTGCCAACTTAAATGCAAATCATTACTATTCGCGACCTATTTATTTGGGGGAACCATTAATGAAACCATTTCGTTTGTCGCTAACTGCACTCGCCTGCCTTTCTGTTTTATCACAAACCGCACACGCCGAAGTCAACTCGACATCAGCAAATGCTGAAGCCAACGTTGAGCGCATCACGGTTTATGGCAGACAGAACTCAGTAGTGAAGAATTCAGGGCTGGCGACTAAATCCGACATGTCTCTTATGGAAACCCCAGCAGCTGTAGTGATTGTTGACCAAGAGCTGATCGAAACCCAAGGTACAGATAATCTGCAGGACTTGATCCGTAACATCAGTGGCGTAACTCAAGCGGGAAATAACTATGGCATTGGTGACAACATAGTCATCCGTGGTTTAGGCGCAAATTACACCTATGACGGTATGTATGGCGGTGCAGGCCTAGGAAATACCTTCAACCCCACGCGCTCTTTAACCAACGTTGAATCCGTTGAGGTATTAAAAGGCCCAGCGACTGGACTCTATGGCATGGGAAGTGCTGGCGGCGTGATCAATCTGATTGAAAAGAAACCGCAGTTTGAGTCAAAGCATAAGTTCAGCGCCGAAATGGGCCAATGGGACACCTACTCCCTTGCTCTGGATAGCACGGGCGGCCTGAGCGATGATGTCGCCTACCGTTTAGTCGCCAAATCTGGCCGCAGTGATGGGTATCGCGATATCGGTACAGACAGAGACGAAATCTATGGCGCCTTAAAATGGGTATTAAGTGATAGCCAAGATTTAATGCTTTCAGGTGCTTACATAAAAGATGCTATTGCCGTTGATTCAATTGGTCACCCGATTCGGATTTACAATGCAGAATCTGTCGGCGGTAAGAGCGCGGGCGAGGTCACGTGGCAAGATCTGGTCAATGATCCCAATGGTAATGGTCTACAACTCACCGATGCACAGCGTCAGCAGTTAGCGGCCTCGTTGTCGGGCGCTGACGGCTTAACCCCCTATTCGTTTGGTGATGCAGGGCTGATTTCCCCCATGGCGAAGGACAATGAGGGTGAAGAGTTAAGATTTAAACTGACCCATAATATCTATTTCACTGACAATTTGTTCCTCAATCAACAATTGCAGTATCGCGACTACACGTCAGGTTTCGCCCGCCAAACTGGCGCCTATAACTACGTCTATTGGAAGCGTAACATCAAGATTAAAAACGTACCTACCGACGTGATTAACGAAGAGCCTAGATCGCCTTTAGTTGAAAATGGCGTACTTTATCCTTTTGCTGCAAGACGTCAGGAATACCGTAAAGTCGATGCCGACGAGACTTCGTGGCAGTACTTTGCCGATCTACGTTATGACTTCCAAATTGGTAACATAGACAATGAATTATTGGTCAATGCCAACTATGAAGACCGTAATATTCGCTTCCAGCAATATTCTATCTACGATGCCGATCAAATCTTTAAAAACAAGAAAGGTGAAATTACTTATCAAGGCTCCCTGCCTTATATTTATGACATCCGTAATCCTAATTGGGGCACAGGTAAATTTGAGGACTATGACCCACTCAAGACCGCTAACTACGACAAAAAGGTCAGTGCTTGGGGTCTAGGATTACAACACGTGGGATATTTAGGACATGGCTTCACCACGCGTGTAGGCGTTGCCTTTAACGAGATAAAACAAAGTTATGAACACTTAGGTGTCGATGAACGCTATAGTGCAAGTCAAGCTGCTGCGACGCAGGAAGAGGACACTACGGATAACGGCATCACCTATAATCTAGGTTTAACCTATATGCCGACGGACGACTTATCTTTCTTTTTGAACCACTCTAAGGGGCGGACTGCTTACAGTATATTAGGCACTGTGACCGGCAAAAATACTGACCGTGAAGATTCAGAATCGGTAAGCAATGATCTGGGTATGCGCTTTAAAGCCTTTGATGATCAAATGCTCGCATCATTGGTGCTCTTTAAGAGCTCGCGTACCAATGTGCCCTATACGAATGAAGAATATAAAATAGGTGTATCAGGACCAGAAGTACCCGTGTATTTTTACGACGGAAGTGAAGATACCCAAGGGGTTGAACTCGATCTCAATGCCCACTTAAACGACAGCTGGCGTATCAACCTTAACGGCATGTACCAAGATGCAAGGGATAAACAAAATCCAAGTAGTTTAACCTACAATAGCCGTCAAAAAGGCGTGCCTTATGTCACTGCCAGCGCTTGGGTGACCTATGGCGCCGATTGGTTTAGCTTATCAAGCCCAATCGAATTAAGCCTTGGTGCTAAATTTGTAGATGATCGCAGCACGCACTCGAGCTCATTTGGTATTCCAGACGGTTACGTGCCTAGCTATACCGTCGTCGACTCGGCGGTGAGTTACAGCACTGATTCTTGGAAAGTCCAGCTTAATATCAATAATCTATTCAATAAAGACTATTACAGTAAAGCGATGTTCTTAGGCGGTATGCCGGGTGAAGAACGCAACGTCAAACTGCAATACAGCTATAGTTTTTGAACGCTAAATAGTTTTTAAGCGCTAAACAGCAGCGCGAAAGTGGATATGTTTCCAACAAAAAAGAGAGCATTTATGCTCTCTTTTGACATCTAAATCCTTAATCGATAATGGCAAATGATACCCAGCGTATTAACTGACATTCTCCCTATCACCGCGCATAAGGGATTCCAACTCTGCCTTCCCCTTATTCGATAGATTGATTAACGTCGCTAAATCATTTTGATGAGCTGCGCTCGCAATCACCAGTTTCTTATCATGCTCAGCAAAGATTTTTACCCGCTCGTTGGCTTGTACCTGAGATAGACCTAAACCTTGGAGGATCTTCTCGCTGGCCGAAAGCGCTGAACCAAAGGTCTCACGAAAGACATCTGTCACCCCAAGACTCATCAAACGATAAGCATGGTTACGATCCCTTGCCCGCGCGACTATGTGGATATGAGGGAAATGGGTTTTCACTTGCTGGGCGATTTCGATGGAATCCTCAACACTGTCCACGGCCAGCAATAACAAACGCGAGCGCGCGATCCCCGCCGACATCAACATGTCTAAGCGTCTGGCATCACCAAAATAGACCTCACCGCCATATTTGCGAATCACATCCACATGGCTCGCATCCTTATCCAATGCGACAAAAGGGATCCCAGAGGAGGCCAAAATACGCCCGGTTATCTGGCCTACTCGGCCAAAGCCGGCAATCACCACTTCCGATTCAGTGACATTAATTGTATCTGGCAGGCGAGTGTCCACCACCTTGGCCTTAGTTGCGCGAAACAGGGTAAACAATATCGGCGTCACCGCCATAGACAAACCAATCGCCAGCACTAGCACTTGCGCAATTTTATCGCCGACAATGCCAGATAACTGCGCCTGGGATAACAGCACAAAGGCAAATTCACCGCCTTCGGCAAGGATCAACCCCAATGCAATACTCGGTCGCCATTTGTGGTGCCGAATGCGGCCCAGCACCATCAGCACAAACGTTTTAATCAGCAGCATCGCCATTAAAATACCTAAGATAAGTAACGGATCTGATATCAATAATTTCAAATCCATACTCATACCGACCGCCATGAAAAACAGCCCAAGCAACAAGCCTTTAAAGGGTTCGATGTCGGTTTCAAGTTGATGTCGATAACTTGAGTTTGCGAGCATAATACCCGCCAAAAATGCCCCCATACCCGCAGAGAGTCCAAGCCACTCCATTAACTCAGCGCTGCCCATCACTAGCAATAACGCAAAGGCGGTGAGCACTTCACGCACCCCGCTACTTGCGACTAACTTAAGGAGTTTTGGCAGTAAGTATTTGCCCACTAACACAAACCCTACTAGGGCTAGACACGTCCAGTACCAAGGCACGGCATGATGTTCAATCTGCGCCGAATTGGGCGCCAAATATGCCGTCAGCAGCAACATGGGGATAACGGCAAGATCTTGCATCAACAAGACACCAAAGGCATCACGCCCGAGTGGGGTTGTGAGCAACCTATGTTCACTCATTAACTGCACAGCAAAGGCTGTCGATGATAAAGATAGCGCGGCGCCAACCACTAAAGCTGCGTCAACAGACAAGCCAAAGCCCCAAGCCAAACCACCAATCGCAGCCCATGATAACAACAACTGACCACTGCCTAAACCAAAGATAGCACTGCGAAGTTCCCATAATTTACTTGGATTTAATTCGAGTCCCAGCACAAACAACATCAGCACTACACCTAACTCGGCAAAATGCAACACAGCAGCAGGATCAGAAACTAAGGCCATGCCGCCTGGGCCTAAAATGATCCCTGCACCTAGGTAGGAAAGAATCGGGCCGGCGCCAAAACGTTTACCCAAAGGAACAAAAATAACCGCCGCCAATAAAAATAGCAGCACCGACGTGAGTAAACTCGACTGTTCCATGAAGGCTCCAACGGAAAAAGGAATGTGCAGTGTTCCATATAATGGCCCAGCCGCAGCTAGGCAAATTAGCAACTATGATATCCCATTTATTTATTAACAAGGTCAAGGCAATTCATTAAAAATGAGAAATTTTTGGTACGAAAAACACTTAAGCGTGGGGGAAATCAACTGGAGCAACAAAGCAAAGTAAAAGAGCGTTCAGAGACGCCTTAGACTGTTATCGCATTTTAGTGAGTGGCGGCAAAACCCAAAACGAGAAATAAATGAAGGAAGAATAAAAACCAGTAAGGACTTTTGCCAACTCAGGATGAGACTAAATGCTCACTCGGCTTACATTACACCGAGGGCGATGCGATATGACGCCGTAAATCAGTTGCCTGCTTGTCACATTTTAAGATGTCAGAATAGCGTACTACGGCATTGCGGCCATTGGCCTTAGCGGCATAAAGCGCCATGTCGGCTCGGTGAAATAATGGGTCCAAACTCAGATCATCAGCCATTAAACCGCTCACGCCAAAACTCGCCGTAATGACGAACTTATGTCCTGAATGTTGGGTATCAATGGCCTCGATACGGGCTCGGCACTGCTCCGCCACTTCCATGCCTTTCTCTTCATCGGCATAGGGTAATAAAATCGCAAACTCCTCACCGCCGATACGAGCAAAAACATCACCATTTCGGATATGGGATTTAAGGGAATCGACCACCTTTTTAAGCGCCCAATCACCAGTTCCATGGCCAAAAGAATCGTTGATCCGTTTGAAGAAATCCAAATCAAATAAAATGACACAGAAATCCCCACCGCGGGCCGTGGCTTGCACAAAAAGGTTTTCCCCTAACTCTTGCCCTGCACCGCGATTCAAGATGCCTGTTAATGCATCCATTCTCGCCATACGCATAAACTTGCGTTTCTGCATCTGACCTACAGCTAACAAAATCCCGAGGAAGAACAGTCCGCCTACTAGAATAGTGACAAACATCAGCATATTGGTGTATTCGCGCTCTTTTACCGTTTGCTGAGCGACATACAGTTCACGTTCCTTATTCAATAAATTAATCTCACGTGACTGTTCATCAGCATTAAACTTTGCCGCCTGATACGCTAACGTTTTCATTTTCGCTTCATCAAACATCAGCTGATTGTAATACTGCTCTTTTTTAGAGTACTCATAGGCTTGTTCAAACTGTTTATTCTCAGCATTTAAGCCCGCTAACACTTTAAAGACAGTATGTTTTAACTCGGTATAACTAGGATCATTAGGTAATGACGTAACGAACTTGGCATGCTCGACCACCTCAGCAGATTGCTTTAGTGCAAAATACGCTTCGGTTAGCAAAGAATGGACACTATTAATTTCTAGTTGAAAATTAAAAGACTCATATCCCTTTAATGCTTTCAAAAGTAAAGCAACTGCAGCAGAGTATTCTTGCAACCTTAACTTAGACTCACCCATCCCTTTCAATGCAATAAACGAAATCAATGGGAAGCCATTAGACTCACAAAAATCGTGTGTGTACTGGAATTCATCAAACGCCTTAGTAAAGGCCTCTAGCTCTAATTGATAAACTGATAAATACAACTTTGCAGTACAAATATCTTTTACATTATCTGCTGCAGCAAGCGATTCTGCCTTAGCCGCGTAGGTTCCCACCTCTTCTTTTATACCCATTGCAGAGTACAAACTGGCTAAACGTAGATATGCAGCACGTTTGATATCTATATTATCTATTCGATCTATTAGCCCTAGGCTTTTGCTCATTACAACAAAAGCGTCTTTAAAGTTCCGTAGGGCGATGTACGCAGTTGCCTCATAGCTATAGGCAGAAAATAAATAATCGCTATTTTGAACTAAATTTTCAGATTGAATTAAATTATCTAGGGCTTCTTGATATTGACCTGCATAAATAAATGAAGTCCCTTTAAATACCAATAAGCGCCCTTGTTGAAAGCGCGTCATATGCTCGAAATCAGCTTCAAGTTCATGGAGCTTAGTGATTGCACTTTGCATATCGGTATGTTGTAGCTGCTCCAGATCAGCTAATACCTCATCAAAATTGATAGTTGCAGCCATTAAGGGCATACAAAATATGCCCGAACATAACCACAAAAAAGCGCGCAGGAGTTTCAATTACTCACCATTACCATGGGAAATAACTAAGTAGGCTTTACAATCATCATCCCCACTCAAGCTTTTCAGTTTTTCCATGTCTCCCGACATGACGGCTGCAATTTCTTCATCAGTTAACCCATGGGCACGCATTACGGCCTCAGGGTCCTGTTGATACGCTTGCATCAACTGTGCATTTTGGCCTAACTGAGTAAAAAAATCGGATAATGCAGACATACTTTTTCCTTATTTTAATGATGACTTCCGAATTCAACTCAGAAGTACGACTCTCGCAATTAGCCTAAATCTTCAGGCCTAATACCTAATTTGGTTAAAATAGCATAGTTGTATTCGAGTTTTTTTGCTGGCGGGATCAGTAACGTACTGATGGGAGACAAGTTTGCCTCGGGCAGCTTACTCAACGGCAAATACTCAATTCTAGGGGCTTGAATGGGTAAATTAGCAGCCTCGTAGATCACCACTTGATGATCCAGTGGATACCATTGATGCAGTTGTTCAACCAAAATCTGCAGCCTATCACTCGTAGTATGAAACTGAGTTAAGGTATGTTCGCCAGCAATAGCAATTTGCCATAACAACAAATGAGTTGTCGGATCGGGCGCATGATTAAAGAACATAAACTGACTGGCTTCAAAACTTTGATGCCCAGAGTTACCGGGGTCGATACCTAAATCTGCCCATAAACACGCCTCGGCCGATATCCCAGGCTCCATCTTTGCAGCAAACCCCTCTGCCCTCGCCTGCTTAATCGCTAAGTGAGACACGCAAGCAAACACACCTGGGTGACCATAAAGCGCACAAACTGTTTTTTTTCCTGCTCTAACGGCGTCCAAAATAGCACTCACCATCTGCTCATAGGTCTCACGGCGATTTTTCACTTCGCCATCTTGAGCATAAAACGGCTGCAAATTGATGACATTAGGATTAATAGTCTGGATCCAACGCTGCGAAAAACCATCGGGCAGGAGTGAAAACACCACATCGGCGTGCTCAATATAACTGCGGCTCATTACACTGATTTGTCCGGCCAGCTGTAAACCCGTGCCTACGCAAACTAAAGAACCCAAAGCATCTATCCCAATATTTTATTTCAAACACTGCGAACTCATAACTAAAGCCACAGCACAAGAACATAATAAAAACATATCGGTAACTTTAATCTGATTTACGCAAGATTACTATGGTTAACGCCACATAAACGGTTTATCGACTTACCGACTAATCGCTTGGCTTTAAAGAAGAAATCTGGCTCCCATTTCCTTTTGTCCAATCCTGTCAGCAGTAAAGCAGTACGGTTCAGAGGCTGAAAAAGCACACCCACAGCAGCCAAGTGACTTACAGTAATAAATATCCTTAAAGATTGAGAACTAAAGCCAACATCGCGGGTCGAAAAGTCACACAATTCGATCTATGACGGCAGCAAAGCCCGATTGCCCTTGTCATGAGGGGGAATGCTTGGGTATTATGGCCGCCAGATTTTCAGAAGTAGCGCATACAATGATCAATAAAAAGCAAAGTCTTACCCTGCTGAGCGCTGTGGCGCTCTCTGTTTCGCTCAGTGCTTGTAGTGTGTTCGATTGGTTGATTTATAAGCCCGACATCCCACAGGGTAACTACATGGAACCGCAACAAGTTGAAAAGTTGCGCATTGACATGACCAAAGAACAAGCCGAATACATTCTCGGCCGACCGGTATTACGCGATAGTTTTGCCGACGATACTTGGTACTACGTCTATCACTACAAGAGTGGACGCGATGCCAGCATTACGCATAAAGAACTCATTTTGCACTTTACGGGTGATAAACTCACCGCAGTGAATGGCGATTATGAGCTAAGCAAAGAATTTGATACGCCGCTCGAGCAGAGCAGTTTACCTACGGGTAATAAAACTGAGCTAGTGCCACAAATTCCTGCACAGCGTCCAGATGCCAAACCTTTAGTAAAAGAAAACCAAACAGAAGCGCAAGTTCAAAAACCAATTAAGTAATATCCTAAACTTTGCTTATGCTCTTCTCAGTCAATGAAATACAAAAAAGCGCCCAAGGGCGCTTTTTCATTGAGTAATGATGGCAAACTGATATAAGTCTTAATACCAATCGTATTAAGCTCGTCCACCCGTCACTTTATTCGCTCGGCCTTCATCTTTAGCTTTATCCGCACGGCGGCGACGCACATCCTTAGGATCAGCAATCAAAGGACGATAAATCTCAACCCTTTGGCCTGGTAAAATCACTTGGTCATGTTTGACCACATTACTAAACACACCGAGCTTAACCGTCTCTAAATCGATTTCAGGGAAAAAGCTCAATATGTTACTTAAACGCACCACCTCTATCGCTGACGTGCCAGGATTCACATTCACCGAAATCACTTTTTGCTGTGTAGGTAAGGCGTAAACCACATCAACTACAAACTTATCTGTCTCATTTGTCACTGTAAATTACCTTAGCGCGACTCGTAAATGCCGTCACCATTGATACCATAAGATCATTAAACACTTTACCAAAGGCCATATCGGCTAACGAGCTTGAAAACTCAAAACTCAGCTCGAATTCTACCTTGCAGGCTTCTTCAGTCAGCTCAGTAAAACGCCACTGCCCCAATAAATGCTTAAAGGGTCCATTTTCCAATGTTAAATCAATACTCTTACCAGGAACCACTTGGTTGCGAGTCGTAAAGGTCTTACGGATCCCCGCTTTACTCACATCCACAGATGCCAGCATAGTTTTGCCGTCAAATTCTAAGACTTTGCCACCCACACAACCGGGTAAAAACTCTTTATACGACTCGACATCATTCACTAAGTCATACATTTGCATCGCACTAAAACGGACTAACACACTTCGAGAAATTTGCGGCATAGGACTTAGCACTCTTAACTAACGACTTCACAGCGACCTTAGCAAACTCAAACGCACGAAAAGAACGCACACGTGATGAACAACTTAGGCAAGCAATCAAAATTTGCACGGATTTTATCACGATACGTAAAAAACGCACCCCTTGTGCACTTAAGCTGATACTCAACCCCTTAATGGCGTTCAAAAAACCAGCAACAACACGATAGAGGCTTGAAATTAACTAAATAAAACCTTATATCAATACCAAATTGAATCACCGTGCGTATAATGGCGCCACTATGGTAAAGAAAAATTCAAGCAAAGCCGCGCCTGCGACTATCGCACGTAATAAGCGCGCAACCTTCGAATACCGTTTCGAAGAGAAAATGGAAGCCGGCCTATCCCTAATGGGATGGGAAGTTAAATCTATCCGTATGGGTAAGGTCAACTTGTCCGACTGTTACGTATTCCTGAAAAATGGCGAAGCCTTTATGCATGGCTGCACCATTATTCCCTTGAATACGGCATCGACACACGTTGTCTGCGATCCCCTGCGCTTGAAAAAGCTGCTACTCAGCCGTAAAGAGCTCGATAAGCTGGCAGGCTTAGTCGAGCGTCAAGGCTACTCCATCATTCCTATTTCTATGTACTGGCGTAAAGGTGCATGGGTGAAAGTGGAGATTGGCCTAGGTAAAGGTAAGAAAGATCACGATAAGCGCGAAGATACTAAAGCGCGTGAATGGGAAGTTGAAAAAGCCCGCGTGATGAAAAAAGAAAAAACGCACGGATAATGAACAAACGATTGAACTTGAAGCAAATGATGCTAGGTAATCATTATGCTACGGGTTACAATCAAATTCTTGGGGGCGATTCTGGATTCGACAGGATTCACGAAACCCTGGGAGCATGCCGAGGGGCGGTTGGCCTCGTAAAAAGCCGCAAAGTTATAGTTGCAAACGACGATAACTACGCTCTAGCAGCTTAGGCTAGCTAGCCATCTGACACAGGTCTCTCAAATGGGCAGTGTATACAGATGGTCATCTTACATTTGATAGCGAGGGAACTCCGTCCGGGGGTGAACCGCGAAATAGTACCGGACTCGCCCGATGAAATCCTGTCTTTCGGAGTTTATTCGGGTTAATTAAAAGAGAGACTAAGCATGTAGTGCCTTGGATGTAGGTGTTCTGGACGCGGGTTCAAGTCCCGCCGCCTCCACCAATTTTACCAGAAGGGCTTAACCGCAAGGTTAAGCCCTTTTTGTTTGCTCTGCTCATGGAACGCAATTTGAGATTTTATTTCCACAATTAAGCTTTGCTAGCTCGGATGGTTTGAGATTTTCTAGCTTGGGTAGTTTGAGAATGAGATATATAACTCAGATCACCTGCTTGGACTTGACCATCTAAGACATACGTATTGCTGCTAACGATTGGCTCCGCCATCACTAAAACCTATGAAAACGGCAAAAATCAGTACGAGAAGAGTAATACAGCAAGTGCGATTGAAATCGAAATAGAAATTAAACCAATGATTAAATGTATATATCTAGATAGGAATTTGTTTTCAATCGCTTCTTCAGGGCAATTGATTGGAACACATAAACTGATCTTGTCACCGATTTGAGGTCCAAACCGAGTGTAAGCTTGTTCGTCATAATTAATCAGAGTTCCTCTTGTATAACGTTTTCCTTGCCAAAAATATTCTACAACCGGATTAATGAAAATTTGTTGGTACCTGAAGTGCTCATGTTCTGGGCTGTATCTGGTATTTTCATCCAGTGAAATAATAGTCCCTTCAACGATATCGTATGTTAAAAATTGATCCTCTCTAAATCTCAATATTCCACCAATCCCGATGAGGCCAAGGGTAAATGAGAACCAAGAGAATAAAATATGTCCTCCTATATCCTCAAAGACAAATGCAGCGATGATCACGGAAGGAATAGACAAGATAAAAACCAAAAACAGCATCAATCGCTTCATACAACACCCAAAAAACAATTCAAAAAGGCCGAATCATACTAAAACGCTAACTGACGGTGAAACGATAAACATGATTAACTTTACACCGCTACACAAACTCCTATAAAAAATTAACGCTTCTTACCGCCCAGAGCGCGCTTTTTGGCACGTTGTTTTTGGGCCGCTTTGCCGTTACGCCTTGGTTCGGTGTCCATTTTATTAAAGTCGGGTTCAAAGCCGGGTAACCATTGTTGTGGTAAACGCTTGTCCAATACAACTTCGACTTCTTCCAGTAATAGGGCGTCCTCTTGGCTAAAAAGGGTGATGGCAAGCCCTGCACTGCCCGCTCGGCCTGTGCGGCCAATACGATGAATATAATCCTGCGCGATAAAAGGCAGCTCAAAGTTAATCACATACTTGAGCTCAACGATATCTAGGCCTCGGGCAGCAACATCCGTGGCCACTAGCACTTGGATCTTGCCTTGTTTAAATTCCTGCAAGACTTTCTCGCGCGCACCTTGGGATAAGTCACCGTGAAACGCCTGAGTACTAATATCGGCTTTATTGAGTTGCTGAACCAGTTTGTCGACGCCTTGCTTAGTGCGGCTAAAAATCAGCACTTGGTGCCAGTTTTTACTGCGCACCAGATGGCTGACGAGTTCGGTTTTCCGGTCGGCATCGACGGCATAAACCACTTGCTCAATTTCGGCAGCGGTCGTGTTGCGCTTGGCTACTTCAATCAACTTGGGATCGTGCAGTAAGGTTTTACTTAAGCTAAAGATGGCGGCATCTAAGGTGGCAGAAAATAATAACGTTTGTCTGTCACTCGGCACTTGCTTGAGCACGGCTTGAATTTCATCCATAAAGCCCATGTCGAGCATACGGTCGGCTTCATCAAACACAAGCACGCTCAATTGCTTAAGACTCAATGCGCCTTGCCTGAGGTGATCGAGTAAGCGACCCGGTGTTGCGATTAACACATCTATCCCTGCATTAAACACGGCAACCTGCGCATCGATACTCACGCCGCCGTAGGCGATGCCGATACGGATATCGGTCCCTTTAGCGTACTTAACAAAACTCTGCTGTACCTGCACCGCCAGTTCACGTGTCGGCACTAAGACTAATGCACGTACAGGTCTCACCGCCGTTAACTCTTGCAAAGGGCTGAGTGCCAACAAATGATGCAAGATTGGCAAGGCGAATGCTGCGGTTTTGCCTGTGCCCGTATGGGCGCCAGCCATCACATCCCGTTTCGCCAAGATGGTAGGGATCGCTTCTAGCTGGATAGGCGTTGGCGACTCATAGCCAAGACTCGCTAAGGTATTCACTAATGTGGAGTTTAAGGATAAGACACTAAAAGACATTGCGGTTAACCACTGAAAATAATGACCAGAATTTTAGCAGACACAAACCCAAGCGACTAGCGCCATAGCGCTAGCCCTGTGGTTCTATCGGATGAAACTAAATCAATTTCACGATAGTCAGCCTTACCATAAGTCAGTCTCGCAATACGCCAGCATCACGATAGAAATGCGTCGAGATCTTCTGGTAGTTGCGGACGACTAAAGAGATAACCTTGGGCTTGATCACACTGATTTTGTTGCAGAAAATCGGCTTGTTCTTTGGTTTCCACTCCTTCGGCGATAATGTCGAGCTTCAACGCATGTCCAAGCGCAATCACAGCCTTAGCAATCGCGGTATTGTTAGTGTCGAAGGGAATATCCCGCACGAAGGATTGATCAATCTTCAGCTTATGGATGGGTAGTTTTTTCAAATAATTCAGCGATGAATAACCGGTTCCAAAGTCATCAACAGATAATTCGATGCCCAGATCGCCCAGTAACTTTAAGTCACGGATAGCAAGATCGGGATTTTGCATCATCACACTTTCGGTCACTTCAAGCTCTAAGTGTTTGGCGGGCAAGCCCGTTTCAGCTAAGACACGTTTTACATCATCCACAAAGGAACTACGCTGTAACTGTTGTCCGGCCACGTTCACTGCAATGCGGCCAAAGTGTTTACCTTCACTAAGCCAACGCATGCCCTGACGACAGGCGGTTTCTAACACCCATAAACCTATCTCATGGATAAGACCAATTTTTTCTGCCACGGGTATAAATACCGCGGGAGAAATCAAACCCAGTTGAGGATCGTGCCAACGCAGCAGCGCTTCAAATCCCACGGTTTTTCGAGACACTAAGTCGAGTTTTGGCTGGTACATCAAGTACAAGGCATTTTGCTCAATCGCACCATAGAGGGCACTTTGCAGCTTAAGATGTTCAAAAGATTGCTGCGTTAAGGACTCAGTATAAAAAGCATAATTATTGCGGCCATCATTTTTTGCACGATACATGGCCGCATCGGCGTTACGCAGTAGAGTGTCCGCATCGGTTCCATCATTTGGATACAAAGACACGCCCATGCTCGCGGTCAAACGCAAGTGGTCGCCTGTGCTCACAATAAAGGGTTGTTCAAATACTTGGCGTAATTGATTAATGGCAACCGTGGCATCTTCGTTATTATCGATCCCCGAAATTAACGCCACAAACTCATCGCCACCAATCCGTGACAACACATCCTGATCGCCTACTTGGCTGCGTAAACGCTTGGCAAGCTCGACCAGCATTTCATCACCTATGCTATGGCCAAAACTGTCGTTGATATGCTTAAACAAATCGACATCTATCATCACAGTCGCTAACTGCAAATTCAGCCGCTTAGCTTGCCGTACTTCTTGTTTGAGCTGCATCATAAACTTCATGCGATTAGGCAAATGCGTTAGCGGGTCGAAATACGCTAAGTGCGTGAGTTGCGCTTCATTCTCTTTTTGGGCAGAAATATCGGCAAACACAGCGACAAAATAACGCACATCACCGACTTCGTCATAAATCGTACTTATGGTGATATTTTGCGGGAAAATAGTGCCATTTTTACGCCGATTCCAGATTTCACCATTCCACTTACCGTTTGCCAACAAGGCATTCCACAGTTTGTCGAAGAATGCTTTATCATGGCGACCCGAGCTAAAAATCCGTGGATTCTGACCGATCAGCTCATCCCTTACATAACCTGTGATCTCAAAAAAGGCGCCGTTAACGTCGGTAATATTGCCGTGCCTGTCGGTCACAACCACACCTTCGACCGAGTTTTTAAACACATTGGTCGCCAGTGTCAGTTGTTCTTCAACCGCTTTATGCTTAGAAATATTGCGAGTCATCCCGATAACGCCCACAAACTCACCTTGGGGATTTAAGGTTGGGAGTTTGAGCGTTTCTAACCAAAGATGATTTTTAGTTTCATTGCCATCTAAACACTCAGCGACAATAATTGGCATACCAGACTCGATAGCGAGCCTATCACCCTCTAGAAAAATATTCGCAATTTCAGCACCAAAGAGTTCGACATCGGATTTACCGACAATCTCACTTCGGGGCATTTCCCATGCTTTCTCGACGCTGCGATTACAGAGTGTGTAAATGCCAGCGGCGTTTTTCATCCAAATATGTTCTTCAAAACTATCGATAAAGGTTTGTAAATCGACCGCATCGACACAGCTTGGCGCACCTCGGCTTAATGCTTCAGCCGCACTGTGTTGGCTCAATATCTCGCCTAACTGGCGTTGAATGCTATCGCTGATAAGCTTTGCCAGCTGCAGCGTTTTCGAATCTACGCCGAGCGCCTCGTTGTGATAAAAACATAAAAAGCCAAAATTTGCCCCAGATGGCCAAGCGAGGGATAAACAAATCACGCTGCCGATCGCGCTACAAGTGCGCCAATCTGAGTGCTGCCGAGTATCTATGATCAATTGGGACTGACTGACCAGCTCAGTTAACTCTGACACAGATAATAACGAGGTGATTTGATGGTGACCTAATCGCGGCAATACCGAAATCGGCTCGGTTGGGCTGACCAACTGTTCTTGGACTAATTGGGCATCAACGGAAGTTTCAACAGCATCTGAAGGACTGGAAGTGAGTTCTGATGTCGTCGTTTTTGATGGAGTGGCTTTTGATGGAGTGGCTTTGGACTGTGTAGCGGTTGATGACGTATTAGCTGATAATGTTGCGATAGGCAGGGTTTTCGCCGAATGATTGCCACTTAACTGACAGAGTATTGCCTGTATTTCGCTTTCAGCCGCAGAATCTGAACTTAACATACTGCTAAGTTCACCCGCAGCATTCCATGCTATTAATATTGCTTTACTGTTTGATATCTCGGCGACTAAGTTTACGTCCCTCAACCAGTTATCCAGCTCTTGCTGCGAAATAGGTACATCTATCATCATCTTGCCAACTAATACTTAGTTACTACTCAATCGACCCACGGCGAGAATACCGTAAGACCCCAAACGCATGCTCACATTAGCCCCAGAGGGAAAGCATTAACCAAGGGGTAAAACTTCATAAAATTTTACGTTTAATATCAATCCACTACATTTAAATTGGCGTTAATCTTAAATCGCAAACCGTCCTCATCATAACCACCTTTTAAGGCTGGAGAGGTCAAACCATCAAGGTTAGAGGGATGTTTCTAGCCGACTCTTTCTAGCCTACTCAACGTGTCTTAACACAGTTAAGTGCCGTGACATTGCCTTTGCTACTTTAGCACAAAATTTTCGAGTCAGTATTGGGATAAGTTTATTGCGTAACAATTAGTTAGACTTAACCGATTAAGCCTGACCGCAGTGCTACAGCACTTTGTGAGCAGCAGATAACTATCCCTAAAGACATAAATCAGCAATAACAGAGTTTTGATTGACAAAAATGCTATCTTATTGTCTACAATGGAAATAATAAGGCTGAAAAACCAAGGATATTTATGCCCACTGACGTCGTATCAAGCCAAGCCACCCTACTCGACAGTAAACAACTGTATCGCATTTGCGAACTCGACCAATTAAGCACAGATTGCCAATCGACAGCAGAACTCACACCTCTCAATGATATTGTCGGCCAAGAACGTGCCCAGCAAGCGGTAGAGTTTGCGATGGGGATTAAAGAAAAGGGCTATAACATTTACGCCATCGGCCAGAACGGTCTAGGCAAACGGACCATGATGCTGCGTTATTTAAGCCGTCACAAGCCAAGCGATCACACGCTATACGACTGGTGCTACGTGGTTAATTTCGATGATACTCGCTGCCCTAAAGTGCTTAAACTCGCTGCTGGTACTGGGCTTGAATTCAAAAAAGCCGTCGAAAAGTTGATGCTTAAACTTGTCAAAGCTATGCCTTTAGCCTTTGATAATGAAATGTATTATGCCCGCACCGAAAAGCTAAAAAGCCAGTTGGCACAGAAGCAAGAAGTCGCACTCACTGAATTAACCGAAGAAGCAAAACAAAAGGGCATCAGCCTCAGTTTGACCATGCAGGGCGACTATCAAATGTTAGCCCTCAATGGTGAAGAGCCCCACGACGAAGCCTCATTCGAAGCCTTGACCGATGCTGAACGCAGCCAATTTGAAAGCAATATCAATGGCCTAGAAGTGAAACTGCGCGGGATTATTCGCCAAATCACAGAATGGGAAGAAGAATTTAGCGACAAGCAGCAAGAGCATGACGAGCAAGTCGCCAAAGAAGTGTTAATCCATTTTATTAAGCCACTTAAAGATAAGTTCAAGCACCAGCCAGAAGCGCGCACTTTCTTAACCGGTATGCAGGCGGATATCTTAGATAATCTGGATATTTTCTTAGAAGAAAGCGAAGAACAATTGGGCCTAGCCTATGCTTCCCTAGAAAAGAAAATGCCCCGCCGCTACCAAGTTAACGTTTTGGTCGGCCAAGGCACTCAAAAATTCCCCATAGTCGTCGAAGAAAGCCCGAGTTATCACAGCCTATTTGGCTATGTGGAGAACGCCACATTTAGAGGCACAGTGTTCACCGACTTCTCACTTATCCGTCCCGGCAGCCTGCACAAGGCGAATGGCGGCGTGTTATTGATGGATGCCGTTAAAGTATTAGAGCGCCCTTATGTGTGGGACGGACTAAAGCGCGCCCTGCGTTCACGCAAACTGGATTTAAGCTCACTCGAACGGGAAGTGTCTCTATCGGGTACGATTTCCTTGGCGCCCGAGCCTATCCCCTTAGATGTGAAAATTATTCTTTTTGGCGATCATGAAACCTATCAGCTGTTACAGCACTATGATCCTGATTTTAGTGAGTTATTCCGCGTTACCGCCGATTTTGAAGATGTGATGGACAGAACCGCCGCCTCTGAGGCGCACTATGCCCGCTTTATTTCGAGCATAGTCCACGACAACAACATGCTGCACTGCGATCGCGCCGCAATAGCGCGCATCATCGAATACAGCTCGCGGGAAGCCGAAGATCAACAAAAACTGTCGCTACACTCGGCCAATATTGCCAACCTACTGCGGGAATCAAACTACTGCGCTAAATCGGCAGGCAGTCAGCAAATTTTAGTGCCGCACGTTGAGCAAGCACTGCGAAATCAAGAACAAAGAGTCTCGCGTCTGCATGACAATATAATGCAGAGCTTTACCAACGGCACCACCTTGATCAGCACTCAAGGCAAAGTGGTTGGGCAAATCAATGCCTTATCCGTCATCTCGACCTCAGATCATCAGTTTGGTATGCCCAATCGCATCACAGCAACCACTGCGTTTGGTAAGGGTGAAGTGATGGATATCGAGCACAGAGTCAAACTTGGAGGCCGGATCCATTCTAAGGGCGTGTTGATCTTAACCGCTTATTTAGCATCAGTTTTAGGTAAGACGGCGCAAATCCCGCTCACCACTTACCTCACCTTTGAGCAATCATACAGCGGTGTGGACGGTGACAGCGCATCGATGGCCGAATGCTGCGCCATTATCTCAGCGATTAGCGAGCAAGCAATTAGGCAAGATATTGCCATCACAGGTTCGATGAACCAATTTGGTGAGGCTCAACCCATTGGCGGCGTGAATGAAAAAATTGAAGGCTTCTTCGATGTTTGTAAAATAAAAGGCCGTACGCCGGAGCAAGGGGTGATTATTCCGGCCTCGAACATGGCCAACCTTATGCTGCGCAAAGACATTGTCGATGCAGTGGCACAGGGCGAATTCCATATTTGGGCTATTACCCATGTGACTCAAGCAATGGAATTACTGCTCGGTAAAACCGCAGGAAGTTTGCCGCAAACGGCCACACCTAGCCAAGGGCAATATTCTCCCGAGAGCATTTTCGGCATCGCTCAGCAAAAACTCACCGCACTCAGATCCTTAGTTAAAACGGATTAAATAAAAGGCACGAGATAAAATAAACGAAAAGGGTTAGCACATGCTAACCCTTTCTTTATAAAGCTATTAAGCGAAATTACACTAAGCTTGCTAGCATTTCGTCGCTGTAAGGAACCAGTTCAACGCCCTCACGCACGCGAGCAACATAGTCAGGATTGGCAATGAATGGGCGACCAATAGCAATCAAATCAAACTTATTCGCCGCAATCGCTTCACTGGCGGTTTCAGCGCTGTAGCTTCCAACTCCCACTAAGGTTTTGCCATAGTGTGCGCGCACATAGCTTGAAGCTCTGCCACCAAGATAATCGAATTCCATGCTGTCATCGAAAATCCCAATATGCACAAAAGCGATATCGCGGGATTCCAGCTCAGGCAAGAAGTAATCGAACACTTCGCGGTCACGACTATCTGCCGCCATATTGAAATAAGCCCCTGGAGAAATCCGTAAACCGGTTCTGTCTTTGCCGATACAAGCCACAACAGCATCGACAACCTCAAGCGCAAAACGGGACATATTGGCAGGTGTTCCACCGTATTCATCGGTGCGGCGATTGCTGTCATGGTGTAAGAAAGTGTCAATCAAATAACCATTTGCACCGTGGATCTCAACACCATCAAAGCCAGCTTCAATGGCATTTTCCGCCGCTTTGGCGTAATCACGCACTAGGCCTTGAATATCCTCAAGTGTGGCGGGTTTTGGCGTGACATAAGTCAGTTCGCGCATTCTTGGCACGCTGCCTTCAATTTTCTGCGCTGATGCCGCAAGCACATCGCCACCACCGAAAAAGTGTGGATGAGCAACACGGCCCGTATGCCATAACTGCACAAAAATCTTACCGCCATTGGCATGTACCGCATCGGTCACTTTACGCCAGCCAGCAATTTGCGCTTGAGTAAAAATACCAGGGGTATTTGGGTAACCTTGAGCATCGGGACGAATAATCGTCGCCTCTGTGATGATCAAACCCGCTTCGGCGCGGCGTGCATAATAGGCAACCATATCATCGGTCGGCACTAAATCGGCATCCGCCATACAACGGGTTAAAGGTGCCATTAAGATACGATTATTTAAGGTGATAGTGTCATTAAGTGAGTAGGTATCGAACAGATTTACCAATGAATTTGGCGTGGTTTGTGTGGTCATTTTCTCAGTCCCATTCTTGAATATGCATTCAAGATATTATTATTTGAACGATCATTCAAGTTCATTTTTGAATGTTTATTCAAATTTAGGTAGAATCTGGCCTAAGCGTTTCTATACAAGTGAATTAAATTCGATGCGTAATGCAGAGTTCGACCGAGAACAGGTACTTCGTGGCGCTATGGCCGCCTTCATGCACAAGGGTTACACCAAAACAAGCATGCAAGATCTAACTCAAGCCACGGGATTACATCCGGGGTCGATTTACTGTGCTTTTACCAATAAACGCGGATTACTAATCGCGGCCATTGAGCAATATCAACTCGACAGAAATACGCAGTTCAACAGCCTGTTCGTTAATAGCGAAAATGTACTAACGAACTTAAAAACTTATTTAGATCATATTGTTGCAGAATGCCTAAGTTGTGATAGCGCCCAAGCTTGTTTATTGACGAAGGCATTAAATGAAGTGGCTGAGCAAGATGTTGAGATTAGAGATATCATCAATCAGTATCTGCAATCTTGGCAGCAAGCGCTAACGCAGCAGTTTACCAGCGCAGCCGAGCAAGGACTGCTAGAAGGTCATCGCAGCGACGAGCAAAGAGCCCAATATTTTATGATGGGAATTTATGGTTTAAGAACCTTCGCTCACACCCATCCAAATGCCGAAACCCTTCAACATCTTGCCGAACGATTGCTGACTGAGGTCTGCCATTAAAGGCATTTTAATCTGTTCTATAACAAATATCTGGGCGACTAAAATCGACACTGGGAATACCAATGCTTAGTGGGTAATCGCTCAGATGTCGTTGAGTGTTGAGCTATTGAGGATCAGTTATTGAGTTTGACGTTTTAGAAGCTATCGCCATGCAAGCCAGTGAAGGGCAGTGAATAGTTCCGACATTATAAAAAGAGTAAAAGAAGTATTGCTTGGAAGATCGGGACGACTATTTTTTGCAAGGCTATTATGCGTCCCAAATATGACTACTTTTGAATGGCAAGTTATTGAATACTTGTCTCATTTCAGCCTAAGTTAACCTGAGCAAACACCCGCTCGCCCAATGAGTTGAGTATCTTACATTCACCTTCAAGTACGGCAATGATCGATTTTCCCTTACGAAAACTTGCCGGTATCATCACACGTCCAGCGTCACTCACAGGTAAATCAGCTAGCACAGCATTGTGCATAATTAGCCCTACGGGCGCATCATAATATAGAACAGTAACAGTCGCTTGATTTGCTTGCATCACATTTAACTCACATTAAGCAGCGTCTGCTGCGTTGTTTTACGTCGCAAGAGAGCTCCCTGTCCTCTACCAATTAAAATATCCCCAAAGATATTTTAAACACTTTTAAATCAAATGATTAAGGTCTTATTTAATTTTTATATTTTTATTATGGTGCACAACACTGTATCTAACTGTGCATCTTGAGCTATTTAAGCACTTCAGCAAAAAGATGCCAATCTATTTCTATTATGTTAATCAATTACCCATCAAGGATCACATATGTAATACATCCCAAGGTGCGTTTTTATGCATTTTTTAGAGTAAATAACCTAAATGTGATGACTTTACTTAGCCTTAAATCCCACCCTAAATCCGCCCCAATGTTTACCATTCACAAAAATAGGCACTGACAAGTCGTGCATCACTTCGCCCGTATCCCGTTTGTAGGTTTGCAGTAATACAGGCTCGGTATGAGCGCCACAGCGGATGCCTGTCGGATCATTAAACAAACGTTTGGTTCGATTATGCACCATATCAACTTCGACCTTACCCGTCAGTGCTTGGCTAAAGCGTTTGTTATGAGTCGGGAAATAACCTTTTTTATCAACGGCTCCCGCATAGATTATTTCGCGGTGTTTTGCCAGAATGGGTTCTTGAATCGTTGGAAAATGCTGATCGGTATAACGATCGAAAGCTGTGCTGTATTTTTGCGGCTGAGTATTGGCAATCGGTTGGTATTTAGGATTAAACAAATCCGCCTCACTAAAACTGCCGCTGGCTAAACCTTGTGCTAACTTGTCACCACAGGCTTTAGCGGCGGCATTCGCCAATTGCAAAACTTGCTGATCGAAGGTTTGTGTATCCCATTTAGACAGCGCTTTAAAAATCCCCTCAGTGGTCAAAGATAAGGTAAAGGCCTGCTCGGATACGCTATGACTCTGTTTACCGGTTAAATTTAACGAATCACGGATTTGAGTCACCGAGCTGCTAATGTCATTAGTGGTATTGTTATATTGTTTGAGCGAATCTTCCATGTCACCTAACGCATGGGCCGATTGAGTCACAGAGGCCGAAATCTCGGTGAAGTGCGCGTCTAACTCGCCCATAGCCGCGACCACATCGGCGGTTTGCGTTACGACCCTTTCCATCAGCCCAGAGGTTTTATCGGTTTCGCTGCGGATTTCTAATAGCATCTTGCCGATATCTTGGGTCGCACCTGCGGTTTTACCCGCAAGGCTGCGAACTTCGTCTGCGACAACCGCAAAACCTCGGCCCTGCTCTCCCGCACGAGCCGCTTCAATGGCCGCATTTAACGCCAACAGATTCGTTTGTTCGGCAACGGAGTTAATCACTTCAGTGATTTTTTGGATTTCTTCGGCTCGCGACTTAAGCGCCTGTACTTGCTCGGCGGCGGTATCAATATCCGTACTCAGTGAGCGAATAGCCGCCACACCTTTTTGAGCTTGGCTGCGCCCCTGCACGCTAACGCGCTCGGCCTCTTGTGCCTGACCTAAAATATCGGCGGCATTATCGCCAAGTTGGGCCGTGGTATGACTCAATTGCCCCGCAGCAACCGCAATGGCACTGGCATGCTCGCCATTTGATTCAATTGATTTATTGAGTAAATCAATAAAATGCGACACTTCAGCCGAACCGATAGCAATTTTACTGGTTTGCACACTGATATCATGGGCAGGAAGGCTTTGATCTTTTAATGCCTTAGTATTTGCCTCATCGGTGTCGAGCTTGGCCTTAGTTGCGCGCAAACACACCCACACCACTAAGCCAGAGGTGATTGCGCCCAAGATCAGCGCCTGCACAATGCTCGGAAGATGCAGCCCCGCAAGCAATAAACTCCCCAGAGTGACCAGCGTGAAACTGATGAAAATTAAAACTTTGTGCTGTATTTCCATATACTTCCCGTAACTGAGCAAGGTAAAAATGAAAGGGAAATGCTAAGAGTCGAATCATTCGCCCTCGTTCAGCTGCAATCAATTAGAGCTGACTCAGAAGGGCTAACTATGATAGCGCTCAAGATTTATAGTTTTAGTCTATTTCTCTGAATAAGCTAGATAATTTATCCAGCTAGATAAACAAAGTAGCAGTTAACTATCATCAACAGTCTCACGCGCGCATGGCATTAGACATTAGTATTAATTTCGCGTGATTTAGTCTTAGTCCATTCTCAAGATAACCTCGCCTGAAAAAGCCAACTTTGCCCTGAAATGCGTGCCCCGTCGCCTTCTCGGTAATAAATCACATAGGGACGACTGCACTTATGCCAAGAAAACTGCTAATATCGGCGCAATTTTTTTGAGCTAACGAGATCAAGATGGGCAGAGCATATCAAAACAAGAAAGAATCCATGGCGAAAACAGCCGGTCAAAAAACCCGCATTTATTCACGCTACGGTAAAGAGATTTACGTTGTCGCTAAACAAGGCGGCGTTGAGCCCGATGGAAACTTATCACTGCGTCGCTTGATTGAACGCGCTAAGAAAGACCAAGTGCCTGCGCATGTTATTGAACGCGCAATTGAAAAAGCCAAAGGCGGCGGTGGTGAAGATTACGATACCGCCCGTTACGAAGGTTTTGGTCCTGGCAACTGCATGGTCATTGTTGACTGCCTAACCGATAACGTAAAACGTACCTTCACCGAAGTGCGTCAAGCCTTCGTGAAAAACGATGCCAAACTCGGCGGCCCAGGTACTGTTGGCCACATGTTTGATCATCAAGCCGTGTTCGTGTTTGCCGGTGATGACGAAGATGCGATTTTAGAACTGCTGATGATGGCTGACGTTGATGTGAGCGATGTTGAGCTGGAAGATGGCTTAATCACAGTTTACGCGCCGCACACTGAGTACTTTAAAGTCAAAACTGCACTGACCGAAGCGATGCCAGAGGTTAACTTCGAATTCGACAACATCACCTTCGTACCGCAGGACATGACTAAAGTTGAAGGTGAAGATGTGGCCATGTTTGAAAAGTTTATCGCCGCTTTAGAAGATTGTGACGACGTACAAAACGTCTATCACAATGCGGAAATTGAAGACTAAACACCGCTTTCGCCTGAAATAAAACGCAGCCTTTGGCTGCGTTTTTTGTTTATAGGTCAACATATTAAGCGTTAATGAAACAACCGTGAAACCCTAACGGCAATACTCTGTTCATCTGAGCCGAAGCAATGGGTCCCGCACTGATGTCACTGGCACGAAACAAAGACAAGCCAGATTGTGCATTGTGGTAATCGAGCCAAGTCATCAACAAATAGGCTTCATGCTGCTCAGTGGCGGGGATATAGAGCGGCTCTTCGGCAATCTTGCCTTTGCCAAGATAAAACGCGCTATAGCTCGCGTCGCCAAGTGCATCCGTACCGTGCTGGCTGCTATCTTTTGCATTATGAATACAATACAGAGTATTACTCAGTCCTGATTCAGATTCGGCTTCATATTTAAAGTTAGAATTAGTAGCAGAGTCTGATCTTGCTCCAACGCCAAATAACGGGACAAACTCTGAAGCTCCGCCCATTTTCTCTGCAAGCTTTTCAGCATTGCTCGTTTGCTGTGCAGACTCTTTGTTACTCATAGTGTGCTGCCCAAACTGGGGAAACTCCATCATCACGCCGCTGCGGTTAATTCGTGCAGAGGAAGACAAGGTCTCCGCAAACTGCGTTTTGCTAGCTGCTGTAAGTGGTGCTGTGAGAGGTACTGTGATCGTCACTAACTCGGCATGGGGTGTTTTTGTTTTTCGGGCGCCCGTCAGTAACCCCTTCATCCCTTGAGTTAAAATTGCCGAATTAGGATAGAGGCAAAGCTGCACTGATAGTTCGCCATTCTTCTCAATGGCTTGGCCAAAGTGAAACACAAATCCTGCAGGCAGTTGGTGTAACTGGCGCGCTTTAAAGTCGGCTTTGTCGATAACCAGTAATTGCGATGGCAATTCTGGGCGCCATTTAAAAGCATCGATATAAGTTTCGCCCTCTTCATACACGCAAGATGAAATATAAAACACTAGCTTATTTTCACTCTGCGCAAAGGCATGTAAGTAACTCGCCTGCGGTAATTCAATCACTTCCATTCTGGCAATGCTGTCATCGGCTGCCACTTGATACACAAGTAATTGCTTCTCGCCGCCGACATACCAGACGCCAAAATTCCACAGTCCACCTTGTCCATCATCAAGTGGATGGGCGGAAAAGGGTAAGCCCTTAAACTTGTCGCCAAAACTTTTAACGCCGAGCGTGGTTAAGGTCCGCGCATCGAGTCGATAGGGTGAACCCGCTTCCCACAAGGCAAGCAACTCGCCGTGGCGCGGTAATAAACTGGTGTTAGCCACATTCAAGTCATCGTTATTGCGAATGGGTAAAGCATTGGGGATCACTGTGCCTGCGGTGGTGTACTTAAATGCGCCAGCGGCTTCTTCCACTTTAAACTTCTTTGTTTGGATAAACTTAGCCTGATGCTGAATTTGCCCATTGGCCACACTAAACTGCTGCACCATGCCATCGCCATCGAACCAATGCTGATATGCCTTACCTGCCCGAGACATTTTCGCAGGCCCATTACGATATAGATTGCCGCTCAATTGCGCTGGCCACTCGCCCGAAACCTGCATAGTGAGCGGCTGATAGTCGCCTTCAGCCCCATTAAAACCTATGGCCCATGGCTCACGGGCGACCGCTTGTGCGTTATCCAGTGCCAGTAATTTATCCACTGAACTCGCCCAAACAGCAGTCGTCATTAGGGCGGCAGAGCCTGCTAGAAATTGACGTCTATCCATGGTGCAGCCCTCCCTTAGCGAATATGTATAGTGATTTGCGCATCGGCCTGCAAACTAAAGCTGGCGTCTTTAAAGCCCGCAGGCCCAAAACTGCCGGCGTTATTGCTAAAACCATAGCCTTCACTCGGCACACCTAACATATTGGTATCTAAGCTGTGATTACCGTTTTCATCGTGAAAGACCTTGACCGCATATTGACCATCGGCTAGATCGCTAAATACCAGCCTATGCTCTGTCTTAGTGACGGGCGTTATCATAGATGCGCTGGGATTGTGGCCTGCGGCGTAATCCTCGGCATTGGCATAAAGCTCAACCATTAAGGCGCCGGTTTGTACTTGAATATTATCGATATCCACAGTCAGGGTATGTGTCTGGATCTCTGCGGACATACTTCCAGCCGACAAGAGCAAGCAAGCTAAGCCTGCGCCCCAAATCGCTGATAACGTCCTTTTGGTCATATTGGCTCGGCGAATCTGAGTTGTTGTCATCGTTAAGTTCACGTGTTTCATGTCTTACTCCTGTTATTTGCGCTGATAAGTAACTGCAATGGAGTTAGCTTAAAAAATCACAGGACTAAAAACAGGTGCCAAAAGTCATGAAACAAGAATTTAACAAGATGACTTTTGGCATAGTGACATCTGACGCTGATACCTTAGAATGGTCGGCAGAATTGGATTTAGGAATCGTCATTCGTGCTAGAAAATCGATTAGCGAAAGAAGAAAACATGTTGATTGCCGCTGGAGTGCTCACTTGGGCATTAGTGGCTTGGGTTGGGATAAACCAAGCCGCATTGCATACATGGCAAGGCATGCTCAATGCCACGCTTTATGGGCTGTATTTAGTGCCATTTATACTGATCGCTACCGATAAAGTGGCGCATAACAATATGCGGTTTCGTCGCCTTGCCACACTAGCAATGCCGTTGATTGTGTTGAGCTTATTGCTCACAGTAAACCATGCATTGCTGCCGATCCTCTTCGTTATTTGGGCATCACTCTTGCCTGAGTTTTTTAATCGCCGCCAAGCTATTTCGCAGTTACTGTTAGCCAACCTTCTTTATTACGCGCTGCTGCAATGGCATTGGCATGAACAAAGCAATGTGTTCAATATTTTGATTTATCTTGGCTTTCAACTCTTTGCCTACAGCAGCAGCCAAGCAAGGCTTTCCGAGCGTAAATCTCGCTTGATACAAGAACAACTAAACCAACAGCTCATCGCCACTCGCGCCCTACTGAGCCAAGCCAGCGAACAGCAGGAAAGATTAAGGATCTCCCGCGATTTGCACGACATTCTCGGCCACCAGCTCACAGCACTCTCTCTGCAATTAGAAGTACTGAGCCATAAAGCGCCCGAAGAACTCAAACCTCAAGTTAACCAAAGTAAATCCTTAGCCAAAGAGCTACTTGAAAGTATTCGCGCCGTCGTCAGGGCGCAAAGAGTGCAAGTGGGATTGGATTTAGTCCCACCTTTAGAGGCGCTGATGACCCGCTTACCCAGCGTCACTCTCACCTGCAAGACGATGAAACCACTGCAATCGGCCGAACTGACTCAAGCCCTGCTGTTAGTCCTGCAAGAAGGCATCAGCAACGCCGTGCGCCACGGCAAGGCGAATCAACTGCAACTGAGCATGGAAGACTCCCAAAGCGCACTGGTATTGCAACTGAGCGACAACGGCGTGGGGCTAACACGGGTAGCCGCGCGAAACGCATCAGCTAAAAGCGGTACAGGACTTTATGGCACAGGGCTTAGCGGCATGCAGGAAAGACTGCAGCCCTTTAATGGCAAGGTACAGCTAAGGGCGAATGACTCGGCGCCCGGCTGCCAACTCACCCTCACCCTCCCAGCACTCGCTTAACTTTTTATTGAAAACTCTTTGGAATCGCTATGGATACGCAAAACAACATCATCAGTGTCGGCTTAGTAGAAGATCAACAATTGGTTCGCCAAGGCATCGCTAGCCTGCTCGCCATTTCCGACAACATTCGCGTGGTGTGGCAGGCCGAAGACGGCCAAGATGCACTCAGCCAACTCGCCAATAATCCTGTCGATGTGCTGCTCAGTGATATTCGCATGCCAAATCTTGATGGCATCGCCATGCTCAAACAGATACGTCAGAGTGCCAATCGCTTACCTGTCATCATGTTAACCACCTTCGACGACAGTGAGTTATTCCTCAATAGTTTGCAGGCGGGAGCCAACGGCTTTTTACTCAAGGACGTGTCACTCGATAAGTTACTGCACGCCATCGAAACCGTCGCCAAAGGCGGCTACTTGATAGAGCCTTCGGTACTCAAACAGATGAGTGAGCCTAAACCTGCACCTAGCGTTGGGGTAACTAGAAATGAATTATTGTCGGAACGGGAGCGGGAAATCCTCAGTTTTATGGCGGGCGGCTTCTCCAACAAAGAAATCGCCAATGCGGTATTTTTAGCGGAGGGCACAGTAAAGAATCATGTCTCTAACATACTCACTAAACTCGATTGCCGAGACCGCACCCAAGCTGTACTCAAGGGCTTACAACTGGCGTTAATTTAACCCATTAGCATTCAGAGTGACGACAGCAAAGCCATGCTCAACGGCCGTAATAAATCTTACCCAAACTGCATGAATTCATAGGAAAGGAACACTGATGCAAAATCTAATTAATGCCATCGGCACGATAATCAGCCACACGCCAACTTGGGTCTTTGTTTTACTCGCAGGACTAATTTATTTAGGGCTGCTCCAGACAAAGGATCGTCAACTCAGCTTAGGCCGCGTATTAGTGATGCCAGCGGTGATGTCGATGTGGTCTGTGATATCACTCAATTCGAGTCTACACAGCCCATTAGCGCTTGTGCTATGGGGAGTCAGTTTACTACTGACGGTGGGGTTAGCTTGGTCACTGCTGCCTAAAACGCCTGTCAGTTACCATGCGGGTCTGTACAATATCAAAGGCAGTTGGCTGCCGCTAATGCTGATTTTAGGGATTTTTATCATTAAATATGCCGTGGCTTACACACTCGCGACACAGGCAAATATCTTAGAAAACCACCTTTTCATCGCCATCACTAGCGCTACCTATGGCCTGCTCAGTGGCATCTTTATCCTAAGGGCTGTTCGCATACTCACTGGCGCGCATCACGCTCAGATTAACGGCTATTCGGCACACTAGTGCGCTAACACTTACTCAAATTTCAGCCAACAAAAAGGGCCAGTTAAGGCCCTTTTTGTGCTCATCTAAGACGATGAGTAATGGCTAAAAACCTAACGAAGCTCCATCTCTTGGATAATTTCATGGGCAATGGCTGGCGTTGTGCAGCTCGGGGTTTCATGTAAATCTGCTTTTAGCTGACCTTTACGGTGCTTAAGTGCAGCATCTAATTTTTTCGATGCGGCCTTGATAGCTGGGTACATAACCTCATCGGTACCCGAAGCGGAAATGCGGCTGCCTTCATAATTGGTACGAAGTTCAACCTGATACTCGCCATGCTCTTTCGCAATAATGATGTCCAGCGCGATCAGAGAGGGGAAATGGGTGGCGATTTTTGCAAACTTTTCGTTAACATGTTCTCTAATAGAATCAGTAACATCGACGTGGTGACCAGAAATATTTATTTTCATAGGTTGTCCCTTTTAATGTCATTACTTTTATTTTCGCTTCACTAATAGAGCTTGGGGCATGCAGGATAAAACACAAGGGGAATTGGCAAATATTTCGATCAACTCAGGTATTAGCATCTCCTAAATGTGACCGCCATCAAGAAGTTGAAAATAAAATCGCCAGAAAAATGCGATTAAGTGATTGATTTATAAACAGGCATTAATAATAAATCAATCACAAATCCAATACGACATAAGGTAAATACGTTTAATATTTACGTTGCACGCTCTGCTGCCAAAACTGCTGGGACAGATGATGCGTCTTGGTCGATAAACGCGACACTTGATCGCCACGCGCCGCCGCATCGAGCGTCTGCTCTAAACTCTGTTGAGCCAAATCGCTGATCACATGGATAGCACGGCTAATTTCAGCGGCCACAGAAGTCTGCTGGGTCATCGCCGCGGCATTATCATCACTTAAGGAGTTAATCCTTGTTATAGATGAAAGCAGCTCGCCAAAAGCGACACTGGCTTCCTGCGCTAAGCCTACCGAACGTTTAACCTGCTCTTGTCCCGCCACCATAGTCGAAGTCGCCCTTTGGGTACTTTCCCTAAAGCGGCTAACGATTAACTCGATTTGCGAGGTGGATTGGCTAGTACGACTCGATAATTGTCTGACCTCATCGGCCACCACTGCAAAACCGCGACCACTATCCCCTGCCCGCGCCGCTTCGATTGCCGCATTTAAAGCTAACAAGTTGGTTTGGTCAGCGATGGCACGTATCACTTCAAGCACTTGATGAATCGCACGGCTATCTTCTTCAATCGTTTGAACTACATCGGAAAAGTGGCTCACTTGCACACTCAACTGATGTATCGCCTCTATCACTGTTTCTAAACGTGAATGCCCGCGTTGCGCCGCCTCATGGCTCGACACCATTTCAGAGGCCGTGCGATGAATGTTGCCCGTCACTTCGGCAAAACTGGCGCTCATCTGCTCCATCGCCGTTGCAGCCTGCGTCGTTTGTTCGCTCTGACTATCGGCATGTTCCCAAGTGTTGGTAATGGTTTGTTTAAGGCTGACACTCTGAGATTGGATTTCACTGGCCGAATCCGCCATACGGCCAACAACGCCACCGATTTCGGTGATCAAAAAGCGCAGGGCGAGATCCAATTTTCCAATCTCATCTTGGCGGCCGGTATACACGCCAGTCGCCACAGGATCGTCAATAATGTTGGTCGCCATAGACACGAGCTTTTGCAGCGGCTGCATCAGGTAATACCATGCTAGGCACGCTACCGTCATCCCCGCAATCGCGGCAACAATGGGAGAATAACTGGCAATCATTGCCGTAGTCATAATCGACATCAGCATAGCAAACAGTATCTTGCCACTGAAACCTAACCTGTCTTTGCGCAGTACCTTAGGTTGCTTACCCTGATTAATATCGCTGTAAATACTTTCGGCAGCTTTGATCTGCTCTGGAGTGGCTTGGCGGCGAACAGATTGATATTCGTGAATTTTACCGTCTTCATACACAGGGGCAACATAGGCATTTACCCAGTAATAACCGCCATTTTTAGTGCGATTTTTAACGATACCCATCCAAGGTTTACCCTGCTTAATTCGCTCCCAAAGGATCTTAAACGCAGCCGCTGGCATATCTTGATGACGCACTATGTTATGGGGATTCCCTTGCAACTCAGCGGCGCTAAACTCGCTGATCTGCGAAAAAGTCTGATTCACATATTTGATGTTTCCCTTCAAATCCGTTGTGGATAGTAGAATCGCATTATCTGACAGGTGTGTTTCACCATTCTTAGAATTTTTATGCATAGGGTTATCAGGCTAGGTCTCGGTAAAAAAGATAACGAGCATTCTGCCAAAACCTCAGTACATCAAAATTGATAAAGCTCACATTGGCAGCATAAAAATTAACCTAATGCTAAACAAGCAGTAACCACTAGACACACAATAATAAATTAAAACAAACAACTGTGACGAAGCACTCGTTACTTCTATATCGATTAAAGCGGATCAGCCCAAGATCACATATTTACATTCGAATCTAAATGATATCGTTTATCATTTAAATTAACTAAGTTATACTTCTCGCGGTTAGCTATCCCCTGTTAATTGAAATGCATTCACCGTTAAGCCGAGTCTTCTGCCGTTAAACCACCAGAAAGCTCAAGCACACGTTGCAGAATTAACCGTAACGGATAGCCATAACGGACCCATATTGGCTCGAAATGAGAAGTGGCACTTATGTCTAATACACCCGCGTTTGAAACGTCAACGCAATCATCTGCAGTGCAAACGCGCTCTTTCTCACTGATTTCACGGGGGATTGTGCAAATTGCGCGATGGTTTAAGCAAGAGCAATCGCTGTTTGCCTTCAAAGTCTTTGCCCGCGCGAGCGCCGCACTGCTGGCGGGTTATATTGCGGCGGCCACCTTAGCTTGCCTGCTGACAGTCGTGCTACCAATGCCCCGCTTCGAAAGCACAATAACGGCCAATATGTTGGCTTTTCTGTTTTATGCCATCGCCATTATTTACGCCTTTTGTGTACGTAAAACATGGCATGCATGGCGAGATTTAGGCCTAGTGAGTTTGTTATGTTTTGGTTTGCTTCAGGTGTGTGGACAGTAAGATGAAAGAGACATTTTTTAGAACCTTATCTTGGCTACATACTTGGGCAGGTTTGCTCGTATGCTGGGTGTTATTATTGATCTTTTTTGCGGGTAGCTTGAGCTATTTCCGCCATGAGATCAGCCTTTGGAACGAACCCGAATTACACCAAGGTGTTTATCAAAACTATCAAGCCGATACGCTCGCAAACCAGCTGGATAAAGGCCAAGATTATATCGCAGCGCATTCGCCCGAATCGGCGCAGCGCTGGATGATAGGTTTTCCGACCGAACGTAAACCCTTTCAAAGTGTTAGCTGGCAACTACCGCCAGAAAAAGGTCAACGTCGCGGCAAAACTGAAGAACATGTCGCCTTCGCCGATGGCAGCGGCATGATCTCAGAAGTGCGCGAGAGTCGCGGCGGCGATTTCTTCTATCGTCTGCACTTTGACTTGCATTATATGTCCGCGATTACGGCCCGATATATCGTCGGTGTTTGCACTATGTTTATGCTAATTGCCCTTATCAGCGGCATAGTGATCCACAAGCGAATCTTCAAGGATATGTTCAGCTTTAGACGCGACAAGGGCGCCCGCTCTTGGTTAGATGCGCACAATGTGAGCTCTGTCATCGCCCTGCCCTACCATCTGATGATCACTTATACCGGGCTTATCACCCTGATGTTGATCTATATTCCGTGGACGGTGGATACCGCCTATTCGGGTGACAACCAAGCCTTTTTAAAAGAGCTAAACCCCGCCAGACAAACCGAGAAAGCCACGGGGATTAGCGCGCCACAGGTGCAGCTGAGTCAATTACTGCCACAGGTGCAAGCCGCTTGGGGTGATGCGCCAATTAAGCAAGTGATAGTGTCATACCCTAACGATCAAAATAGCCAAGTGACCTTTTACCAAAATACAGGCAAAGATGTGACCGATGAGGCCAACATCTTGATATTTAACGGCGTAAATGGTGAGCTTAAGTATGCCAGCCCGCATGAAGCCTCGGGGGCATCAGCCACCTACGACACTATGATGTCGCTACACACGGCGCGTTTTGCCGCACCGCTATTACGCATATTGTTCTTTTTCTGCGGCTTATTGGGTTGCGCTATGGTCGCAACAGGCACCTTGATGTGGGCCATTCGCCTACGTCAAAAACAACAGAAAGCCATAGATAAAGGCGAGAAACCAAGCTTAGGATTACGTCTCGTCGAAGGGTTAAACTTCATGTTTATCTTAGGATTACCCTTAGGCGCTGTGAGCTTCTTTTACGCAAATCGTCTGCTATCGACAAGTTTTGCAGGCCGCTCCGAATGGGAAGTTCACAGCTTCTTTATCGCGTTAGCGGCAATGGGAGTCTGGGCTTTCTTTGGCCGTTCACGTCGTCAGTGGCAAACGGCATTGATACTCACAGGCAGTTTGTGCTGTGCACTGCCCGTGCTTAATGCCTTCACATCGCCGAGCAATCTCATCGATAACATCCAATCCCATCAATGGCCTTTAGTCGGGTTTGACGTGCTCGCCATCCTACTTGGCGGCGCTATGCTATTTGCCAGCAAAAGATTAACTTTAATTGCTAAAGCCCCAGCCAAGCGCCCAACAAGACCCGCATTCAATGCGCCGAATTCCAAGGCGAATAAAGCACGCCGCAGCGAGCCACAAACATCCCTAGCCAACGAACTTACCTCGTCGTCTTCATTGGAGGAAGCCAAATCATGATGCCAGAATTTATCCCTGTACTTGGGATCTTAGGCTTAAGTTATCTCTCACTGGCCCTGTTCGCCTTAGCTAAGTTTGGCCATTTTAAAGATGTGTTTAACCGTCCACCAGCACAATGGCAAAGCCATTTGCTAACCTTGTTTGCTTGGTTATTACTGGCATTTAGCTTAAGTGCCTGCGCGAGCGATCAAGGCTGGGCCTACGGTAGCATTTTGTTTATGGGGATCATTTCCCTCGCGGCCATGCTGGTCATACTGACGTTAAGCTACAGTCCACGCCATTTACCGATTGGTATCGTGGCTGGTAGCGTACTCACAAGCAGTCTATTACTGAGTGCTGGGCTATAACTTTCGTTGCACTAAGCTATAACTTCCTGCTGCAGTGAGCCACAGGTCATGGCTAAGTGCGCACCGCTAGGCTATAGTGCCCTGATGTCCTTCAGATAGGAGAAAATAATGGGCTTTAACTTAACGGTTAACTGGCAAACTTCGCCCGCCGAAGAAGGCGAATTTTGTCGAGACCACAGCATTACCTTTGGCAGCGGTCAGACGATTCAAGCCTCGTCGGCACCGGAATACAATGGCAATGGGCAGAATGTAAACCCTGAGGAAAGCCTGCTGGCGGCGTTATCCTCATGTCATATGTTGACCTTTCTCGCGATTGCACATCTTAAGCGCTTACCTGTCACGTCCTATGTGGACAATGCCACTGCAGAGCTGGGTAAAAACGACGCGGGCAAGTTGGCCGTGACTAAGATGGTGCTGAATCCTAAGGTCATGTTTGCCGAAGGGGTTGAAGTCAGCCAAGAAACCCTTGAGAAAATTCACGAAAAAGCACATGCAAATTGCTTTATCGCCAATAGTTTAGCGACAGATATTCACATCAAGTTTTAAGATTTGTGCTGATATCTACGGCCCGCTAATGGTTTCCCTAAGCGGGCTTTTTTATTGCCGCACCGCAGATCATTACCAGTCTGACTCATTGCCATCACCGAATCACCGTCGCCGCCCCCACACAGAGTCTTACCATCCGCATCCCCGAAACCTTTTCCATGATTCAGCTCATGTCCAGCTTTTAAACCGTACGATTGGTATAACTTAGTGCCAACTGTTGGAGTTAAACGATGCACATTCAACCACTGCGATATTCCCCGTCTGTCAGCCCACAAAAAAATGTCTCCAACGCTGAATTTGCACAGGTTAACAATGCCACTCAAACCAGCACACCAGTCTCAACGGATACAATAACGCTTTCTCGCGATGCAAAACAATTGGCGGCGAATGCGCAAAAAACAGCTGAAATGCCAGCACTGAGGGATAACATAGAAACCTTAGTCGAATTGAAACACGCAAAGATGAAATACCAAGTGATCGCCGATATGACCAATATAGCAACAGGAACAAGCCAAGGGATTTCGGCGCCAACGGCCTATTACCTAAGCCATAACGAAGACGCAAGAGCGATGACAGTTAATCACCTTGCCCAACAACAGCAAGTGAACACTATGCAGATCTACGCAGAAACGAGTAAGAATATTAATGAATGGGTATAAAAATGGGTGTTGTCTCGGGAACTAAGAGACAACACCCTAACTTTGTACGCGACTATGCTAACTGAGATACCTTAAATTTTAGTTAAATACTGAATTTAAATATCAATTACTTAGCTTTTATATCCTGTGCCATTCCTTTTGCAGGCAGAGGTTGCGCTTTTAAGGCTGGAACGGGCTGCTTAACCAACTCATCTTTCAAATAGCTTATCGCAGTCTCAAGCTGTGCATCTTTACCGTTAAAGGTGGCGAAAGGTAAGTTATCGACTTCAATATCCGGCGTTACGCCATGTCCTTCCAGCACCCAGCGACCATCCATTGCATACTGTGGATACTCGGCCACTCGCGCCATACCTTTATCGGTCAGCGAATTTCGCCCAGATAACCACACGCCCGCGCCTGCCGTTTGTTTACCAATTAGCGGCGCAATACCCAGCGCTTTAATTCCCGCTGAGAAGGTTTCACCGTCGGAATAGGTTAGTTCATCGGTTAACACCACTAAATGGCCACGGAAGGTTTGCTGCATATTGGTGTTTGCCGTGCCGTGGGTCGGTTGCCAGAAAGCCCAAGCGCGGCGCAATAACTTCTCGATAATCCAACTGTCGATATTGCCGCCGCGATTACGGCGAACGTCGATAATCAAACCGTCTTTATCGTAATTGGTATAAAACTCACGGGCGAAACTTTCAATATCGCCGCCGCCCATGGCATATAAGTGCAAATAACCAATCTTGCCCTTACTCGCATCCTCGACCACAGTCGCGTTATGGCTCACCCAATCTAAATAACGTAATTGGCCGTCCACCATAGCGCTGACGGGCATAACGATGGTTTTATGGGTTTGGCTGCCACGCTTAAGTTGCAGTAATACTTGCTTGTCCTGTTGATTGCGCAACAGCCGCGTGACATCAGCCACGTTCGCCACTGGCGTGCCATTGATGGCCAGCAGCACATCGCCTTCTTTGGCATCGACTTCGATACGATTTAACGGTGAAGCGTTAGCTGGCAACTCAGGATCGTTACTGTAAATATGCGCAATTTTAACGCCATCGGCGGTTTGCTGTAGACGCGCACCTAGGCTAGCTGCTTTAGCCGCATCGGGATCTTTGGGTAAATCACCGCCGCGAACCTGTGAGTGCAAAGAATCCAATTCGCCCATCATTTGCATGAAGATATCGTTCAGTTCGTTACGGTCAGTCAGGCGGTCAAGCAAAGGTTGATACTTAGCTTTGGTCGCTTGCCAATCGAGGCCGCGCATCTTCTTATCGAAGAAAGATTCTCTGTGCATCAACCAAGCATCTTCAAACATTTGTTGCCATTCAAGCTGGGGAGAAATCGCTAATTGCCATTGATCCGTTTGCACTTTGGCATTATCCGTATCGCCTAGCTTATCGCCACCGTCAACAATCATCAGCGCCTTGTCATTGCTGAACTTACGCAGCATCAGCTTTTTGCCATCGGCAGAAACCGCATAATGACCAATATCCTCGGCAAAAACCTCGGCTTTAGGGCTTAATGGATCAAACTTGATGGTCATCAGACTCGGTTCTGCGTCATCACCCATCGCTTGGTCGAGCACATAAAGCCTACCATCGACGGCGCGCAGTTCACTGTAATTGCCTGAATCGATAGGCACTTGCCATAGGCGCTGCGAAATACCAGACCAATCGATTTTCACCGGATTCGGTTTATCCTTGGCATCCGTTTTGTCAGCTTGGTTAACGCTGAGTTCATTGGGTTTACTAAAGGGGAATTTGGCATTGTTAACTAAGGCGATGGCAAAAATTTGGCTGCGTTTATCAAACACTGGGCCCATGTTTCTATCGCCCCAAGGTGAACTTGGCGTGGCGCTGAATTGGCGATTTGACAGGAAATATAACCACAGGCCGTCACTGCTAAAGGTTGGCGAATAGGATTCGTACTTATCGCTGGTGAGCGTCTCGGCCTTATTTTCATCCACAGAGTAAAGGACGATTTGCGGTCTTTGTTTACCGATTTCCGACTTAGTTAATGCAATAAAACGGCTGTCTCCGGACCAGCGGATATCGGCGTAAGGCCCAAGTCCCTCACCGTTAGTGATGATTTTCTGATTGGTATTTTTCTTTAAGTCGAGCAGCCAAACATTACCATCATTATCGTCGTGGGCGATAAATCGACCGTCATTGGACAGATTCAGGCTCATTCTTAAGGTATGACCGTCTTTTGTCAGCTGCTTAGCGCCACTGCTGCCATCGGCAGGGAATTGCCAAATTTCCTGCTGACCCGTCATGTCGCTAATCGCATAAACCGACTTGCCATCTTGGCTCAATATCGCTTCTCTCACGCGATAAGTCCCTGGCAGCGCAACTTGGATTAAGCGTGAGCCATCAACACCCGCAATTGCTACATGGCTGCGGGCGGTGATCACCACTTTATCGCCAGCAAGGGCTAAATCGGTAGAGGATGCATAATCCATAGGATCTTTCACCCAGTGCTCACGGCGCTGGGCAAAATCGGACGTGAGTTCGATATCGAGTAATGCGTCTTTCGCGGCCGCAACATCAAATACATGGATATCCGCACCTAACTGGAAGACCACTTTGCCTTGATCCATCCGCGCGCCGCGGACTTGCCAATCTTTAAATTGGGTCAACTGTTTTGCGTCTGAACCATCGAGCGCCATCGACCAGAGGTTGTCGTTACCATCACTGTCGCTAATAAAATACAGCCTGTCTTGCCATAGCATAGGTTGACGCACTGAGCCGTCGTGCTGGCCGCTGAGCAACCGGGCTTCGGTTTTGCTACCAAGTTTAAAGCGCCATAATTCGCCCTTTGCGCCGCCACGGTACACTTTGGCGTTATCCCCAGTGACTTGTAGACCAAAGCGGGTGAAATACACATATTCGTTGCGATCATCAATCACACCTTCGACCGCATCGGCTAAGGGTAAATCTGTAGTCGTGAGGGTTTTAGGATCGACGCTGCGCAGCATCCAATTATTCGCAGGACCAAAACCACTGTCGGTAGAATATAAAATCTCGCCTTTGGCGGTCCAACCCTGAACACGCACACGGCTATTCTCGAAACTCACCCGTTTGGCCACACCACCCGCAACCGGGATCACATACACTTCGCTCGCGCCTTCATAATTGGCCACGTAAGCAACCCACTTACCATCGGCTGAAATGGTCGCACCTAGCTCCTCTGCGGGTAAACTCGTTAAGCGAGTCGCCGCTTTTTGACCTAAGGTCTGAGTCCATAAATCCCCTTCAGCGGTAAAGACTAAGGTTTGATCGTGCAGGGCTGGCGCGCGGTAATAGCCTTGATTACTCACCGCATTGGCAGCAATGGCTTGGGCCGCAGTGAATGTACCTAGGGCAAGCATACAGCAGGCGACAGAATGGCGAAGTTTCATGTATGACCTCTATCCTATTGTTATTTTTAGCAATGGACTCTTTAACGACGAGATTTTGCTAGCAGAGTGAGCGAAGACATTCTTGCCATGGGCTTTTGTAAAAAACGCAATCAAACCCAAAGCATGACAATTTAGCTCACCAAACTAGCAGAATTTAATAGAGAGTTCAGTAACTTCGAGCCAGAGAAGTTTTAGCAAATGTGTCACATCTTAAATCGCGGGAAAACAACTGAGTAAAAAACAATATTCTTTAGTGCAAATAACCAAAAATCATAGCGTTACCCTGTTGCACCACGATAAAAATCATCAAAAGTGAGACGTGATTGGCGTAGTTGAAGGGCAAGTGTTAAGGGCTAATATCAAGAACTAATGTTAAGGGCTAACGTTAGGTATGATTACGGGCTGACGTACAGCGTCTTTAATGGACTGCTTAGGCGGCTCATATTGGATTGTTTCGCTAGTGACATTTGTTGCCATTTATTGATTACTCGTGCAATTTCACCGTTATCCATCATGGCCTTAATCGCATGATTAAACTGCTCTAACTGGCTTGGCGTCATACTCGCTTTACTGAGCATTAAATGGATATGGTTTTGATCTAACACTAATTTAAGTGGCACTAGCTTAATGTGCTGATGCTGACTGGCAATATAGGGCATGGCCATAGTATCGCCGACGATCATATCCCCGCGGCCATAGGTGAGCATTTGTACCGACTTATCTGAGTCAGGGCTCAATACTAATAAGTGCTCCTGCTCTAATCGATATTGAGACTCTTGATAATCAACGCCATACCAACCGCTTGAAGGCACAAGCAGACGTAATTTCTTGGTAAAAATGTCTTCCCACTTATCGACATTAATCTGATTTTTTTGCTCATCGAGCACGAATAAGCGCAGCTCTTCGTCTCGATAATAACTGGAAAAATGCGCATAAGCCTGACGTTCATCCGTCATTGTCGCTCCCATCAACACATCTAACTGTCCAGCTTTCAGCATCTGATGCGATCGCTTCGCAGGCACATTGATAAAATTAATTTCACAGCCGAGATACACGGCAAATGCCCGCATCAGATCCACATCTAAACCTTGAGCTTCTCCTTGGGGATCTTGCCAAGCATAGGGAGGCCAGTCGTTATAACCGACTTTAATGGTTTTATGACAGGGTAAAGGACTATTAACCTGCAACGCACTTTTGGCGGGCAAAGCTAAAAAAAGCAGCAATAAGACAGGAACGTATTTAAACAATGACATAGGCTAAGTTACTTGCCCCTTAAGTTGGCGATCCTCTCCTGATGAAGATGAAGCAAAACGGTTCAACGTCAGGCTTCCGCGGTGTTTTAGTACCTAAATAAGCGTAGTTGGCACTTAGACAGTGCGCCATAAACACCAGTCAGATCATAGTAATTAACCGAAATAGGGCGCGGAGAATAACAACAAAAAAGGACAGTAGCTAGTTTAACGCGTTTAGTGTAGCCGACTTAATGCACTTGCCATAAAGACTCCGCCTGAGTAACTGAAATCAAGTTGAAGGTTAAGCTAACTAAATCTGACACTTATAAATAACAGCAACAACCTTAGTGGGATCGCCCATATCAGTCTGTAACCAAACGATGTGCGTGCCGCCCAATTGCTCTCCCTGAGCAATGGCAGACTCTTTGGCTTCATCTAGATTATTCTCGCGGCGGCTCACCCCAGTGACGATGGCAAAACTGTCGCAATGGGTCACTTCAAAATCGTAGGCTACATTTATGCGCCGATATAACTCACGTTGATCGGTTGCACACCCTGAGGCTAAGACGCAAAAACAGACACTTAATAGAAAAAATCTAGACAAATCAATCAACCCACTGAGTAAACACGCGGGTGAACATAAACAATTAAAACCAATAAAATTGTGAACTTGATCACATTTTTATTACCAAAGACAATACAATAAGTTACAAATATTAATTAAATATCATGTAGTTAAATAAAAGTTCTTTTATGCTTACCTGCAACACAGTTCCATCAATTTATCGTTATTTTGCTTACATCTGTAAAAAGTGCGCTTATAAAAAATGCATTTGTAAAAAGTGTACTTGTTGGCAATGTATTTATAAAAATTGTGCTGATAAAAAAGGGAGCTAAGCTCCCTTCTCTTCTTTAACGCTATGTTATCTCACCGCTAGGCTAATACTTTAAGTACAAGCAGCTTAGGTTAAGATCTTGAATAAGTGCGCTTTCAGTGCGGCAAAATCAGCGGGTAAGTCAGCCGACAAGATAGGTTTATGGGCAACGGCCTCAAGCTCAACCGGCAGTGGTAAGTTAAGATTTAGCTCTCTATCGACCACATCCTTAAATTTCGCAGGATGCGCCGTACCTAAGAATATACCCACTTCGTCAGGCACTAAAGTTAAAGACAAGGCTTTAGCTGCAATCGCTGCATGGGGCTCAGACACATAACCTTGTGCATGCAACTCAGCTAATGCCAGTGAAGTTTGCTCTTCAGATAAACGGATACCCACTAAGTTACTCAGCGGCCAAGCTAATTTCTCACAAATGGCTTCCACTCGCGGCCAGTTACTTGGCTCACTCACATCCATCGCATTAGACATAGTCGCTTGGGTTTGATTGGGCTGCCATTGGCCGTTTTCTAAATAGCGCGGCACAGTATCATTCGCATTGGTTGCGGCGATAAAGCGTTTAACCGGTAACCCCATGGCTTTGGCGAATAAACCCGCCGTCAGGTTACCAAAGTTACCACTTGGCACTGAAATCACAGGATCGGCGTCGTGGCGTTGTTTAGACCGGGCAACTGCTTCAAAGTAATAACAAATTTGCGCAAGTAAGCGGCTGATGTTGATAGAGTTCGCCGAGTTTAAGCTCAAACCCTCGCGGACTTCTGGATCATCAAAGGCGCGTTTAACCAGATCTTGGCAGGCATCAAAATCGGACGATACGGCAACTGTATGGATATTCTTGCCCAACGTCGTGAACATCTTTTCCTGTAGTTCACTGATCTTGCCCTTAGGATAGAGCACCACCACATTGACTTTCTCAAGTCCATAGAAGGCATCTGCAACCGCGGCACCGGTATCACCCGAAGTCGCAGTCAGAATGGTTAAGCGTGTGTCGCCGACAAAGGTATTGACACATTGCGCCATAAAACGCGCACCAAAATCTTTAAATGCCAGAGTAGGACCGTGGAACAATTCGAGGCAAGCGCGCTGCTCATCGACGGCAACTAAATGTAAATCGAAGTTAAAGGCACGTTCAACCAGGTCATCAACCGCATCTTGCCCTAATTCAGAGGCAAGCCATGCACCGAGCACTTTTTTACTGCGCTCAACAAATGGCAGCGCCAGCAGCCCTTCAATATCGTCTAATACCGGAATTTGGGTGGGAAAGAACAAACCTCTGTCCTGGCCTAAACCTAATTGCACAGCTTCTTTAAAGCTCACTTTCTGCGAAGGGTGTTTTAAATTATATAGTTCCATGCTCACTCGACCTTTTGATGCTAAGCCTTGAATGCTAATTCTTGATGCATGCTCTTTATGCATAAGATGGATATTTAGCCTTAATGCTTAGTCTTGATACTAAAAATAAGAATTAATCGACTCTACGCGTGCCTTGCTCATCGAGGCGACACACGTGGGCAAAGCCACCTACCTCAGTTAAATAATGCTGCTCTAACCAGGCTTTAGCGGCATTTGCCGTGGCTAAATCATCGGTAATCGAAAACAGCGTTGGCCCACTGCCCGAAATCCCCGTAGTCAACATGCCTAAATCGGCTAAAGCAACTCTGGCATTGTCGTAACCCGGAATCGCAGCTGCGCGATAAGGCTCGGCTAACACATCTTTTAATACGCTGATTGCAAGCTTGGCATTCTGCTGATAAGAGGCATGTACAAAGGCACTTAAATAACGACCAAAATCGATAGTGACACATTTATCGTATTGATCAGGCATGAGTTTACGCATCATCGCCGTCGAAAGTGAAATCCCAGGATAGGCCACAACCCAATACCATTCTTTAAAACTCGGTATCGCTTCACATACAGTGCCCGGCACATTGAGCATCAATTGCATGCCGCCCAAATAACAGGGGGCGACGTTGTCATAGTGCACACTGCCGCTGATCTTACCTTCAAACTCGCCCATCAGTTCCAGCAGGGCTTGCTCGTTATAAGGTCTGTCAAAATGTTCATTCAGTGCATATAACGCCGCCACGACTGAGCTTGCACTCGAACCTAAACCACTGCCGACGGGCAGGTTCTTTTCCAGTGTCAGCGCTACGCCTTCATCTGCTTTACCAATCGCTTCTAAATACTCCTTACTCAGGGCGGTTAAGAAGAATTCGGCACATTGGTACACTATATTGTCTTGCGGATTTTCAGGCAGTTTATGGGCCCAAGCACCGGTTTGCGCCAGACTCACACCCGATTCTGCCGCCGCGATAGTCACTCTGTCGCCGAGTAAACTGCCATCGATAGGCGCTAAAGCGGCGCCCAGTAAATCAAATCCGACTCCCACGTTACCCATAGAGGCTGGAGCGTAAACGATCAAACTCATACACTCACCTCACGAGTCCAATTCAAGGTTCTTAATACATCGGCAAAGGCGCCAGCGGCGGTCACTTCCGTTCCTGCGCCATAACCGCGCAGCACAAACGGAATGGGCTGATAATAACGGCTGTAGAATGCCAAGGCATTTTCGCCGCCTTTAACACTATAAAGAGGATCCTGTGCATCGACTTCGGCGATACGCACTCGGCACACACCATCCTCAATTTGCCCCACATAACGCAGCACTTTTCCTTGGGCTTTGGCCTGCACCACTTTAGCAGCAATCGCCGCATCAACCTGCGGCAAACGCGCCATAAAGCTCTCAACATCACCTGAATCGTCAAATGCGGCTGGCAATACAGATTCAACCTGCACGTCACTGAGTTCTAGCTTTAGTCCCACTTCACGGGCAAGAATGAGCACCTTACGCGCCACATCCATACCACTCAAATCATCACGGGGATCTGGCTCAGTAAAACATTTTTCCCGCGCCAGACCTGTCGCTTCAGACAGTGTCATGCCGTCATCGAGCATGCCGAAGATAAAGGATAAAGAGCCCGATAAAATACCATTAAACTTATGCAGTTTATCGCCCGCAAATAACAGCTTTTTCAGGTTATCGATAACAGGTAAACCCGCGCCGACTGTGGTTTCGTATAAAAATTGGCGACGCTGTTTTAAGGCTGTTTGGCGAAGTGCTTGGTAATAAGCATAATCGCGAGTGTTCGACTTTTTGTTAGGTGTGACCACATGCAAACCTGAGTTCATCACATCCAAATACAGATCCGACACTTGCTCGCTCGAAGTACAATCCACCAGCACAGGATTCAGTAATTGTTGCTCTTTCGCCCACGCCAGTAACGCTGGGATATCACAGGTTTGCTGACTATCGGCAAGCAAGCTAGACCAGTTGCTTAAATCGATGCCTGCGCTGTCGAGTAACATCTTGTTCGAATTCACTATGCCGCAAACACGGATACTGATGTGCTGCTCTTTGAGCATGGCGGACTGTTGTTTTATCTGCTCAAGCAGACCAGCACCCACGTTGCCGCATCCCACTAAAAACACATCTAAATATTGCTGCACATCGAAAAAGCCTTGATGACAAGCCGCCACCGCATGCTTAGTCTTACGCTGCTCGATCACAGTCGAAATTGAGCGCTCGGACGATCCTTGGGCGATGGCGATAATGTTCACACTCGCCTGCGCTAACGCTTGGAAGAAACGCGCCGCCACCCCTTTATGGGTGCGCATGCCATCACCAATCAAGGACACAATTGCCAGCTCATGGCGCATAGCGATAGGCTCAAGTAAATCACTTTTTATTTCTAATTCAAATTCTTGCTCTAATGCCCACTTCACTTTGGCCGAATCAGACGTGGCCACACAGAAGCTAATGCTGTATTCAGAAGAACTTTGAGTGATTAAAGACACAGATACGCCGCTGCGGGAAATCGCCGCTAAAGTGCGGCTCGCCATGCCAACCATGCCTTTCATGCCTGGGCCTGAAATATCGAACATGGTCTGGTTATCTAAATTGGAGATAGCTTTAACCTGTAAGCCGGTTTCATCGGCTTGGTTTGATACCAGAGTGCCGGGCGCATCAGGGTTAAAACTGTTTTTGATATAACAGGGAATATGGAACTGGGCGATAGGTGCAATAGTCTTAGGATGCAACACCTTAGCACCAAAATAGGAAAGCTCCATAGCCTCTTGATAGCTCAGTTGTGACAACAACTTAGCATCGGCAACCACCCGTGGGTCGGTATTATAAACACCGTCAACATCGGTCCAGATTTCACAACTTGAAGCATCCAAACAGGCGGCGAGCACGGCAGCAGAATAGTCAGAACCATTACGGCCTAACGTCACCACTTTGCCCTGTTCATCGGCGGCGGTGAATCCTGGCATCACCCATACGCGTTTTTCACCTAGCGCCAACGCGCGAAACCTTGGCTTACTCACAACGATATCAACGACAGATTCTAACGGACGACCACGACCTAAAAATAAGGCGCGTGGGTCAAGCTGAGCCGAAGTGATCCCCTTAGAAATCATCACTTGTTCCATCAAGGCTGCTGATAAACGCTCACCTGCAACCACGATTTCGGCGCGGATACCATCGGGACATTCTTGCAGTAATCCGATACCACGTAATCTATCCTGCCAGATCACCAGCTGGGCATTGAGTCCAGAAAAAAGCTGTTCGCTTTGCTCACTCGACAACACTGAGTTAACGGCGTCTTGGTACAGTGAAGTAAATACGCGCTCAACGTGCTGCAACACAGGTAAATAATCTTCACCTTTAACGGCAACGTCGACCATTTCTAATAAAGCATTCGTCACAGTTGCAGGGGCCGATAGCACAGTGGCTATGGGTTCAAGCTTAGATGACTGAGCAACGATATCCGCTGCCATCGAGAATCGCTGCCAATTTGCAAGCGAGGTACCACCAAATTTCATTACTTTCATCTTGTTCTCCTGTACCGCGCCCGACTTAGAAATAAGAGCTAGAAACAAAAAAGCCCGCTTCTTTGTGGGAAGCGGGCTCATTGTTAAAATTCTTTAGGGTGTATCAGCCCGCCCCCACTATTGTTGTAGTGGTGGTTGTAATAATGGTAGTTACTACGAAACCTAGGCTATGCATGTGTTTGGGCTAATCCATGTTAATTTCTTGATAAACAGAATTGCTTTTTTTACCCGCGCTTGTCAACCCCTAATATGGATTATTTATCAGCAAATCTTCACGCTCGATAAAATACTGTATCAAGATTAGTTAATATAAAGTTTTCTAGGGGTAAAAATGCGATTTATGCAATAGATAACTGTTGACGTTAACGTAATCAAACAGGAAATCTATTATAAAATTACTTGTTTTTCAGTTAATTATTTATAGTTCACTTTTAACTAATACGTTATTTGTTCTACCTCATCACTCAGGCCAAATTGACAGGCTAACGCGCAAAAATCACATTACACATGCTGCACCGCGTAAAACAGGCTTTAATCTGCCGAAAAAAAAGCTGTGCGATATCTAACATAAGCCACTTCAAATTATCGCCAGCACTAAAAAAGCACGTTATTATGCGCGCACATTCCGAACCGGAGGCGATATGAAGATCACTCAACACAGCGCGGTAACCATTCATTACCGTTTATCAGATCAAGAAGGCAGACTATTAGAAGACTCTTTCGACTCTGAACCTATGCTATATCTACACGGCACTGAAAACTTGATCCCAGGTTTAGAAGCCGCATTAGATGGTAAAACCAAAGGCGAAAAACTCGATGTCACTATTAGTGCCGAAGAAGCCTATGGCCCTTACCACGATGGCCTACGTCAAGCCGTGCCATTAGAAGCCTTTGGTGATATCGAAGATATCGTCCCAGGCATGCGTTTCATCGCCGAAACTGAAATGGGTCAACGCCCAGTCCAAGTTATGGAAGTAAAAGACGATGTTGTTATCGTCGATGGCAACCATCCTTTAGCGGGCCAATCGCTCAACTTCAGCGTCGAAATCGTTGACGTTCGCGAAGCCTCTGCCGAAGAAATCGCCCATGGCCATATTCACGCTCAAGGCGGTTGTGGAAGTCATGGACATGATCACGACCATGGCGGTGGATGCTGTGGCGGTTCAGGTAAAGAAGAAGCAGGCGGCTGTTGTGGTGGTTCAGACCACGATCATGGACATCACCATGAAGAGCATGAAGCCTGTGACACACCTAAAACAGGTTGTGACGGCAATGGCGGCTGTGGTTGCCGCGGCTAGATACAGATTGATGCTCAAGGTGAGCTAGAAATAGTTTATCCCTAAGCGGTTGAACTGCAATAGTTTAACCTTTTAAGATGCACGCCCTTAATTTAAGGTCGTGCATTTTTTATACACAAGCGTTTATACTATTCGTAATAGATAAATAACTGACTGGTAAATTGAAGTATTCAATTTTTATATGAATATTTTCAATTAGATATTGATATCAACCTGAGTTAAGCGACGGAGTGCTTATGTTAACCAAACCCCTTTACGAAATTTTGCCTTTTGGCTACATGGCGCTCGGTAGTTCGAGTTTTATTGCACTCGACATCAACTATGCCCTAGTTGCGGCTACAGTAGTGTTCGTCTTAGGTGCGAGGATCTATGTTATGCGTTCTCAAAACCGTCGAACAGACTCGGCAAGGCGACGTAAGTCGGGCTATCTTCCCGAAATGATTTATAACTTCTTACCTTTTATCTATCTCATAGCGGCATTGGCTATCTTTAAATTCCTTCCCAAGGACCTTTACCCTATTGTGGCTATCTGCTTACTCAGCTACGGCTTATATATTCTGGTGCGTCGTTCACTCTATCGTCGCCATAAGCTGCCCATCACGCCTTAAGGCAGAGTTCTATTCACCAAAACAAGCGCAAATGATGTCCACAGGGCTTGTATCCATGTGGGCACTAACCAATCAAATTTTGAACTCTCGCTCTATGCTCCGGAGACATATTTTTCAAGTAATTAGAACAACGTGTGATCGTCGCAATACTCACTTCATATTCTGCAGCTATGTGCCTTTGGCTCATATCCCCATCCAATAACAACTGAAATACCTTTAAGCGTCCGGCAACCGCACTACGCTCTTCTTCGGTTAACAGTAAATGAAACAACACAGAAAGATCTTCATAATTGCTGTGGCTCAAAATTTTTTCTAATACTAGATCCCAGTTTGCTCGCATAATAACCCTCATAAGTACTGTTCAAGCATTACATAGGCAGTCTAACAGATTTACTCTACATACAAATAACTTGTTACGTTTAGTCATCTTATCCAGACAAAAACTGACAAAAATGCTTCTAGTACATCAAGTTAATTTGTGTACAATAGAAGCGCAATGTCACACTTCGACGCTAATTTGTGAGAATACGATGAAAAAATTACTACTTACTCTCGTTGCCAGTACTCTATTGGCTTCAGCTGCACAGGCACACAATTTCGAAGATTCTAAAGATGCGATTGAATACCGCCAATCTGCATTTGGTCTTATTGCTTATAACTTTGGCGATATGGCTGCCATGATGAAAGGCAAAAAACCTTTCGAAGCGGAAACCTTCGCAATGCGCGCAACGAATGTTGCTGCATTATCAAAAATTCCTTTCGAAGGTTTTATTGATGGCTCAGACAAAGGCGATACTGAAGCCTTAGCCAAAGTTTGGCAAGACAGAGCTGATTTCGATGCAAAAATGAAAACTTTCCAAGAGAATGCAGCCATTCTTGCTACTGTTGCTCAAAAAGGTGATCAAGCTGAAATCAAGCAAGCCTTTATGAATACAGGAAAAAGCTGTAAAGGTTGTCACGACGTTTATAAGAAAGACTAGTTCTATTTAGTTTTTCGTCCATCAAAAAGCCTGCTAATTAGCAGGCTTTTTGTTACTCAAACACTCAGCGTAAAACTATAGCACTTGCACTATCGGCCACATTAAATACACAAAGACTACAGCCGCTAATACAGCCAGCAGCACTAAGGCAAACCACTCTGACTTGAATGTAAGATCACGATTCACGCTTGATGACAGTGCCACCTTAGAGACCTTCTTGTAGCCACTGAGCATAGCACCAACTAACTTATCGCCCTTGATAGCATGGATAACCACTGCCAGTACATGAATAGCACTCAGCGCTAGGATAAGGTTAAAGTTCATCTTATGTAGCCAAGTCAAAAATCCACTGGTATCTGAACTGACATAGCTATAGAGCGGACCTTCGGTAAAAATATCATCGGTCGCAAAAAGGCCTGTGACTAATTGCAGGCTAATGATCCCAATCAGTGCGACAACCATGTAGCCACCAATAGGATTGTGCCCCAGCACAACGGAGACTCCCTTCGTTTTGATTGCTTTCAAGTAGTCGAGCACAACCTTAGGGTGATGAACAAAGTGGCTAAACCTTGCCGTATCGCTACCAATGATCCCCCAAAGGATCCTAAATCCAATGAGGATAAGCAAACTATAAGCAAAAATTTGATGCCACTGCATTTCGCCAGCGTCAGCACTCCACCATAAAAGTGCCAACAGACACACCATGCCCCAATGGAAAATTCGCGTGGGTAAATCCCAGACCTTAATCTTAACGTGTTCAATATTCATAAAATGGGCAAACTCAAAGTGAACGAATGAAATAAGTTGAGGTATTTTATCGGGATTTGGGATGAAACTTAAAGTAAATATAAGTAAATAAGGGCAAAGACTGCGGAGTTATCCCATCGAATATGACCCGATTTAGCAGGCAATACAAGGCTTTTTGGCCAGGAATTATTGATATTTGTCTAAGTGATCAAATATCCAACGAACAGTAACTAACTGGCACAAAAATGTGATCTAGATCTCGTTTTATAGTGCAGACCTTGGTAATCTGAAATCCAAGGAAACAACAGAAGGTTCGAAATATGCTAAAGATTACTAGCAAGCAACTTGAAGTCACATCTCCTATTCGCGAACGTATTGAAAGCCGTTTCGAAAAACTTTCAAGGCATGATGTGCAAATGATAAATCCCCATGTAATCATTACGGAGGAGAAACCTGGTTTCAAAATTGAAGCATCGGTTGGCATCCCAAATGGAGAACTCTTCGCTCAAGCAAAACATGAAAATTTATATACTGCGATTAACGCTATGGGCCAAAAATTAGAGAAGCAGCTCAATCGCATAACACACAAACCGGAAGCACAACGTTCCACATCATTAACACCGACTAATAATATTGTTGAAGTTGACGACGAGTACGAGGAGGAAGATGCGGCATAATTTAAGTTTAGTGAGTGCGAGAAACGCATCACTTTGAGAGCAATAAAGTAGAAATATTTAATCAGATCACAGTTTTTACAAAAGCTTAGTGCAATCATTTTAATGATGAAAAAAAACAGTTCGTTTGACTAAATACCTACTACACTTTACAAAGTGACAGCAAGAATCGAAGTGGTGCGAATTTAAATCGTTTCAAATTTTGATTTACATATATTGATTAACAGATATTAAGTTATAAATAACGTTACTGGATATAACTAAGGAGAACGACCAATCTAAGCTATATAGTTTTAAGCACTAAGGGTTTTAAGTTCTAAGATTTACTGTTAATGATTAATTTTACTTATAATTTCCACGTTCAAAAGCTCAACGTTATACTTTCAACTAGGTTCCACTTTCAATAGTAAGTTAGGAAAGGAGGCAACACAAAAGCAAACAATTTGAAAATATTGATATTGTTGATATTGTTGATATTGTTGACATTAGGTACAATCAAGTATGTTGGCATTCACTAAAAGTAGTGCTCAATTTTGACTGAATAACAGGATGTCCACCAGAAACAGGCGGCATTGCTGAATACCAGAGTAAACATAAGGAGCCGAGTACAGCGCAACGAGTACATTAGCGAAACATTTAACTATCAAATTTTTTACATCCACAATGGAGGCCCAAGTAAAAATAAACAAAAGTCACATTAACATAAGCTACATAACCAAAAGTGCTTATTGTAAAACGGGTCGGCACCAATTCGTGCTAAACACTGAGATAAATGAGGTAACAACTGTCACGCTTAGTTAGATGTAGATTAGTTATATGAAGTGAGTCATATTTACACTGATATGTAAGTTAGCATTTTTAGCGTGAGATTTAATGTAAGCGTTTAATGCAAGTGCAATACGTTGGTTTTATTAAAAGTTATTAGTTTACTTAGTGTTATTTGTATAGTAAAAACTGTAAACCGTATAAATGTTTATTTATGTAATGTGTTAATTTTTACCGTTAGTTGAGTTTTGATACTTTATAGAAACCTTAAATAATGTTTAATTATCAACTAAAAAGGAGGGCATCTAGACTTGACGAAAAATGCAATAACAGTAAATGAGAGTTTGTTATACGCTCCATGTATTAACACGTTAGGTTTTAAAGTGAAAAGTAATAACGTAAGTAGCAAGACCTAAGCGCATGACAAGGCTAAGCTGTTTTTACAGTAATATGTACCTAGTACAACTAATGAGCCGTAAATCGTTTATTTTAAATGTTTTTTTGTTAGTGTTAGTTTTTAATGTTATAGATCCATGTAGGTGTTAATTGTTAAAATATAAGTGCAAGACATGTCAACGTAAGTTCGCTGGTACTCAAAAAGCATAGTTTCAATGTTATACCCTATGCCGCATAAAGTACTTGTTAATGTTCATTGTAAATGCAAGTCGTTATCTAGTGAGTTGTTAACGTTTTACTGTTACACGTAAATGTAAGATAAACGAGTGTTTTACCTTGTCCCACACTGACCATAAGGAGGATAAACTCGCTTGACCATATATTCATACTCAAACCAGCGCACCCTCGGGTGCGCTTTCTTTTTAGTCTGTCTGTGAGAAAGTTTTGATTGACAGCTAAGCCCTAGCCCTTTAGTTTTAAGACCATGAAAATGATAACAGCAGCTTTTTTTACTTTCTTTTTTACACCCCCACTCTAGGAGGCGGATTTACTGTGTAAAAACGAAAGTAAAAATCCAAAGCCTCCCAACTGGGAGGCTTTTTTGTCTTAAACGATTGATAAAATACATGGCGGCAATTGAGGTCAGAATGCATACACCACAGCCTTTAAATCAAACCCGAGAGCAGATCACCCATCTGGATAATGAACTGCTGGCATTACTCGCTGAGCGCCGTCGCTTAAGTCTAGAAGTGGCCCGTAGTAAAGAAGTGGATGTCAGACCCATCAGAGATACTCAAAGGGAAAAAGAACTGCTCGCTAGACTGGTGAAAGAAGGCAGAGAAAAGGGATTAGATGCCCACTATGTTATCTCCCTTTACCAAAGTATCATTGAAGATTCAGTATTGAATCAACAAGCTTACCTTCACGGCCGTGCCAACCCAGAAACACAAAAACAACAATATTGTATCGCTTACCTCGGTGCACGAGGCTCTTACTCTTATCTCGCAGCAACCCGCTATTGCCAACGCCGCCAAGTTGAAATGCTGGACTTAGGTTGCCAAAGTTTCGACGAAATAGTGCAAGCCGTTGAGTCTGGGCATGCTGATTATGGTTTCCTGCCGATTGAGAACACTTCCTCGGGTTCAATCAACGAAGTCTACGATGTACTGCAGCACACCAGTCTATCGATCGTTGGTGAAACGACGATTGAAGTCAGCCATTGCCTACTAGGCAAAGCTGGCAGTAAATTAGCTGACATCAAAACTGTCTATGCCCACCCTCAGCCTATTAGCCAATGCAGCAGATATTTAAGTCAGCACAAAGACTTGAGACTGGAGTACTGCTCAAGCAGCGCAGAAGCGATGGACAAGGTGAATCAAAGCCCAGATAACAGCGCTGCAGCAATTGGTAGCGCCGAAGGTGGTGCACTCTATCAGCTAGAGTCTATAGAAGCGGGCTTAGCGAATCAGAAGATCAACCAAAGCCGCTTTATCGTTGTTGCCCGTAAAGCCGTCGCCGTGCCAGAGCAGTTACCCGCTAAGACCACATTGATTATGGCGACGGGCCAAAAAGCCGGTGCTTTAGTGGAAGCTCTGCTGGTTCTGAAGGCGCATCAGTTAAACATGAGCAAACTAGAGTCACGCCCGATCCCAGGAACACCTTGGGAAGAGATGTTTTATTTGGATATCGACGCGAATATCTCCAGTGAATCTATGCAGGCGGGTTTAAAGCAACTTGAGCGGATCACTCGTTTTATCAAAGTATTAGGCTGTTATCCTTGTGAAACAGTCAAGCCCACGCAGCTGAGCAACAGCCAGTTACTGATTGAACCTAGCACCTCTAAGGATCAAGTCATCAGTGAGAATGGAGCAAATACCAGCCCTGTTCGATATAGCAAAGCCTATAAAGAGCAAGCTAGTGAGATCAACTGCGGTGCAATGACAATCGGTGCCGGGCATGTCGGTGCCATAGCACAAATCACACTGAATAATGATATTTCACACTTAGCGTTATCGGCTTTCGAGCAGCAAGTGAAACAGCTTAAAGAAGCAGGATTCCAAGCGGTTCTGCTCAATAGCGTTAATCAAGTGGCTATGGCGGAAGTGACCCTAGCTAAACTGCGTCAAATCCTGCACCAATATGGTCTAGTGTGCATTATTGCCATAGAGCAAGAAGCCGATATGCCATTAGCCGTTCAGCACGCCGATATGCTGTTTCTAGCGGGTAAGCAGATGTTTAATCAAACCTTACTAACTCAAGCGGGTACGTTGCCAATACCTTTGATACTTGAACGTAACGATATGGCAAGTTTTGAAGAATTACTCACGGCAACAGAAGTGATCTTAAGCCAAGGCAATCAGCAACTGATCCTGTGTGACTCTGGCATTAGAACCTTAAATAACGCCAATCTACCCTCACTCGATTTGGCTAGCCTGATCCAGATTAAAGCCACGAGTCATTTGCCCATTTTGATCAACCCTAGCTATGCCGTTTCGGATGATGCCCTACTGGTTCAAACCCAAGGTATTAAGCAGCTTAAAGTGGATGGATTGATACTCAATTGCCCACTCGACAGCAATAATGACTCTGAGTCGCTTAACTTAATTAGCGCTGTAGTGCGGGAATTATATCGGGCGGTTTAAAACTTTGATCTTGAGTGATTTAATTTAAAGTGAAATGGTGTTAGTTCGAAGTGTATTCAGGGATAAAAGGCACTTATTTTATCCCTGATTGACTGAATTAAGCCTGCTAGTCAGCGTGATGACTAACAGGCTTAATATTGTTTACTATCGTAGCGCAATCATCCTTTATGCTTTTTCAGAAGCGCCGACAGCCCTCGATGGTTCGGTAACCGCATTACTCCTGCGAATAAGCCCTGTCATAGTCGAACCTTGTACTAGAATAGAGAATACGACGACGGCATAGGTCATTACTAACAATAGTTCCCGTAGCTCCACACCACCAATAGCATCTATGACAATCCCCTCAGGTAAACTCATCGCCATCGCGAGTGCTAATCCTCCCCTTAACCCCCCCCAAATCAGAATCGTCTCTGCATAGGGGTTGTAAGACTTAAACAACCTAAAGCCCAAATAAGGTAATAACACGCTCACGGCACGCGCCAATAATACCAATGGAATCGCCACAAACATAAACCACCACAATGGTGCTTTAAAAGTAACTAACAAAAGCAGTAAGCCGAGCAGTAGGAAGAGTAAAGCATTGAAGAAGGATTCAATCAGCGACCAAAATGTCAGTAACTTCACTCGCTCGTTGCGAGCAAAAAATTTAGGCACACTGAAATTACCTATGATGATCCCCGCGCTAACCATAGCTAAAGCTCCAGAAACTCCAAACACTTCCGCCATCACATAGCCCGCGGTTGGGATCAACAGTGTAACCAGCATCAATTGTGTTTCTTCCTCACAGTAGCGGAAAAAATGATGCAATAAAAAGCCAAGTATGCCGCCATAAATGACCCCACCTACCGCTTCACGAATAAATAACTCAGAGACATGGATAAATGTTAGTGGTTCAGTGGAAAAAGCAACTTGCGATATCGCCACAAAAATAACTAACCCTATGCCATCGTTAAATAAAGATTCACCTTCCACTTGGATAGCAATATCTTCCGGTGCGCCCATTTTCTTTAAAATAGCCAAAACGGCGATGGGGTCGGTTGGCGAGATCAAGGCGCCAAACAGCAAGCAGTGGCTGAGTTGTAGCGGTAGACCCAACATAGGTGCGATCCAAAATAACAGTCCTCCTATGATAAAGGTCGATAATAAAGTGCTGACAAAGGCGAGAATTAAAATCTCCCACTTCTGATGCCTTAGTATTTTTAAACGGATCTGCAATGCGCCGGCAAAGAGTAAAAAACCTAACATGCCATTGAGCAGCAAGGCTTGAAAATCGAGCTTCTCTAAGCCTGATACAAAATACAGATAAACATGTCCGCCTAAGGCCTTTCCCCCTAGGAGTAATAACAAACTCATACCTAGGGCGATAGCCGTAATGGCTACAGTTTCCTGCAATTTATGGACGCGTGAAGAGACAACCGAAGTGACTAGCGCCAAGGCGCAGAGGATACACAGAATTTGGTAACTGGACATAAGAGCCTCTAAAAATCATCAATTTAGAGACTCTAGCACAAGTTTAGATTTCTAAACCATCCAATAGACTTAACCACCCTTTAATGATCCTGTGGCAAAACCAAATGATCCCAAAGAGATAAATCGAAAGACTGAGCCAAGTTAACGGCACGCAATAGCCCAGCACTAACAAGCCAAGAAAGGCGACATTAGAATGCCGTTGCCAACGCAAATGCGACGCCAATAATGGATTACCATGGGATTGACGTTGGGAAACATTAATGAACAAACTTAGCAGCACGGGAAGTAATAATAAGGGAAAACCCGACATCAAGGCGTACAACAAATGCCCAAGAGAACGGTCTTCAATTTTTGCGGCATAAGTGGTTGTCATTGTCATTGAGAGACTCCAGCCAGACTAATGGACTGGGCGCAAACATCATACGCCCTTGTCATTAACCTTACGTTCTCACTGAGATAAGCGCAACTAAGGATTAGAAATATTTCCATCCATTTAAGAATAAGCCTGATAAGCCCAGTGTAACTGTCACTAATCAGCAGCGCGCTAGAGTTTAAGTGTCACATCGGATGTTAACGTTGTAGAGCAAGCTAGTACAAAACCCGCGTCAATTTCCGCGGCGCTGAGCGTCATCACACTCGTCGATACGGTTTCTCCCTCCAATACTTGGCATTTACAGGCGCCGCACACGCCCGAACGACAGGCAGCAATAATCGGTAATCCTTCAGACTCGATTCCCTCAAGTAAACTCTGCCCTTGTGTTAGCTTTGTGCTGCGATCCCCAATAGCTAAGTTAAAAATAGGCAAGGTAAAAGCCTCTGCTTGTGGATTATCATGCGTTTCAGTAGGTGAATTTGCTTGCATAAGCTGATGACGTGCGGCTTTCTCCGCGGTGGTAAAACTCTCATGGTGTAACTGACTCATATCAAAATTGAGTTCGGCCAATAACACTTTTACTGCCTGCATATAAGGCTCAGGCCCGCAGAGATAAACCGTTCGCTCAGTAACATCAGGCACTAAGGCTTGCAGCATCTGCGCAGTTAATCGCCCTATATCAAAGCTTATCTTTGGAGAGAATAAAAGTGATTCTGTCGCCGACTCCAGCGCATAACTGAGTTTGAATGCGTTAAAGCGGTTCGCCATCGTCTCCAATGATGATTTAAAGATAATATCGGCGTCTGAGCGCGCGCTGTGCACAAAGGCAATATCGGCATCAATTTGAGTATCAGTTAGATAACGTGACATCGAATACATGGGCGTAATGCCGCAACCTGCACTCAAAAACAAGTATTTCGCCGCAGGGATATCAACTAAGTTAAATTGCCCCGTCGGTTGCAGTACGCGCACACGCTGGCCTGGCTGCAAGTGATCAATAAGATAATTAGACACCAGTCCACCCGCCACACGCTTAATCGTCACCATCAAGGAATAGGGTCTCGATGGTGATGACGACAAGGTATAACTGCGGCACACTTGCTCGCCGTTAATCTCGAGCACAAAGGTCATAAACTGGCCGGGCTTATAGTCAAACTTCATCGGCTCGCCCGCCTGAAAACGAAAACTCACCACATCGATAGTTTCATTCCAGCGTTCAACGCACACCAGCTCACTTAGCCCTGCTCCGATTTGCGCTGGCCCACCGTCTACTGGGTTAACACTTTTGGGTTTATGGAGCGCTTTCGCCCCTGCCATCACACTCAAATTTATCGCATTCATTACATTTTTACCTGCAACACACTGCGGTTTTAACCCTCGGCAAAATCGAAATTAAAACCGCAGTTAAGCAACCACTCATTGCTGATTTAAGCCACAATATTCAGCGGACTTCAGCAATGAGCACCGACTGATTTACGCCACGTTCAACATGGTCTTTAAATCGGCCTCAACTGTGGTGGTATTGCGTAAGCCAAACTTCTCCTCCAAAATTTTGGCGAGATTGGCGGTTAAAAATGCAGGTGGTGTCGGGCCTGTGCGAATGTTTTTCACACCGAGTGACAACAGTGTCAGTAACACCACAATGGCTTTTTGTTCGAACCAAGAGAGCACTAAACTCAATGGTAATTCATTGATATCACATTCGAATACTTCAGCTAACGCAATCGCTAACTGAATCGCAGAATAGGCATCGTTACACTGGCCCACATCGAGCAAGCGTGGGATACCGTTAATATCACCAAATTCGAGCTTATTGAATTTGTACTTACCGCAGCCTAGCGTCAGGATTATTGAATCCTTAGGTGTGGATTTAGCAAGTTCAGTAAAGTAGCTTCTGTCGGCCTTGTCACCATCGCAGCCGCCAACGAGGAAGAAGTGTTTAATCGCGCCACTTTTTACATTTTCAACCACAGCTGGCGCTGCCGCCATCAAGGCATTATGGGCAAAACCAATGGTGATAGTGTGGGGGATTTCATCGTAGATAAAGCCTTCTAATGCTAACGCTTTATCAATCACAGCCGAGAAATCATCGCCTTCGATATGCACCACACCAGGCCAACCCACTATGCTACGAGTAAAGATACGATCGCTATAACTGCCAACATTGGGGTCGATAATACAATTGGACGTCATCACCACAGCGCCAGGGAAATTGGCAAATTCTTGCTGTTGATTCTGCCAAGCACTGCCGTAATTACCGACAAGCTGTGGGTATTTTTTAAAGGCAGGATACGCCAGTGCGGGCAACATTTCGCCGTGGGTAAACACATTGATGCCCTTACCGACTGTCTGCTCAAGGATAAGCTCTAAATCCTTCATATCATGACCAGAGACTAAAATTGCCTTGCCCTTAACGGACTTAGTATTCACAACTGTTGGCTCTGGATGACCAAAGGCCTGAGTTTCACCCGCATCCAGCATGGCCATTATGCGGTAGTTCAACTGACCAATATCCATCGCAGTGGTAAATAGTTTATCGCCATCGACACTCGGCTCACCTAAGAAAGACATGATTTCATGGAAGCGCCCTGCAACATCGGCATCAGTCTGTCCCAACACGCGAGCATGTTCCATATAAGCAGCCGCGCCCTTAAGGCCATACAAGCACAATAGTCTTAACCCCATGATGTCTTCATGAACGTCATGCTTATCTTTATTCAGCAGTGCAATCGGTGCCTGCGCTAGCATTTCAATCTTACTGGTCCCCAGCACTAACTGAGCGACTTGCGGCACTTGCTCAACGGCAATACCCGCTTGTTCACAAGCCGCTTCGTAAGAAGCTTTTAACTGAGCACGATAATGAGCCGCCTGCTGGGTATAGGCCATAATGCGCTCGTCATCGAAATTTACGTTGGTGAGGGTCGCGAAAAAGGCTTTAGGCACAAAACTATCAATTTCAGCATCGATAATGCCCAGCTCGCGGGCTTTAACCGCATACACAGACACGCCTTGCAGCATATAAATCAACAAATCTTGCAGATCAGACGTTGCCGCCAACTTGCCGCACATACCTTGGGAATAACTACAACCATTGCCAGCGGGTGTACGAATGGTTTGCTCACACTGAATACAGAACATGGATAGACTCCTAATTTAAATTCATGCTTTATTTTTGCATGTTTAAAACTAGTCTACCTAAACGCACCATAAGCGACAGTCATTTTTAGAATGAGATGCTAAATGTTAGAGAAAGATCACTTTAAGTGATCGCTAATATAAGCAATCAAACCTGCCAAAATCTCATAAAAAAACGCCCATCAATGATGGGCGTTTTAAAAAGTAACTTGTTATTTATTAATTGGTTTTCATATCATTTACCGATTGCAGCATAATACGACTTTCACGCTGAAATTGGGGAGCAAAATCCCCAAACCATTTAGCGACGGTTTGGAACTGCTTAATAAACTCGTCCCTGTCACCGCGTTTTAGCAGCTCCAACGCTTCACGGTAGTTATTTAAGTAATCGCCGATTGCATGTTGGCTATCTTGCTGAGCAAAAATAATATCGGCGTAAAGCTCTGGGCTTTGGGCGAATAATCGCCCTACCATAGCCAATTCTAAGCGGTAAATAGGCGAGCTAAATTGCAGTAAAGTATCAATATCTGCCTCTTCCTTGCACAGATTCAAACCATACACAAAGGTCGAAAAGTGACGCATTGCCTGCACTAACTGCATCGCACTGTCGTGACGTTCAGGCTCTGCTTCGACAATCCGCGCGCCCCATATTGCGATCTGCTCGAGTAACCATTGGTATTTATCAGGCTCACGTCCGTGGCACACCACCACGACTTGCTTCGCCAGACTGCCCACATCGGGACCAAACATAGGATGAAAACCTACAACCGGACCAGAATGCGCCTCAAGCATAGCGTTAACCGGCTCAGTCTTAATGGAGGTCAAATCTGCCAGAATGCAGTCTGCCGGTAATTGGCTCAGCTTTTCACGAATAAGCTCGCAAGTAATCGCAATCGGCACAGTCACTAACACCATTCCCGCATTGGAAAATAGGCTATCTGCTTGCTGCCAATCGTCTTTATCAAGCAACTCCACTTGGTAGCCTGATAGGGTCAGCATTTGTGAAAACAGTCCACCGAGTTGCCCTTTACCGCCGACAATCACCACAGATCCTAAATCTTTTTTAACCTGCTTAAAGCCAACATCTTTTTCATTGAGATAAGACTCACGCATCAAGCGGCGTAAAATATCCTCAATTAATTGCGGCGCAATCCCCATGTTTTTCGCTTCTTCGCGGCGTTTAGCGAGCATGGCGGCTTCACGCTGCGGTGCATAAATCGGTAAACCGGCGCCGTGTTTCACTGTGCCGACTTGCGCTACGAGATCCAAGCGCTTACGCAGTAAATGCAATAATTGCTGATCGACACCATCAATCAGACCGCGAAGATGTTCTAATTCGGCCGTTGTTTTTTCATTCATACTTGAGTCCATTAAGCTGTAGCAATTTACGCATTAGCTACTTTAAGCATATCGAAACGCGTTGGAAGTATTGAAGATAACTTCGCCGCGCCGTCACGTAAAATGGTTTCTGTTTTTTCCCAGTTAATACAGGAATCTGTCACAGATACACCATAAGCTAGCTCGCTTAATGGCTTATCACAGCTTTGATTGCCTTCATTTAAATGGCTTTCTAGCATAACGCCGATGATCGATTTATTGCCGTTATAAATCTGCTCGAATACATCTTCACACACAAGCTTTTGGCGGCTGTAGTTTTTGGATGAATTACCATGGCTACAATCGATGATCAAACGTGCATTGAGTTTAGCTTTGTGAAGTTGTGCCTCACATTCTGCCACACTTGCGGCATCGTAGTTGGGTGTTGCGCCGCCACGTAAAATCACATGACCATCGGGATTGCCCGCAGTTTGTAATAAGGCGACTTGGCCCTGTTGGTTAATGCCCATAAATCTGTGACTGCTGGCCGCCGACTTTAGCGCATTAATCGCGACATCGAGCTTACCATCGGTGCCATTTTTAAAGCCAACTGGCATAGAAAGACCCGATGCCATTTCCCTATGGGTTTGCGATTCAGTGGTGCGGGCACCGATGGCCGACCAAGTCACTAGCTCAGAAATGTACTGAGGGCTGATAGGATCAAGCGCTTCAGTGGCGACTGGTAGCCCTAATTCGGCTAACCAAATCATCAGCTCACGGGCCATTTTCAGACCTTTTTCGACATCGAAGGATTCATCCATATCGGGATCGTTGATCATGCCTTTCCAACCTACCGTGGTACGCGGCTTTTCAAAGTAAACTCGCATTAATATGTAAAACTCATCACTGAGTTCATCGTGCAGGGTTTTAAGCCTTAAAGCGTATTCCTTAGCGGCGGCGATATCATGGATGGAGCAAGGCCCGGTGACGATCAATACTCGATTGTCGCGCTTATGGACGATATCAGCCACGGTTTTGCGGGCATTGAGGATATAACGATAAGCATGCTCAGAAAGTGGCAAGGCATTTTTAAGCTCTTGCGGCGTGATTAAAACTTTCTCTGAACTAATGTGTACGTTGTTAATCGTATCTTGTTGCATGCTTACCACCTAAGACTTAGTGTTTAACCCAGTTGTCGAAGCAGGACTTCAAGTCAGCTTGGGCATTCATTTCGGAAGAAAAATAGCGTAAATCTATCGCAATGTACTTTTGTAATGCTACACCATTACAACCAGGCGACCACTATGCCTGTTCATTCTCTTTAGATCAAGTACAAATACTCAAAAAACAGCAACAAAAAACCGCCACTAGGGCGGTTTTCTGTGCGAACACTACGTCTTGTTTTCTGTAGCGGTAACTATTACTTAGTTGCCAGCTTCTCACGGATACGTGCAGATTTACCTGAACGATCACGCAGATAGTACAGTTTGGCGCGACGAACGCGACCACGACGCTTAACTTCAATGCTAGCGATCAGTGGGCTGTGCGTTTGGAAAGCACGCTCAACACCTTCGCCATTAGAGATTTTACGTACTGTGAATGCAGAGTGCAGACCACGGTTACGCTTAGCAATTACAACGCCTTCAAAAGCCTGTAAACGCTCTTTATCGCCTTCTTTAACACGAACCTGAACTACTACTGTATCACCAGCACCAAACGCAGGTACGTCTTGTTTCATTTGCTCATCGTTGAGCATTTTAATGATGTTGTTCATAACTTACTCCGTTCTAGAATTAACTGAGCTACGACTAAGCATGCTTGTTCATTGCTTCAACGAACTGCGCTAATAGAGTCGTTTGTTCGTCAGTCAGAGCTAGATTTTGCAATAATTCTGGCCGTCTCAGTAAAGTCCTACCAAGGCTTTGCTGTAAACGCCAGAGTCTAATTTGTTCGTGGTTGCCACTTAGCAGCACTGCCGGTACGTCAAGACCATCAAGGCTTTCAGGGCGAGTGTAATGTGGACAATCCAGTAAACCGTCGGAGAAAGAATCTTGCTCCGCCGAAGCTTGTTTTCCTAGCACGCCAGGAACCAATCTCGATACTGAATCTATCAGAGTCATCGCCGGTAATTCGCCGCCCGAAAGCACGTAATCCCCTATAGACCACTCTTCATCCACTTCCGTTTGAATGATGCGTTCATCAATACCTTCGTATCGACCACAGACCAAAATCAAACGTGATGATTGAGCCAACTCAGTGACGCCTTGCTGATCCAGCTTGCGTCCTTGAGGTGACAAGTAAATCACCTTCGCACCTTCACCCGCTGCGGCTTTCGCTGCATGAATGGCATCGCGCAAGGGTTGCACCATCATCAACATTCCGGGACCACCACCGTAAGGCCTGTCATCTACCGTATTATGTCTATCATGGGTGAAATCACGGGGATTCCACGTGTGCAACTCGAGCAGGCCGTTTTTCACGGCTCGACCCGTAACTCCAAAGTCTGTCACGGCACGGAACATCTCTGGGAACAGGGTTATTACCCCTAACCACATCTGTTGTACCTCGACTTAGAAGTCAGGATCCCAATCCACTAAAATCTGTTTACCTTGCAGGTCCACCGTTTTGATGAACTGCTCAGGGACAAAGGGGATCATACGTTCCACTTTGCCGAAACTATCTTTAGCGTTGGCTTTAACGAGTAATACGTCGTTCGATCCTGTTTCCACGATCTGATCGACAATCCCCATGTTATAGCCAGTTGTATTGACCACTTCGCAACCGATGAGATCACGCCAGTAGAATTCATCTGCTGGCAAATCGTTCATCTGTTCCGGCAAAATCGCAATCTCACAATTTGTGAGCATTTGCGCTTGCTCCCGTGTTTCTACGCCATCAAGTAAGGCAACAACGGCCTTGCCTTGATAACGCCACTGGGTGACCTTTATTTCGCGCCACTCACCATTTTCTTTAATAAGCCAAGGCGAGTAGTCAAAGATACCTTCAACAGAATCGGTATAGGCGGTGATTTTCAGCCAACCTTTAATGCCATGACAGGAGCCTAATTTCCCCAGTACGACTGGCTGTTGGTTACTGCTCATCAATCTATACCTTAACGCTATTAAGCAGTTGCTTTACGAGCGTCTTTGATCAATTTTGCTACGCGTTCTGTAGCAGCTGCACCGTTAGAAACCCAGTGCTCAACGCGAGCTAGGTCTAAACGTAATGTTTCTTCTTGGCCACGGGCCAATGGGTTGAAGAAACCTACACGCTCAATGAAACGACCGTCACGAGCGTTACGGCTATCAGCAACAACGATGTTGTAAAATGGACGCTTTTTTGCGCCGCCACGAGCTAAACGAATGGTAACCATGCGTTTTCAATCCTCTAATGATTTGCTTTGAAGCAAAAATAAAAACTGGAACCCCGTGTTCGCGAAGAGTCCCAGATAGAAAGCCGGAAGATTTTACCTGAGTTTCCAACTAATGCAACCAAAGATGGCGATTATTACGCCTGCGTCCTTCGTAAGCGGTTCATTGTTACCAGAGTCAACCGACTGATAAAGTGCTAGGTTTAACTAAAAATGTCCGATTAACGACCTGGAAATTTCATTCCAGGCGGCATCATGCCACGCATTCCGCGCATCATTTTTTGCATGCCGCCCTTAGCAGACATTTTTTTCATCATCTTTTGCATTTGCGTAAACTGTTTCAATAAACGGTTTACGTCTTGGATTTGCGTGCCAGAACCCGCAGCAATACGACGCTTGCGTGAGCCCTTGATTAAATCAGGGTTCTTACGCTCTTTGGACGTCATCGAATTAATGATGGCCTCCATTTGGCCTGTCATCTTGCCGTCTTGGATTTGCGCTAAGGCTTCTGGGGGCAATTGACCCACACCGGGCAGTTTTTCCAGCATGTTCATCATGCCGCCCATGTTTTTCATTTGCTGTAATTGCTCACGGAAATCTTCTAAATCAAAACTGCCACCCTGCTTCACTTTCGAAGCCAGTTTCATGGCCTTTTCTTTATCGACGCCGCGCTCAACTTCTTCGATAAGCGATAACACATCGCCCATACCCAAAATACGCGAGGCAATACGATCGGGATGGAACGGTTCTAACGCATCAGTCTTTTCACCGACACCGAGGAATTTAATCGGCTTGCCGGTAATATGGCGAATCGATAACGCAGCACCACCGCGGGCATCACCATCGACTTTGGTTAAGATAACTCCTGTCAGTGGCAAAGCTTCGTTAAACGCCTTAGCCGTATTCGCCGCATCTTGACCTGTCATAGCATCCACAACGAACAAGGTCTCAATAGGCTTGACCGCAGCGTGTAAGCCTTTGATCTCGTCCATCATGGCTTCGTCGACGTGCAGACGACCCGCGGTATCGAGGATCACCACATCGATGAACTTTAATTTAGCGTGGGCAATCGCCGCTTTCGCAATGTCGATTGGCTTTTGGCTAACGTCCGATGGGAAAAACTCCACCGCGACTTCTTGCGCTAACGTCTCAAGCTGTTTGATCGCCGCTGGGCGGTAAACGTCGGCACTGACAACCAATACCGATTTTTTATGGCGTTCGCGTAAAAATTTACCCAGTTTGGCCACACTGGTGGTTTTACCCGCACCTTGCAAACCCGCCATCATGATCACAGCAGGCGGCTGAGTGGCTAAATCTAAGGCTTCATTCGCCTCGCCCATGGATTTTTCAAGTTCACTTTGAACTATCTTAATGAAGGCTTGACCAGGGCTTAAGCTTTTAGAGACTTCTTGGCCAACGGCACGTTCTTTTACATTATTAACGAATTCGCGCACCACAGGCAGGGCAACATCGGCCTCCAGCAGTGCCATACGCACTTCGCGCAGGGTTTCCTTAACGTTTTCTTCAGTTAAGCGACCACGGCCACTGATATTTTTCAGTGTGCGTGACAGTCTGTCGGTTAGGTTCTCAAACATCGTCCTGTTCTATACCTTTAAGAATCTCGATTGATGGGCTGTATTATAACGATGCATGCGCATTATGCTACTGCTGCACCCATCTTGATTGTGGTTAAGTGTTTTACTTGCGCTGAGTCATGTTTTATTGTCGTTAACACACTATTTAACCCTAACAATAAGAATCTGCTAAATTTTGCAACTCATGTCACTGCCCATTTGCCGACAGCTCATGTTATTCTAGGGAAAATATTGATCTGTATGCCCCGTTTATAAGGCACCTTTAACTACACAAATAGGTTAATTACCCATGGTCATCTTTTCTGCCTCAGCCATGTTTTTTTATTGCATTGCATTGGTACTAGTGACGAGTCGATTGTTCCACCCCGACGGTCCGAATCGCCGCGCCGTCGCAGGCATAGCGGCCATTGCGGTCATTCTGCATGCTGCTGCATTATCCCAAGTGATTTTCACCACTGATGGGCAAAACTTTAGCCTGACGAACGTGATTTCCTTAGTGAACTGGATTATCGCCTTTACTTTTACAGTGTTGATGTTCAGGCTGAAGGTGATCGTCGTAGTGCCCGTGGTTTACGCCTGCTCTGTGCTCTCGGTAGCCCTACTCTGGTTATTACCGCCTAAGTTCATCACGCATTTTGAGCTTTATCCTGAAGTATTAGCCCACGTAGTATTGTCACTCATGGCCTACAGTGCCCTGATGATTGCCGCCCTGTATGCGATACAACTGGCGATGATCCAAAATAAGCTGAAGAAAAAACAATTTATGCTGAGCCCAGGCATTCCGCCACTGATGACAGTTGAGAAACAACTTTATCATTTAGTGATTATCGGCGTTATCTTGCTCAGTTTGTCACTCGCAACCGGCTTTATCTTCCTTGAAGACATGTTTGCAGATGGCAAAGGTCATAAGGCAATCCTGTCGATAATGGCTTGGTTTGTATACATAACTATGTTGTGGCAACAGTATTGGGTCGGCTGTAAAATTCGTACCGCAGTCATTTACACTTTGACTGGCGCCACCTTACTTTCGCTCGCTTATTTTGGCGCGCGCATTGTCAAAGAGTTAATCCTCAACTAAACATTTAAGTCGGCAAAGGCAGTTAATGCCGCTGCCGACTTGACACTTTTTTTAAATGTCGGTATTTACTTAAGTTTACTGGCCATATTGGAGCCTTTTTTGGACGCTATATCGACAAGCGCACTCCTGATCGTTTTACTAGTGCTTATCCTATTCTCTGCCTATTTCTCAGGCTCAGAAACCGCCATGATGACACTCAACCGTTACCGTCTACGCCACTTAGCCAGCAATGGCCATAAAGGGGCGATTAGAGCTTTGAAGTTACTTGAGCGTCCTGACCGTTTGATTGGTTTGATCTTAATCGGCAATAACTTAGTCAATATTTTAGCATCGGCTATCGCCACCATTATTGGTATGCGTCTCTGGGGGGACTTAGGTGTCGCCATCGCTACCGGTGTGCTGACACTCGTTGTACTGGTATTTGCTGAAGTCACCCCCAAAACCATCGCCGCACTAAATCCCGAACGTATCGCCTTCCCCTCCAGCATACTGCTGCGCTGGTTGTTGATCCTATTAGCGCCCTTAGTGAAAGGCGTTAACCTCATCACGTCAGGTTTTTTACGTTTGATGGGAATTAAAACCGTTAATAGTAGCGATGCTTTAAGCCAAGAAGAGTTACGCACTGTCGTACATGAAGCGGGGGCACTTATCCCCCAACGTCACCAAGAAATGCTGTTATCTATCCTAGATTTAGAGAAAGTCACCGTTGAAGACATTATGGTGCCGCGCTCGGATATCTACGGGATTAACGTCAATGACGAATTTAAAGTCATCAATCGCCAGGTGATCCAAAGCCCGCACACCCGAGTGTTAGTGTATCGCGACACAGTTGACGATGCGGTGGGCTTTATTCATTTGCGCGATGCCCTGCGATTACAATCGAAAGAGCAATTTAGTAAGTCATCTCTGCTGCGCGCGGTGAAAGAACTCTATTTTGTGCCTGAAGGTACGCCACTCAATGTGCAGTTGGCTAACTTTCAACAGAACAAAGAGCGCATCGGCTTAGTGGTTGATGAATATGGTGACATTCAAGGTCTGGTGACGCTCGAAGATATTCTCGAAGAGATTGTCGGCGACTTTACTACTTCAATGTTAACCACGCCGAGTGAAGATATCAAAGTGCAGCAAGATGGCAGTTACTTAGTCGATGCCAGCATTACCATTCGCGATTTGAATAAAGAAATGAAGTGGAACTTCCCGACCGACGGCCCTAAAACCCTCAACGGTCTGATCCTAGAATACCTAGAGGAAATCCCCTCAGCTAACACGAGTTTACGTTTAGCCGGTTATCCCTTAGAGATTATCGATGTGGCAGAAAATATGATTAAAACCGTGCGTATTATACCGCTGCATTATCACCCGCCTAGAGCTTAGCTTTCGATTTTCCCCATAAAAAATCGGCCGAACCACATACTAATATGTCGTTCGGCCGACTGCTCCCCCGAGCAATACTTTTCCCAAGTGATGTAACGAGTTAAATCTTTTTCGCCTCAAGTGCGCGGCGCTTTTCAATCGCCATCGGCGTTATCTGGGCATTGAGCGCCTTTTCTAGGCCCAACATAAAATACACTTCCGCCATCAAGAAGAATGGCCCAATTAATAGCTGATTTAAGTCATCCACAAAGGCAGGCTTGGCTTTTTCATATTGATGGCCGATTAGCTGAAACACCCAGCCCACCACAAATACCCCTAGGGCAAGCCAAGTGGCACCGGCGATATGTGCCGCCCATTCAGTCGTGAGCAGCACAGGAACCATAAATAAGATCAGCCCCATTGAAAGCCTTAAGTGCAAACGGACATAGTAGGCCGACACTAACACGCCGACAATCACGGCTAAACTGGTCTCACCCAGACTGCCAAGCGGAATACGTACAGTGGCCAGCAACAGGAAAGCAGACCAAATAATCAGTGGGATACCAATAAAATGGGTCTGAATATTACGCTGATTTAAGTGCACACTTTTGTAGGTCGATAACTGCTCTGCGGCGGATTTCATTCTGGGTTCCTCTTCATTTTCCCCTGCTCTTGCCTGCGCCAAATTGAGAGGCGCGCAAGCCATAAACTAACGTAAAACAATTAAGCTGAACAGCAAAAGTAAATAAATTGTTGCATTAACTGATTTGGCACTTATTTTGATACCCATCCATAAATGAAAAAAGGAACCCTGAGGTTCCTTCTTGATAGACGACAAACACAAAACTCGGGTTTATTGAGACTCTATGATTACCGTCGCAATCGCATAGGATTTTTCATCGGCAATAGAGATATGCCCAACCGTCGCTTTAAGCTGCTGTAAGCGCGTAAGCGCCCCTTCAGTAAAGTGAATCGTCGGCGCACCATCCTCATTGTTGCCAATGTGAATATGCTGAAACGACACGCCGCGGCCAATACCCGTACCGAGCGCTTTGGCTGCAGCTTCTTTGGCGGCAAAACGCTTGGCAAGATAACGGCTTGGCTGACTATGGGCAATATAAATGGCCAACTCAGCCTCGGTCAGCACACGTTTCGCCAGCTTGTCACCTGCGCGCGCCACATGCGCCTGAATACGCTCAATCTCGACGATATCTGTGCCTAGGCCGACAATCGCCATTACTCGCCTCGACGACCTTCAAGCATTAACACTTTCATGTCCTTCACTGCTGTCGCTAAACCGTCAATCGCGGCACGGGCGACAATCGCATGACCGATATTGAGTTCATATAACTCAGGAATCGCCGCAATCGGTTTCACGTTGTGATAATGCAAACCATGACCCGCGTTAACCACTAAACCTTTGCCATGGGCGTATTTGGCCATTTCGCTAATACGCGCTAACTCAGTGGCTTCTTCTGCTTCCGTTTTCGCATCGGCATAACAGCCAGTATGGATTTCGATAAGCGGTGCGCCAGCGGCAACAGCGGCATCGATTTGGGTTTTATCGGCATCAATAAATAAGGAAACTTGAATGCCCTCAGCGGCTAAACGAGTGACCGCAGCAGTGATTTTATCTAACTGCCCCGCCACATCTAAACCGCCTTCAGTCGTGACTTCTTGGCGCTTTTCTGGCACTAAACAAACATAGGTCGGCTTAATGTCACAGGCGATGTTAAGCATTTCCTCAGTCACTGCACATTCAAAATTCATGCGGGTTTTCAAGGTTTTTGCCAGCAAATATACATCGCGGTCTATGATGTGGCGTCTGTCTTCACGCAAATGGATAGTGATGCCATCGGCGCCAGCATGTTCAGCAACGGCGGCGGCATGCACAGGATCAGGATAACTGGTGCCACGGGCTTGGCGCAGAGTAGCAATATGGTCGATATTCACGCCCAATAAGATACGGCTCATCGGGAACTCCTTAATGTTTAACGCTGATATTGCGGCCTATTGTACTTAGGCTCACGCTAAAAAACAGGAGCTAGGGCGAATTATTCCCATCTATCTTAGTTGGTACGGCAGTGCTGACGAACAATTGTCGACTCAGTAGAGGTTTCGTACCAAGTAATGGTGTTAACAGGGAGCGCATCAGCAACTTAGCGCTTAAAAAATGTGCGTCGGTGAGTTGATTATCGTTAAGCGCCGTCAACATTGCGCCTTGATAGGCGTTACGCGCACGGGAGTTGAGCACAAATTGAAAGCCTAACTCAGGCACGAGCTGGTAATAATCTTCAGCAACCAGTGGTTCGCCCTGAGTATCGCGGCTAAGCGACGGCATAAAACCTAATTCCCGCAGCAAGGCGAGCTCAATATAACGCAGTTGGGATTGGCAAAACTTCGCGGCAAGGCCGACTAAGGCTTGATGATAAATGAGGAATAACTCTTCAGCGTTGTGCTGCACAGACAAAGTGCGAACCAATAACTCATTGATATACATGCCAGCAAACAAACTTTGGCCCGATAGAGGCACAGCAGGTGCAGCGGCTTCGACTTGGGTTAAGGTTTTTAATTCAGACTTACCGCTAAATTCGAAGATCAGCGGTTGAAAGGGCTGGAGAATACTCTTGATAGAGCGCTTACCGCTGCCGGTTCGGGCAACCACATCGACCCGTCCAATGCCGTCAACTAAGAGGTTAACTAAGACACTGGACTCTCGATACGGACGATGATGCAGAACATAGCCACGTTTCATCGGTAAGCGCGCTCGCTGGAATTAATGCTTAATCGTCGCCGTAACCTAAGCTACGCAGGGCGCGTTCATCATCGGCCCAACCAGATTTCACTTTCACCCACACTTCAAGGAAGACTTTATTATCAAACAAGGTTTCCATGTCTAAGCGGGCTTGAGTCGCAATAGTGCGAATACGTTCGCCCTTGCTACCGATCACCATACGTTTTTGACCTTCACGCTCGACGAGGATCAGGGCATTGATTTGATAAACGCCATTTTCCATCATCTTAAACTGTTCGATCTCAACCGTGGCATCATAGGGTAATTCATCACCTAGGAAGCGCATCAGTTTTTCACGCACAATTTCCGACGCCATAAAACGTTGCGAACGGTCAGTAACATAATCTTCAGGGAAGAAGAAAGGTCCTTCAGGAATCGATGCCGCTGCCAGCTCTAAAATTCGCTGGACGTTAGTACCCTTGCTGGCTGAAATTGGCAAAATTTCATCGAAAGGATATTTTTTGGCGACTTCTTCCAAATACGGGAACAGTGATTCTTTGTCTTTGATATTATCGACTTTGTTGATCGCCAGAATCGTCTGACGCTCTTCGCCGCCACGGCGTAACTTGCTGAGCACCATCTCATCATCGGCGGTCCACGTCATGCCATCGACCACGAAAATGACCATAGCGACATCGGCAAGTGAACTGGCCGCCGCGCGGTTCATCAGGCGGTTAATCGCCCGCTGCTCTTCAATGTGCAAACCCGGTGTATCGATAAACACGATTTGCTTAGGACCATCGGTATGAATACCCATGATACGGTGGCGCGTCGTTTGCGGTTTTTTAGAAGTAATACTCACCTTCTGGCCAAGCAAACGATTGATTAACGTCGATTTACCGACGTTAGGGCGACCAATGATCGCCACCATGCCACAATAAGTGACATCGTAATGGGCCGACGGCGTTGGCGCGGCCGCATTCATCCTTGCCAGTAACTCATCTAAACTCGGCTCAGTTGCCGCTTTTGCAGCATCGATACCTGACAAGTCTGTTTTTTTGGTCATTTCTTTAGTAACTCCAATACTTGAGCGGCCGCGATTTGCTCGGCTTTACGGCGTGAACTCGCCACACCAATGACGCTTTGGCTCAAGTCTTCAATACGACATTCAACGGTAAATGTCTGATCGTGGGCATCGCCTTCTATGTTGATTACTTGGTAATCAGGCAGCGGCTTTTTAAACCCTTGTAAATGTTCTTGCAGTAAGGTTTTTGCGTCTTTCTGGCTGATCCCGGGTTGAATTTCGGCCAAACGCTCGGCATACCATTTCAGCAGTAATGCACGACAAACTTCGAGATCGGAATCAAGGTAAACGGCGCCAATAATGGCTTCAACCGCATCGGCAAGAATCGACTCGCGTCTAAATCCACCACTTTTTAATTCACCAGGACCTAGATACAAATAATCGCCGAGCTTAAATTCTTGGGCGATGATCGTTAAGGTATCACCGCGCACTAAGGTAGCGCGCATCCGGCTTAAATCGCCTTCGGTCGCCTTCGGAAACTGATGATATAAAGCATCAGAAATCACAATAGATAAAATTGAATCACCTAAAAACTCTAAGCGTTCATTGTGTTTATTTGCCGCACTTCTGTGGGTCAACGCTTGAGTCAACAGCTCAATATTCTTGAACTCATAACTTAAAGTACGACACAAACGTGGCAAATTTTTAATCGGTTCCATGCTATTTAATTCCACCTACACGCTCAAAACGCACGCCGCTCGGTACCCAAGTTGGGAGGAAGTCGGCTTTTGAACGGTCAAATTCAAAACTAATCCAAATCGCTACCGCTTTACCAACAAGGTTTTCTTCTGGCACAAAGCCCCAGAAACGACTGTCGGTGCTGTTATCGCGGTTATCACCCATGGCAAAGTAATGGCCTTCAGGCACTAAAAACTCACCCGCGGGTAAATTACCTTCGCGCTTAAAATATCCCAGCATGTCGGGACGACTTGGGTTGATCAAAATATCGTGGGCGACTTCGCCCAGTTGCTCCGTGTAACGCAGTAATGGCACGCCATCTTGGCTGTAATCACCACGACTGATTTCAGTGCGGGCGATAACTTGTGGTTCTGGGCAATCTGTTTGCTCAACGCCACAGGCCTTCTGGATCATCAACTGCTTGTTACGGTAAATAATTCTATCACCCGGTAAACCGACAACACGTTTGATGTAGTCAATTTGCGGATTTTCAGGGTATTTAAACACGATCACATCACCGCGTTTTGGCTCGCCGGTTTCAACCAGTTTAGTGCGCCATACAGGATCTTTAAGCCCATAACTGAATTTTTCCACCAGAATGAAGTCACCTACTAAGAGGGTTGGCATCATAGAACCCGATGGGATTTGAAATGGCTCATATATGAATGAACGCAGAATCAACACAAAGGCAATCACAGGGAAAATAGAGTGCGCGGTTTCGACTATGGTCGACTCACGGATGATTTGGTACTCAGCTTCTTCGGTTAACGTCGCTTGCGAGGCCTTGGCTAACGCTAAACTCTCACGACGCTTAGGGGCGAATGCGAGCACGTCGACTAACCAAATAAGTCCCGAGATCAGGGTGATTAGCACTAGAATAATGGAAAAATACGCTGCCATTGCTTATTGAACTCCTGCTTTAAAATCATTTAAAGGTGCCTAACTCAGCGAATATCATACTTTAGTTAACTTACCGTATTCGACCTTGGTAAACCAAAGTGATAAACCAATACGATAACCTAACTAAAGCGCCGCAAACAGCGGCGCAATAGTCAACTAAATGGTCATTTCTTATGCTAACGATTACTCGTTTAGCTTAAGTACCGCTAAGAATGCCTCCTGTGGCACCTCAACGTTACCCACTTGCTTCATCCGTTTCTTACCCTCTTTTTGTTTATTTAAGAGTTTTTTCTTACGAGAAACGTCGCCGCCATAACATTTAGCCGTTACGTCTTTACGCAAGGCTTTCACGGTTGAACGAGCAATAATTTGACTGCCCACAGCCGCTTGAATCGCGATATCAAACATCTGACGCGGGATAAGCTCTTTCATCTTATCGACTAAAGCTAAACCACGGTGACGAATGTTAGATCTATGGATAACCATAGCCAAGGCATCGACTCTGTCGCCGTTGATGAGAATATCTAAACGCACCATGTCAGCGGGATCGAAACGAATAAAGTTATATTCGAGTGATGCATAGCCACGGCTAGTGGATTTCAAACGGTCGAAGAAGTCCATGACCACTTCCGCCATTGGCAGATGATACGTCACAGCCACTTGGTTACCGTGGTAAACCATGTTCACTTGCGTGCCACGTTTTTCAATACACAAGGTAATCACGTTACCTAAGTATTCTTTTGGCACTAAAATGTTGGCCTCAACAATCGGCTCACGCATTTCTTCGATGTTGTTAATCGCTGGTAAATCAGACGGGTTATCGACGTAAATCGTTTCACCGTTGGTCATCACCACTTCGTACACTACGGTTGGCGCAGTAGTGATCAACTCTAGGTTGTATTCACGCTCTAAACGCTCTTGGACGATTTCCATGTGCAGCAGGCCTAAATAGCCAATGCGGAAACCAAAACCGAGTGCCGATGAACTTTCAGGTTCAAAGAATAATGACGCATCGTTCAGGCTGAGTTTGTTCAGCGCATCACGGAAGTTTTCATATTCGTCGGTAGAAATAGGGAATACGCCAGCGTATACCTGAGGCTTCACTTTCTTAAAACCAGGTAACGGCTTTTCTGCACCGTTTTTGGCCAAAGTTAATGTATCGCCCACAGGCGCGCCGTGAATTTCTTTAAGACCCGCAATCACAAAGCCTACTTCACCGGTTTTAAGTTCGGTTTTATCAGTTTGTTTTGGGGTGAAAATACCGACGCGATCCGCAGTGTGGTTTTGTCCTGTAGACATCACCTTAAACTTGTCACCTTTTTTCAGGCTACCGTGTTTAATTCGCACTAAAGACACTACGCCTAGGTAGTTATCAAACCAAGAATCGATGATCAAGGCTTGCAATGGTGCGTTAGGATCGCCTTCTGGCGGTGGAATTTTGGCAACAATGACTTCTAAAACCTCGTCGACACCGACACCGGTTTTAGCCGAACAACGCACAGCATCCATGGCATCGATACCGACGATATCTTCAATCTCGGCAGCAACACGTTCTGGATCGGCTTGTGGTAAGTCAATCTTGTTTAAAATAGGTACCACATCTAGATTCATATCCAGCGCGGTGTAACAGTTTGCCAGTGTCTGAGCTTCAACGCCCTGACCCGCATCAACCACCAGCAAAGCGCCTTCACAGGCTGCTAATGAGCGCGAGACCTCGTAGGAGAAGTCAACGTGACCTGGGGTATCAATAAAGTTGAGTTGATAGACAAGGCCATCTTTGGCTTTGTAATCCAAAGTGACACTTTGTGCCTTAATCGTAATACCACGCTCACGTTCTAGATCCATAGAATCTAAAACTTGAGCATCCATTTCACGGTCGGTTAAACCGCCACAAACCTGAATAAGACGATCTGATAGCGTCGATTTACCATGGTCGATATGGGCAATAATTGAGAAGTTTCTAATTTGTTTCATTATGCTGCAATGACTAATACTGAAAATGGATACGGTTCAAAGGAGCGAAATTGTACCTGATTGCGGTTTCAATACCAATCACATTCACTCCTACTTAGGACAGACCGATAAAACAACGCCCAAAACCGCAGTTAGCTGTTATTTGATAAAAAATAACACATTGAAATTATTGAGCTAATTCTTGTAAATTGATGCTCATGCCCAAATAGGCCAAAATCACAGGTTGAGCATCGACTTCTAAGCGTTTGGCCTGTTGCTTACCAAAAGACCACGCAAGCAAGGCACCAACGGCCGCAAAGCCCATGGCACCGAGGTTAGGATTAAACTCAAGCAACTGGCCTAAAAATTGGCCTAACGCCGCGCCAACAAACAAACCAAACAGCGGCATTAAATAGATTAATGCCGCAGCTTTGAGGATTACGCTCTCGGGAAGTCCTAATTTGAGTAACTCACCCGCCTCGCAGCGGCGGTCACTCTGAATCGAAAATTGCTGGGTTTTCGAGGAAAAAGCCTGAGCCACAGCAGAAGTCCCGCAAGACTCACTGTTACTGCAGCTCTTGCAGGTACTCTTAAGTTCGACTTCAACCGTCAACCAGCCTTGGCTATCACTGGCGACGACTCGAGCAATTTCTTCCATCATAATCGGCGTCCTATTCTAGCGTCAGACTTTTAGCAATGCGTGTTAGGGTTTCTGTCGGCACTTTACCCACAGCAACCACTTCGGCATTACCCACTTTTTCTGAGACTAACGACAAACCATTGCGGGTGATTAATTCTTCAGGCAATGGACTCGTCCCCGCCCGCGCCACATAAACTGAAATATTAGCTAGTCCATCGGTCAGTGCTATGTATTCCACCGCCTCATGGCTACCAATCAATCTATGGTGATCACGCACGACCACAGTAAAACCTGCGGGTAACCAAGCAAATTGCCAGTTTTGACCGTCTTGGCGCTCGGCTTGATCGATAACTGCCGGCCATTCTTGCTTATAGGCTTCTTGCAAAATGGCTGGCGGCTCGCTGAATTCGATGAGTTCAATCACCATGATCTGCTCAAGCAATTGCTTATCTTGAGTCAGCATGTCGTATCGCAGCGGCAGATAAGTTTCCATATCAAGCCAAATTTGAAAGCCATAACGGAATTCATCATTGGGCAACAGGCGGATCATTTGCCCCGGGCGCCCAGCAATACGGGTGCGACCACCAAGCACAAACTGATAACCCACTTCTAAATCCGCCATATTGGCAGAAAAAGCGGCAGGCCAAACACCTTGAATATGATTAGAAACAATACTGTATGCAGGCTCGTCGTGCTCAATAAAAGTGACACGATTGCCGACACGCACAGCATTTTTAGGTGGACCGTTAAGGTATTCTAGAAAGGCTACTTCTTGATTATTCACTTTACCGTGCAGGTAAACCAAAGGCCGAATATGATCGGCCTGAAGTTGAATAATCGATGCTTTAAACTCTTTCTCTCGTAAGGCCTGACTCATTTTCTCGAGCCAGACTTTGGCAGGCATATCTTCCTGCGCCATCGCAGGAAAGACCAAGGCTAATAAAGCCAACAGGATTAGACGCAAGCTAACTCCTCGTTATTGATTGACCGGAACGGGTACGACCTCGGTATTGTCCTCTACAACCGCACCGGTATTCAATCGTTGTTGCAACATATGATCTTGAATATAAGTATTAATTCGGCGACGCTGCTCGTTCACCTGATCATTGGTATAACCTTGATTCTGTTGAACTGGACCCGTTTGTAGGCTCACAGGTGATGCGCTACCAATGAGCGGTCTGGTAATCAATACGGGCGATGGTGACGCGGCATCATCGGCGCTCTGATTGTAATTCTGCACACCGACAATCGCAAACATAGCAACCGTCGCAGCAATGGCATATTGGCCAAATTGCTTAAACAAAGGTACGACGCGGTTTTGCTGCGCATTGGCGGCAATTTGCGGGGTTACAGGTGCAGCAACCTTAGACGCATGATGCTTAGGCGCAACTATCGCTGGCTCAAGATCAATGGCGGCGGCAATGCTAGCAGAGAGATCTAACACAATATTCTGCGGCAACTCGCCACGCATGGCATCGCCTATCATATGATAGTTATGCCATTTATCATGTGAATGTGTATCAGCAGATAACTCTGCCATGGTCTGCGCATCAGTCTCTCCATCGACTGCGGCAGATACCCATTCTTGACCTAATTTATCCATTTTTCACCTGTCTAAATATAAGGGTTTCTTAAAATAAGAATTTAGGCTTCCAGCAACGGCTGGAGCTTTTTATCGATAGCCTCTCGAGCTCGGAAGATACGCGATCTTACGGTCCCTACGGGGCAATCCATGACTATGGCAATATCTTCGTAACTCATTCCATCAAGTTCACGCAACGAGATGGCCATTCGTAATTCTTCTGGAAGCGTTTCTAAGGTATCGAAAATCACTTTTTTGATTTCTTCCGATAACAATAGCCGTTCTGGGGAGGCGAACTCCTTCAGCGCGTCACTGCCTTCATAATATTCGGCATCTTCTGCATCAACATCATTTGCGGGCGTTCTGCGCCCCTGTGATACGAGATAATTCTTCGCAGTGTTTACTGCGATGCGGTACAACCAAGTATAAAATGCACTTTCACCGCGAAAGTTTGGCAAAGCTCGATAAGCTTTGATAAACGCTTCCTGTGCGACATCGGCAACGTCCGCTTGGTTCCGTACATAACGGGATATCAAGCTAATGACTTTACTTTGATATTTAAGCACTAACAGGTTAAAAGCGTTTTTATCACCTTGTTGTACGCGCTCAACTAATTGTTGATCACTTAATTGTCCACTCATCCGAGCCGACTTCTCCTAAATCTAAAATGCTGATTTCTCAGTCGCTCGAATCATATTCACTTATGTAGACTCGCGTACTTTGAAAAAGTTCTAAAAAATATACAAAAAAAGTAAGGTTAAAAGGAAAGTACCCATAATCCGTGAGTTGGTTTACCATAGTTGGCACTCTTCAGTCACATCATGATACCCGATGAAACAAGTAGTTGAACACCAATCTGACATATTAGTCATAGGTAGCGGTGCCGCAGGTCTGACACTAGCTTTGCATCTTGCTGAAAAAGCAAAAGTAATTCTGCTTTCAAAAGGCCCACTCTCGGAAGGGTCGACTTACTACGCCCAGGGCGGTATCGCCTCCGTCTTCGACGAAAGTGACACTATCGAATCCCATGTTGCAGACACATTAATCGCAGGTGCGGGTTTATGCGACAAAGACGTCGTCACTTTTACCGCTGAAAATGCTAAGAGTGCGATGCAATGGCTTATCGAATGTGGCGTTGCCTTCGATAAAGAAGAAACCACTGACGGTAATGCAAAAGACGCACCTTACCATTTAACCCGTGAAGGCGGCCATAGTCACAGACGTATTCTGCACGCTGCCGATGCCACAGGCAAAGAAGTGCAAACGACGCTACAAGAACGCGCACTCGCCCACCCCAACATTCAAGTTTTAGAACGCTATAACGCCATCGACCTCATCACCACCCGTAAGTTAAATCGCCCAGGTAATCGTGTGTTAGGCGCTTATGTGTGGAATCGTAACGAAGAACACGTCGAAACCGTCAAGGCCAAGTTTGTTGCGTTAGCGACCGGCGGTAGCTCTAAGGTTTATCAATATACTTCAAACCCCGATGTCGCTAGCGGCGATGGTATTGCCATGGCATGGCGTGCAGGTTGCCGCGTGGCGAATATGGAGTTCAACCAATTCCACCCGACGTGTTTGTACCATGCCGATGCGCGCAACTTCTTACTTACTGAAGCCCTGCGTGGTGAAGGTGCTTATCTGCGTCGTCCAGACGGCAGCCGTTTTATGCCGGACTTTGATGAACGCGCTGAACTCGCACCCCGTGATATCGTTGCCCGCGCCATCGACTATGAGATGAAACGACTCGGTGCCGATTGCGTGTATCTGGATATCAGCCATAAAGATGCTGACTTTGTGATGAAACATTTCCCGACCATCTATAGCCGTTGCTTAGAGCTGGGAATTGATATCACTAAAGATGCAATCCCTGTGGTCCCTGCCGCGCACTATACCTGTGGTGGTGTGATGACTGATATGCACGGTCAAACCGATCTCAATGGTCTCTATGCCATTGGTGAAGTGGCCTATACGGGCTTGCATGGCGCGAATCGTCTGGCGAGTAACTCGCTACTCGAATGTTTAGTGTTTGCCCGTGCGGCGTCACAGGACATAGAGAGCCAGCTGTATAAAATTCAAATGCCAGGACAAATTCCCGCATGGGATGAAAGTAAAGTCTCTAACTCGGACGAAGAAGTGGTCATCGCCCATAACTGGCACGAACTGCGGTTATTCATGTGGGACTACGTCGGGATTGTGCGCTCGGATAAACGTCTGGAGCGTGCTCTGCGTCGCTGCCTGATGTTACAGCAAGAAATTCAGGAGTATTACAGTAACTTCAGAGTCAGCAATAACTTGCTCGAATTACGTAACTTAGTGCAAGTGGCCGAGTTGATTATTCGCTGTGCCATGGAGCGTAAAGAAAGCCGTGGTCTGCATTTTAATATTGACCATCCAGAGAAATTAGACGCGCCGCGCCCAACAATTTTACTACCCGAAAAGTAACAGCTTAGGTTCTTATGTGCTTAGGCTCTTATGTGACTTAGTGATAAACAGACTAAATCTCGGTATGAGGTTTAGTCTGTTGTATTTTAGCCCGCAGCAACAGCCGACATAAATGCCGATAGTCAGTATCGTCTAGCATATCCGCCCAAACCATCAAGAGCCGCAACTGAGTATCCACTTCGATATACATCAAGCAAACAAAGGGGGTCACCCAAGTTCGCTTTAATACCTGAAAGTGCTCACCCGTTGACAAACGTCCCTCGCCTTTATCACTAAGCACAAAATCTAAACGCCAATGCTGCAGTCGCCACAACTGTGATAGCAAGAAAACACAAACTAGCAGGATAAACAGATATTTAAGCAGGGATAAGGCGAGATTATCGCTCTGGGGCCAGAGTAAAAATGAGCTAGAACAGACACAAATAAAAACGACCAACGAGAGTCGTTGGTCGAAGGAGGCTTTTACACTGAAACTATGGTGCCGGTCTTCCACGGACTTTCACTACCATGCGCGCAAGCTCAGCATCAGGGCACACTTCATGGCCCATAAACCAAGCAAACAATTCGGGATCTTCACATTCCAACAAACGGATAAACACGGTTTTATCTTCATCGGACATTTCTTGATAGAAATTTTCAACAAAAGGTTGAAACAAAACGTCTAATTCCAGCATCCCGCGGCGACATGCCCAGCGAACCCTTGCGATGTTCATTAATTCCAAGGTATTTCTCCCAACACAGATTTGGCATTAGTCTATCAGTTCAGTGACTAAAGTGTCGATTAACCCTTCACATTGGCTCACAAAATTAGCATTGTTTTACTTGCATATCGCGTCCCGCAAAGAGATCGCTGAAATCTGTATCTAACAAGCGCTTTACCGCAGGATGTTGGATCATACGTTCGGCAAACATCACATGGTATTCCTCTTTCACATCCGTGGTTTCACCGAGCAAATTCATCCCATGGGAAATCACTTCTTGGCGATAAATCGACGGCGTGACAAAAATCCCCCGTTTAAGGTAACCAAAGGCCTTCATCATGGCCGCATCGTCGAACTCACCCAAGATACTGACTTTAAGATTTTGCTCGTCAAACCAGCGATATAACTGCTGTCCAAGTGAGGTTCTGCGGCCGGGGATTAATAGCTGGCCTTGCTCTAAACAGGCGGGGAAATCAGCGCTATAAGTATCAGCGGAGAAAAAACTCACACCACACTCGCCCAACTTTTTAGATAAGATTTCGGGATACTTCAGTGATTCACCAGCACAATCGGAGAGGATCATATCCAGTTTATGCTCACGCAAACGCGCCATCAGGCTTTCGTGGGTCGCCTCATAACAAGCTAAATGCATAGAACTGTCATTGGGGACGACGGATAACAAAACACGGCTGACTAAGGCTTTAGACAAAGCATCGGCGATACCCACTTCGAAAAGCATGGCATCATCTTTTTGATAGTTAAGTAAATCGAGCATTTCATAGCTAAGACTAAACATCTTATCTGCGTAGCGAAATACCAACTCACCTAACTCAGTGGCTTCCAGTGTCCGCCCTACTCGCTTGAATAAACTGCCATTCAACCTGTCTTCTAGGGCACGAATTTGCCCCGTTATCGTTTGCGGCGTTAAACAGAGGGCTTCGGCAGCCTTAGCAACCGAGCCCTTTTTCTTAATCATCCAAAAATAATACAGGTGGTTGTAATTCAAGTGCAGCATGCTCATCCAGTGTGAATCGTCCCTCATACGCCCAAGGCACAGAGGGATTATAAATCTATTGTTTTAAATCAGTTTATTGCAAACGCTGGCAATCAAGCAAGTTTGTGACTATGCCTTGTAATTGCTCCAAATCAGTCGCATTACCCAGACTTACCGCTTCAGTGATACCTGACACTAAAACATGACGTTCAGGGATACGTTCAGCGCAATAGGTCCGATTCGCCTCTTGGAAACGTTTACCGCCGCGATATTTAAGCGCCCTTGATTCATAACCATTGGTTTCTAATCTCGCCCCTAAGGAATCAGATTTAAACATCAGAGCGCCATCCACTATCCCTTCAAGATAGCTTTGGCAAGTCTTCGAGTTCGCATCCTGATTACAGGCCGATATTTGCGATGCCGTCGCGGTTGTCGATAGACATAAGAGTGTTGCCATTCCCATTAATTTCAACTTTATCATAGTTATACTCCTTTATTAGGTAACACTTTTGATAACCAGAAATACCCAACTAACGCCGCCATAATCGAACCGATTAAGGTTCCTAGGCGTGCTAAGTCACCGTACATAGGGTCTGCATGTTCAAAGGCTAACGACGCAATAAACATCGACATAGTAAAACCAATACCGCACATGGCCGCGACTGGGGCAATTTGCTTCCAACCTACGCCATCGGGTAACTGAGCCAATTTAAGTTTCACCGCAATATAGCTAAACACCATCACACCAATGGGCTTACCTAACATCAGGCCCAGTGCAATACCGACAGGTACCGGAGAAATTAACGTCTCCAAATTCATATTGCCGACATAAACACCCGCATTGGCGAAAGCGAACACTGGCAGAATGAAGAAGGTGCTCCAAGGGTGCAAACTGTGCTCTAAGCCTTCTGAAGGTGAGCTGCCATCCTTTGCCCGTAATGGAATGCAGAAAGCGATGATGACGCCAGCCAGAGTCGCATGCACTCCAGACTTAAGTACGGCGACCCAAAGGATTAATCCTAAGATGCCATAGGGTAAAAGTGAGGTGACCCCTTTGCGGTTTAACCCAACTAGTCCCGCAATCGCTAAACTGGCAATCACTAAACTGATGGTTGATAGGTCGGTGCTGTAGAACAGCGCGATAATCACTATGACGCCTAAGTCATCGATAATCGCTAAAGCAAGTAAGAAGACTTTCAGTGAAACGGGAACGCGGCTCCCAAGCAGCGCCATAATACCTAAAGCAAACGCAATATCCGTCGCGGCAGGAATCGCCCAGCCCGCTTGTGTGACCGGATCGCCATAGTTAAACAGTAAGTACACCCCAGCAGGGACTAACATGCCGCCAATGGCTGCAAAGGTAGGCAGAGAGGCTTGAGCAACACTCGATAAGGCACCTTCGAGTAACTCACGTTTAACTTCTAAACCAATAAGCAAAAAGAATACAGCCATCAGGCCATCGTTGATCCACAGAATTAGCGGCTTATGAATATCGAGCTCGCCAATTTTAACTTGTACGTCAGTGCCTAAAAAGCCTTGATAAAGTCCAGATAAAGGGGAATTGGCCATCAGCATAGCTAAGGCAACAGCAACCAATAATAGGATACCGCCAGCCGATTCTTGGCTCAGAAAATTTCTAATTGCTTTTTCCATCGTGCACTCCTAAAAATCATAATGAATTGAGTGTAGACGAATTGTAACAACAAATATAATCGTAAGTTTCGACCTAACACCTCGGTTATTCCGAGGTATTGGTCGAGAAAATGCACGTTACACGGCGACAGGTGCTTTAATATGGGGATGTGGAGCGTAGTTTGTTAGCTCGAAATCGTCGAATTGATAATCAAAAATTGATTCAGGTCTACGTAAAATCGTCATGGTTGGCAACGGCATTGGCTCACGGCTTAACTGCAGTGCCGTCTGTTCCATATGATTAGAATATAAATGAGTGTCGCCACCGGTCCACACAAAATCACCTAAGGCCAAGTCACATTGCTGGGCCACCATCATAGTTAACAAAGCATAACTGGCGATGTTAAATGGCAAGCCAAGGAACACATCACAGCTGCGCTGATACAGCTGACAAGATAATTTGCCATCAGCCACGTAGAACTGGAAAAACGCATGACACGGCGCCAAGGCCATTTTATCCAGCTCGCCCACGTTCCAGGCAGAAACGATAAGGCGGCGAGAATCTGGCTGAGATTTTATCTGAGCAATTACTTGTGAAATCTGATCGATAGCATCGCCACTCTGGGTTGGCCAGCTACGCCACTGGGCACCATAAACCGGCCCTAAATCGCCATTATCATCGGCCCATTCATCCCAAATGCTGACCTTGTTTTCGCGTAAATAGGCAACGTTAGTTTCACCCTTCAGGAACCACAGCAATTCGTGGATGATAGAGCGCATGTGGCATTTTTTGGTGCTTACCAAAGGAAAACCTTTGCTCAAATCGAAGCGCATTTGATAGCCAAATACTGAGCGAGTCCCCGTACCTGTGCGATCCGATTTATCCACACCTTCGGCTAAGATGTGCTTCATTAAGTCTAAATACTGTTTCATTGCTGCTTACCTTGCTTACGAAAAATCAAGTACAAACCGATTAACACCATAGGAATAGACAGTATCTGCCCCATGGTCATCAATCCCCAGTAGAGTCCCAACTGTGCATCGGGTTGTCTCACCGTTTCAACCATAATACGGAAAATACCGTAACCGACTAAGAACATACCAGAGACGGCACCGACTTTATCGGTACGTTTACTAAACCAGTAAAGTAATAGGAATAGCGCCACACCTTCAAGTGCAAATTGGTACAACTGGGAAGGATGACGCGGTTCGGGTCCTCCTGTTGGAAACACCATGCCCCATGGCACGTCTGTGGTTCTGCCCCTGAGTTCACCATTAATAAAGTTACCAATACGCCCTGCGCCTAAACCGATAGGCACCACAGGTGCCACCATATCGGCGACCGCAAAGAAGGTGCGCTTTTGTTTCCAGGCGATATAAATCATCGCCGCTATCACGCCCATCAAACCGCCGTGGAAGGACATGCCGCCTTCGGAGATTTTAAATAAATACATAGGGCTGGCGAGGAAATAATCGAAATGATAAAAAAGCACATAACCGACACGCCCGCCCAATATCACCCCAAGAAAACCATAAAAGAGTAAATCTGACACTTGCTCCCGCGACCATACTCCCTTGGAGCGGTCAGCTTGTCGATTGAGCAACCACATAGCCGCAACAAATCCGACTAAATAGGTAAAACCATACCAACGCAGTGCAGGTTCAAAGGTTTGTCCAAACAGATTAAAGGGTCCAAATGATACGATCACGGGATCGATATTGGGGAAACTCAACGCCATAACACATCCATTAGCAGCCTCAAATAGAGGTAAACATAAAAACTAGGTCAGAATTAATTTAAAGCCGACACACAGCAATAACAGTGCAAATATCTTTTTAAGTACCGATGTTGGCCAAGTGCTTGCCGCTTTCACGCCAACAGGCGCCATCAGGACAGAAGTGATCACTAAACCGAACAAAGCAGGTAAAAAGATAAAACCTAAGGTGCCATAAGGTAACTCGGGCGCATTAAGGCCTGCGATGATATAGCCGAAACTGCCCGACAGGGAGATCAACAAACCCGTCGCCGCCGAAAACCCAACCGCGTAACGCATCTGCAGACCAAAGAAGGTTAAAAACGGCACTAACAATACTCCGCCACCAATTCCCATTAATCCTGCAATTACAGCGACGATTACAGCAACCACAAACAGAATAATTGAACTAGGTAATTCTCGGTTCGATTCAGTTTTAAGGGGATACGCCATCTGAATCGCCATTAAAATCACAAAAGCCGCAAAGCCTTGTTTAAGAGTTGCAGCAGGGATCTGTTCGGCAATGAAACCTGACATCAACGCACCGAGCACAATCCCAGGGAACATAGTACGAAACAATCCCCAGGGCACGTTCCCCCGCTTGTGATGCGCTCGCATTGATGAGATAGAAGTGAGAATAATGGCCGCCAGCGAAGTGGCAATCGCAATATGGGGTAATTGCGCAGAAGTAATCCCAACGGAAGGCAGAATATAAAGCAGCGCAGGCACTACAATCAAGCCGCCACCGATACCTAATAATCCCGCCATAAAGCCGACAAATGCACCTAAAGCTAAGCAAATAAAAAACACCGACAACAAACTATCCACACGAGTACCTACAGCGTGATAAATTGAGGGCCTTAGCTTAAAGCAAAAGACAAGATTAGTTAATTAAGAATTGTCGAGAGACCTTGCTGGTTTAAATATTCTTTAACCAGTTCCCGCACTTGAAAGCCGTTTGATAGGCTCAAGGCTTGAGCGAGCAATTGATCTAAATCGGCCCTTGCAACACGGCGCAATAGATAATTAATTCGCGCTAAACTGCCCTGATTCATACTCAATTGATCGTATCCCATGGCCACCAACAAAATGGCGCCCATAGGCTCGCCCGCGAGCTCTCCACAAATACTGATATCAAGTTTATGATATCGACAATCTAAGTGAGCCTGATGCAAAGCCCGCAGTATCCCCGGATGATAACTGTCAAATAACGAGCTCACCCGCGGATTGTTACGGTCAACCGCAAGCAAATACTGGGTTAAGTCATTACTGCCAACGGAAATAAAATCTACCCGTTTTGCCACATCATCCAATTGATACAACATCGCCGGCACTTCGAGCATAATGCCGATGCGTGGCATCACTATGTTGCTATTTACATCGTTTTTAAGTTCGACATAGGCTTGCTGCAGATATTCTAAGGATTGATCAATTTCATCTAAATTACTGACCATAGGCAGTAAAATACTTAATTGCTTACCATCTCCACCCGCCTGCAACATGGCCCGTAACTGCACCAAAAATAATTCTGGATGATCCAGCGACAAACGGATCCCGCGCCAACCAAGGAAAGGATTGTCTTCTTTAATCGGGAAATACGGCAAAGGTTTATCACCGCCAACATCCAAAGTGCGCATCACCACAGGTCGACCAGACGCCGCCGACAAGACCTGTTGATATACTTTCACTTGCTCAGATTCACTCGGGAAACGTTGTTGCAGCATAAAAGGAATTTCGGTGCGATACAGCCCAATACCGTCGGCACCTTCGGCAATTTCAGAGGCCACGCCGCTGAGTAAGCCCGCATTTAAATACAAACGAATACGTGAGCCATCTAAGGTAACAGAAGGCAGTGCTAATTCTTGAGCATACTGGCGTTGCAGCGCTTTTTGCGCCGAAATTAAGCTGCGATACTCACCAACAATCGCCGGTGATGGCGACACCAATAGCTGGCCACGGCTGGCGTTCACCACTAAGAGCTTTTGATCAATATTGGCGGATAACAGTTGTTCTACACCGGTAATGGCCGGCACACCTAAGGCGCGGGCTAAAATAGCGGCATGGGAGTTTACGCCGCCAAGCTCAGTGACAATCCCCGCAAGTTTCTGCCTTGGAAACTCAGCCAGCATAGTCGCATCGGCTTCGCGGGTAATTAAAATGACAGGTTTATCGGGTTCAAGCTCTAAACGCTCTGGCTCAATCAGCTGGCGTAATACTTTTTGGCCTAAGTCGCGGATATCGCTTGCTCGCTCCTTAAGATAAGGATCTTCCATCGCCAAAAATTGCTGAATGTAACGCAAGGACACTCGGCTTACCGCCGATTCAGCAGCCCAACCTAATTGCACCTCACGGGCGTATTCCCCCCCTAAACTGGCGTCATCAAGTAATAGCTGTAATGCATTGAAAATAGAGACGACTTCGTCATCTTGCTCGCGGTCAAACCGCTGAGACAAAGCGCCAATCGCTTCTTTACAGCGCACCATAGCCGTTGTTAAACGGCTCGATTCATAGGCAATATCGTCAGAGCGCACGTCGGGCTGCTCAAGGGGAATTTCTCCACCAAGCACAAAAGCATAGGCAATGGCGATACCATTCGACGCCGACGTACCTTGAAATAGAATTTGTTGGTGGTGGGAACTGACTTGAGCTTTTTGTTTTAAACCGCGCACCGCCATCGCTAACTGGGCGGCGAGTGTCATCAGGAAAGCTTCTTCACCTTCACTGAATTGGCGCGCACTCGCCTGCTGTACCACTATCACCCCAACCACCGCTTTCTGGTAGATGATAGGTACGGCTAGAAAGGCGCGGTACTCTTCTTCGGCGACTTCAGGGAAAAGTTTGAATCTGGGATGAAGCCTTGCATCCGCTAAGTTAACGGCCTCTTCCCGCTGGGCTGCGAGTCCGACTAAACCTTCGGTCAGTGGCATACGTACTCGACCAACGGCGCTTTTTTCAAGACCGTCGGTTGCAGATAACACCAGTTCTTGCTCTTCTAGGATATAGATGGAGCAACATTGGGTTTCCATCGCCGCTTTAGTCGATGAGACTAAGACTTCTAGTGCGGTTTCCAAACTGTGGGCAGATGCCACAGCCTGAGTAATATCCCTAAGCGTATTTAACACTGTTTTCAATCCTCTTTTGAAAATCAGCCCGTTGTTTTTTGCCTTCCCCGTTTCCTAGGTATTTCTAGGGTCTGGAATGACAATGCCGTTACCGCAAACTCTTTCATCACCTTACGATAAACATCACGCTTAAATGACACGACTTGCCGCACAGGATACCAATAACTTACCCAGCGCCAATCGTCAAATTCAGGATGCCCAGAGGAACTTAAATTAATCGCACTATCTTGGCTTTTCAGTTGTAACAGAAACCACTTTTGTTTTTGCCCAATACACACAGGTTTACTGTCTTGCCTGACTAAACGCTTTGGCAAACGATAGCGTAACCAAGAACGGGTCGAGGTTAGGATATGCACGTGTTCGGGTCTTAGGCCCACTTCTTCATATAACTCACGGTACATTGCCTCTTCTGCTGTCTCGCCATCATCGACACCACCTTGAGGAAATTGCCATGAGTGTTGACCGAAGCGTCTGGCCCACATGACTTGGCCATATCTGTTACAAATTATAATGCCCACATTTGCGCGAAAGCCGTCGCTATCAATCACATGGACTCCAAATCACATTAAATTTTAATAAACTGATTGTTTCATAAAGCTAGTCTCTCAGCAAACCTCTATTTCACCCTAGACATTGGATAAAATCACACTTAAAAGACATTTATCAACAAAGCTAGGGGATGAAATGCGGGGATATCCACATTTTCTGTGGATATCTCTGTTTGAAACTCAGGTGAACTTGTTATAACGCTCAAAAAACATCTGTTTACCGCCATTTAAATAATTTAGAGTTAAAACTTAATTAAAATTAAATTCAACAACTTAAATAGATACCTTCATTTTAAAATGGCAAAAAAAACAATAAAGCTCATTATTTAACCAGTCAGAGGTATTTCTATAGTTCTCACAACACTACACAACTTTATACACAAATAGTGTCCACAACTGTCCACAAAAGCCAGAATAAATGCCCTTTATTCGCATTGACTTGGGGTTTTTATTAGGTTAAGGGACGCATTTTACTGAGTTATCCATAATATCTGTGGATAAGTGTGTGGGGAACGCAAGGGAAAGCAGAGAGTAACTTTGAACACTTTTTTGCAAAACGGGGAGTAACTCAGATATAAAATTTAAAATCAGGCACTTAGTTCAAAAGCATTCGTTATAATTTTACCCGAACTTTGGCGCTCACTTTTCAACCGCCATTGCTAAGCGGTTATTTTTAAGTAAAATCCAACCATGAATCAAATTATCCCGCCCGAAAATCTCCCTGAGTTACTCGAACGCGCCCATCTGATGGCTGGCGTGAGTTTGGCGCAAATAGCAGCACAAAGAGGCTTAAATGTTCCCAAGGATCTTAAACGTGATAAAGGCTGGGTCGGCCAATTAATCGAAATGGAATTAGGCGCGACGGCGGGGTCTAAACCTGAGCAAGATTTTCTACATTTAGGGGTAGAACTTAAAACCATCCCCATAGATGCACAAGGGCGACCACTGGAGACCACTTATGTCTGCGTGGCACCGCTGTCAAATATCCAAGGGTTAACCTGGCAAAATAGCTTAGTCTGCCATAAGTTACAGCGCGTCCTTTGGGTACCCGTTGAAGGTGAGAGGCATATTCCTGTGGGAGAGCGCCGTATTGGCACCCCGATATTGTGGGAGCCTGATCCACAGGAGTTGCAATTACTGCAACAGGATTGGGAAGAGATCATGGAGCTTATCGCCCTCGGCAAAGTCGAGAAACTCACCGCACGCCACGGCGAAGTACTGCAATTACGTCCTAAAGCTGCCAACAGTAAAGCGTTAACGCAAAGCATTGCCGAAGATGGCAGCCTCAAAATGACCAACCCTAGGGGTTTTTATTTAAAGACCAGTTTCACCGCCATGATACTTAATAAGGTTTTTGGTTAATATTTAGTGACGATATAGACTTAGATTGATCCAGATCACAAATTTCACTGGCACTAAGGTGACTCTTTTCTATAAACTACGGCATTCTGAAATCACAGCCGTATTCGGATACCCATCACGCAGTGAGAGCACGTAGACAAGCAAAAAAACTCCTTTTTGCGATTTTAGCTTGGGCGATTGCCATGGCTGCATTCGTGTTTTTTCGATATGCCCAATCACCAGAACTGCCCCAATGGGCGGTAGGTTCGGCCGATCTCGCGACACTTGCTATCTATATGGGGATAATTTTTGGCAGCCTGCATTGGATGTCCAACGTTATTGCTGATTTCAGTGCTATCAATCGCCTCCCCTATGTGTTTTCTGTCATCTTTAAAGGCTTGTTTTTATTACTGGGGGCGACGACATTAGCTTACATGACCCAATTTTTGAATATGTGGGCCATCGAAAATCACATGTCGACCCTAAGACAAATGCTGACGGCGCACATTCTCTACAGTCCTTCATTCCAAGCATTGATCGTCTATCTGGTGGTCGTGCGAGTCAGTTTAGCCTTCGTTGAGCAAATGGCGCTGTTAGTTGGCCCACGTATTCTGCTCAACATTGGCCTAGGTAAATACCACAAGCCAAGGTACGAGCAGCGATTATTCCTTTACTTAGACATGGTCGCCTCGACCACACACGCCGAATCACTTGGGGATTACCGTTTTAGTCGCTTGATCCAAGATAGCTTTAGTTTGCTGTCGGATACTGTGACCAACAACGAAGCCGAGATTTATCGCTATATGGGCGATGCCGTGTTGATCCACTGGCCTTTAGAAGAAGGGATAGTCCACGACCGCTGCATGAATATCTATTTTGAATTTAGTCAGCAGCTTAATTGGCAAAGACGTTACTTTGAAGAACACTATGGCTTTGTGCCTAAGTTTAAAGCGGCGGCCCATTGCGGCCAAGTCGTAGCAGCGGTTGTTGGCGTGCAAAAACAAGAGATTAGTTTCTTTAGTGATGTGCTCAATACCCTAGCGAGACTGCAAGATCAGTGTAATCCCTTGGGGCAACGCATGTTGATCTCGGGCGCACTCGCGGGACGTTTAGATAATCCCAACACGCAATATCACCTATCGAATCTTGGTCCCGTCAAACTCAAAGGGAAACAACACTCCATCGAAGTGTTTGGCGTTTCCCCACTCTAATTTCTCATCATATTTAAGCGTTGAGTTGCATTAACACTTTTTGCAGTGACACTTTGTGCTGTTGCAGCCAGCTTATTGTGCTTCTTTGGTTAATAACTTTTGGATCATTAAACCTAAGGTGCGGAAGGTTAAGATCCGGCTGGTCGTTTGACGCCAGACAAGGCCGATATCACGGTAAGGCGCTTCACCCGGCGGCGTCATCACCACCAAATCAGTGTCATTCAAAATACCCGCATCGATTGCCATTTGCGGCAGGAATGTGGTGCCCAGCTTACTGTTCACCATCTGCACTAAGGTATGCAAACTGGTGGCGGCAAACGGATTCACTTTCGCGCTATCCCCAAGCTGACAGGCAGTGATGGCATGCCCCGTAATGCAATGCTCGCTTTGCAGCAGGAAAATACTCTCGTCTGGCAAGGCTTGGTAATCGATCGGCTGATGGATTTCTCCGGCTAAATCCTTATGGATCACCATTTTGAATGGATCTTTACCCACTTTCATACTGTGATAACCGCTGGTATCCACAGGCAAAGCAAGGATCAATAAATCCAGCTCACCCTTACCTAAGGCATCCAGCAAACGCTCAGTGGTATCTTCTTTCAGTAATAAACTCATCGCAGGATAAGATTGCTGGCATTGACGAATAACACGGCTCAATAGGAAAGGCGCAATCGTAGGTATACACCCTAAACGTATATCGCCTGTCATCGGCTCGCCTTGGTTTTTCACCAATTCTACCAAATCATCCACATCGGTGAGAATTTTACGGGCGCGCTGCACCACTTCTTCACCAATAGCGGTAAACATAAACGACTTATGGTCTCGCTCAATCAACTGATGCCCTAACTGCTCTTCTAAGTTTTGGATCCCACTCGAAAGCGTCGATTGGCTGACAAAACACACCTTAGCCGCGCGGTTAAAATTCTGCTCTTGATGGAGATTCACCAAATAGAATAAGTTTTTTAAGCTAGGTAAACTTTTCATTTTCTCGATTGCCATTAAGGTTATGAATTAAGAAATTAAATCTACTCTAGCATAACTGAAAGCCAATAACGCGGCATTAGATTTCAAGAGTGTGAGCCGAATCGACATTCAACCGATTAGCTGTAAAACTTAAGTGGGAGTAACAAACAAAGAGGAGAAAAGCACTCGCGGGGAAACGTAAAAGGCAACAAACTCAGCCGTCAAACTAACGCAATAACGAACCCAATAATCTAACGCAATCATTCACTCAATTGGGCGCAACAACAGATGTTATTGCTGCGCCTTAGCGTATCGATATCTTATGCTTTAGCTTGGAGGAACAACTTTAACTGTTGTAGATCCGCACTCGCATGTTCGACGATCTCAGCAACCCAAGCGCCGTGTTCAGCATCCCATCTTGGCTCTTCACCGTGTTGTAATAACTGGGCGATTTGCTGAATGCGTTTTAAACCTACCGAACCTGCGGCACCTTTAAATTTATGCGCTTCTGAACATAAGGTATCTCTATCTGCAGCGTCGTTAGCCTTCACTAGATTTCCTACATATTCAGGCATTAACTGCTCAAATAACACCACACTCTTTAGTAAAGTACCGGCACCAATGGCGCTACAGTACTGTTCGAGAGTATTGAGATCTAGGATTACTTCTAATTCAACTGTGGCCATGAGGCCTCCCTTAAGTGGTCCAATGCTTAAAACGAATTTATCACATGATACCCACTAAAACTGTCTGTGCAACTTATAGCGATATCCATGGTCAAATTCAGATTAAAATTAACAAAAAACAAACTAATAGTCGTAAGTAAACACTTACAAAATAATAGCGACGACATAGCATTTAAGGAGGAAATGTATCCCACTAACTTGCCTCTATCGTTGCGCTAATACGTGCCCTTGTCCACCATAAAGCTGTAAATTATCCACAATAGCCACCAATCCATCCCATCGATAGGCACACCAATCTGGTGCTAATAGCATAGGTTTTTTCGCATAAGCGGTGACGCGGTGGAAAATCACTTCCGCGGGTGTATGGCGGATCATCTCGCCGACACTGCGAGCATAATCTTCAAGACTCAGTAAAGGTAAGCGCCCACTTCGCCACGCCTTGGCCATAGTGCTGCCTTCGACGACATGCAAAGGATGCAGCTTCAAGCCATCAACGCCCTGCTGCAATACCGCCGCTAAGGTCACCATATAATCGCTATGGGTTTCATCGGGTAAGCCAAGAATAAGATGAGTGCACACCTTAAGACCGCGAGCTCTCGCCCTCGACACAGTGTCACAATAACAGGCGAAATCATGGCCGCGATTGATCTTGCGCAGCGTTTCATCTTTAGCGGTTTGCAACCCAAGTTCTAACCACACATCAACACCGTTTGCCTGATAACTTGCCAGTAAATCCAGTACATTATCTGGCACACAATCGGGGCGAGTTCCTACACACAAACCCACTATCTCGCCATCTTTTACGGCTTCATCGTACTTAGCCATTAACACCTGATACTCATCATAAGTGCTCGTGTAAGCCTGAAAATACGCAATAAACTTATCGGCTTGCGCCTGAGGCTTAGCCTCACGATAACGACTCTTACCCTGTTCGATCTGCTCGGTAATACTCAGCACATCAGCAGTTTGGTGGCTAAATGAGGCCACATTGCAGAAAGTACAACCTCCACGCCCCAAGGTGCCATCACGGTTGGGGCAAGTAAACTTGGCATCTATGGTGAGTTTTCGCAGTCGCGTACCATATCGCGCCTTGCAAACGGCACCAAAGGTGTTCACATATGCATCAAGCCCCATCAGAGCACCCACCAAATTTCATATCGCTTCATTGAGAATAACCAAGATAAAATCACAAATAGAAAAGAAAATACGTGAACAAATAGAAGAAAAAGCTTAGTGTAAACAAGGTAGCGAGAGGTTTCTTGGCGCTACATCAAATTCCCACCTGACCCATACCCTTATTGTCAGAAATGTGCGCATCCTCAAATTAACGCGCTTACCATTGAGATATCGCTCACACCAAAATGAATAATAATTCAACAATTTTAATTTTTTATTTATTTACTGTGTTTGCAATAAAAATCACTATTTCTAAATCAAAAACAATCCCACCAGCATGTTACATTTTAGTAAACCCACAGTTTCCTCATTTTTAAAATTCTTTTTATTCATAATGTTATACAGCACCTTTTACTGTTGACGTTAACGTAAAGCAATTATAGCTTGTGTATAAAACATGAATTAATACCCATGTTTTATGCAAATTTTTGGTTTGACCTTTATTGAATCTCAGGCTAATTTGGGTGGTTCGGGTGCATATCTATAGAAAGTCTTTACATTTTCTCCCCGAGTAGTAATCAGTTGAGGTCTAGGGAGGTTTTTGTATGAGCTTATATCATCCCAGTTTTGAGCGGGACAATTGTGGTTTTGGGTTGATAGCACAGATGGATGGCGAAGCCAGCCACCGTATAGTGCGCACGGCAATCCATGGTCTAGATCGCATGAAGCACCGCGGTGGCATTGCCTCCGACGGTCGCACTGGCGACGGCTGTGGTTTATTAATGCAATTGCCAGTGCAATTTTTTGAAGCGATTGCCGCGGAAAATGATTGGCATTTGAGCCGTAAATTTGCCGTAGGTATGCTGTTTTTAAGTCAAGATGATGAACTGGCCGAACAAGCCAAGTTTATTCTTGAGCGCGAACTCGAGCGTGAAACCTTAAGTATTGCAGGCTGGCGCAAAGTGCCGGTCAATCCCGATGTGTTAGGTGAAATCGGCAAGGCTAGCCTGCCACAAATCTACCAAGTGCTGATCAACGCCCCCATTGGCTGGCGTGAAAAAGACTTGGAACGCCGCCTTTATATGGCGCGTCGCCGCTTAGAGCAGCAAATCACCGACGATAAGGACTTCTATGTCGCGAGTTTGTCTGGCCAAGTTATCGTCTATAAAGGCTTGATGATGCCTGTAGACTTGCCCGCGTTTTATCCCGATCTCGCGGACATTCGCTTAAAAAGCTCTATCTGCCTATTCCATCAACGTTTCTCAACGAATACTTCTCCTAAATGGCCATTAGCTCAGCCGTTTAGATATTTAGCCCATAACGGCGAAATCAATACGATTACGGGTAACCGTCAATGGGCCCGCGCCCGTGCCTATAAGTTTAATTCACCACTACTGCCAGATTTGCAGCAGGCCGCTCCCTTTGTGAATGAAACAGGCTCAGACTCTTCATCTTTAGATAACATGCTGGAAATGCTGTTATCCGGTGGCATGGACTTATACCGAGCCATGCGCTTATTAATTCCGCCAGCATGGCAAAGTAATCCAGAAATGGATGACGAGTTAAAAGCCTTCTACGACTTTAACTCCATGCACATGGAACCTTGGGATGGTCCGGCAGGTATTGTGATGACCAACGGTCGCCATGCCGCCTGCGCCGTTGACCGTAATGGTCTGCGTCCATCGCGTTATGTGATCACAAAAGATCGTATTTTGACCTTGGCCTCCGAAGTCGGTATTTGGGATTACGCAGCCGATGAAGTGATTGAAAAAGGCCGCGTTGGACCGGGTGAGTTACTGGTACTCGATACCTTAAACGGCCGCCTGTACCAATCCTTTGAAATTGATAACGACTTGAAACGTCGCCACCCTTATAAAGAGTGGATGGCGAAGAACAGCCGTACTTTAACGCCAGCGGAAGATTTAGCCTCTGAGCAGCACGGTGCCAGCGAGTTAAGCCCTGAGCTTTTGCTGCAATACCAAAAACAATTTGGCTATACCCGTGAAGAATTAGAGCAAGTCATTTGGGTACTGGCAAAACAAGGTGAAGAAGCCACAGGTTCTATGGGCGACGATACGCCTATGGCGGTATTGTCGAAAAAGTCACGTTCACTGTATGACTATTTTAGGCAAAAATTCGCTCAAGTAACGAATCCACCTATCGACCCATTGCGTGAAAAACACGTTATGTCGTTGACCACTTGTATTGGCCGTGAGCAGAACCTCTTTAATGAAACGACGGGTAATGCTTACCGCGTCATGTTCAACTCACCTATCTTATTGTTCAGTGATTTTAACCAGTTACTGGGATTAGATAGCACTTACTATCGCGCCAACATTGTGGATTTGAATTACGAACCACAGGAAGGCTTAGAAAGTGCCATTCGCCGCATCACAGCCGAAGCCGAGCGTTTAGCCCGCAGCGGCACGACTTTGTTGATCCTTTCGGATAGAGCCATAGGTAAAACGGCACAAGTGATCCCTGCGGCCATGGCGGTCGGTTCTGTGCAACAAATGCTGGTAAATAAGAGCCTCCGCTGCGACACCAACATTATTGTTGAAACCGCATCGGCGCGAGATCCGCATCACTTTGCCGTATTGCTTGGCTTTGGTGCCACCGCGATTTATCCGTACTTAGTGTATGAGTCAATTTCTGAACTGGCGAAACGTCACCAGTTAACCGATACCACAGCATTGATGCTGAACTTCCGTTACGGTATCGAAAAAGGCCTGCGTAAGATCATGTCCAAAATGGGCATCAGCACTGTCGGTTCATATCGTTGTAGCCAACAGTTTGAAGCCATCGGCATCGCCAGTGATGTAATTGAACTGTGCTTTAAAGGCGTGATTAGCCGTATCGAAGGCGTCAGTTTTGCTGAAATCGCCCAAGACCAAGCGATTCTGCACAAAGCCGCCTACCGTGCCCATGTGCCATTACCGCAAGGTGGCCTGCTGAAATACGTTGAAGGGGGTGAATATCACTGCTTTAACCCTGATGTGGTCAACACTTTACAGGCGTCATTGATTGACAAAAACTTCGCGACCTATAAAAAGTTTGCCGACCTCGTCGACAATCGTCCCGTGGCGACACTGCGTGACTTAATCGGTATTAAGGGCGCGCAAGCATCGCTTGATGTCGCCGATGTGGAAGCTGCATCAGGTCTATATTCACGCTTTGACAGCGCGGCCATGAGTATCGGCGCCCTCAGCCCCGAAGCCCATGAAGCGCTGGCTATTGCAATGAACCGCTTAGGCGGCCGCTCGAACTCAGGTGAAGGTGGTGAGGATGCTCGCCGCTTTAATACTGAACGCAACTCTGCGATTAAACAGATTGCCTCGGCACGCTTTGGCGTTACGGCGCACTACTTAGTCAATGCCGATGTGTTGCAGATTAAAGTCGCCCAAGGGGCAAAACCCGGTGAAGGTGGTCAGTTACCCGGCCATAAAGTCAGCGTTGAAATCGCCGGACTGCGTCATGCACGCCCTGGCGTAACCTTAATTTCACCGCCGCCGCACCACGATATTTACTCTATCGAAGATTTAGCCCAGCTGATTTTCGACTTGAAGCAAATCAACACTAAAGCGCTGATTTCAGTGAAACTTGTGTCTGAACCTGGTGTAGGCACGATCGCCACCGGCGTAGCGAAAGCCTATGCAGACATGATCACGATTTCAGGGTATGACGGCGGCACAGGTGCCAGCCCAATCACCTCAGTGAAGTATGCGGGGAGTCCGTGGGAGCTAGGTTTAGCCGAAGTGCATCAATCGCTCGTGGAAAACGGTCTACGCCATAAAATTCGCCTGCAAGTCGATGGCGGCTTAAAAACCGGTACAGATGTGATTAAAGCCGCGTTGTTAGGCGCCGAAAGCTTTGGATTTGGCACTGTGCCTATGATCGCCCTAGGTTGTAAATACCTGCGTATTTGCCACTTGAACAACTGCGCGACTGGCGTGGCGACGCAAGATAAAAACCTGCGTGACAACCATTACCATGGTCTGCCAGAGCGAGTGATGACTTACTTTGAGTTTGTTGCACAGGAAGTTCGTGAATGGATGGCGACCTTAGGGGTGAACAAGTTTGAAGACTTAGTCGGTCGCAGCGAATGGTTATATGCCCTCGAAGGCCAAACCGCGAAGCAACAAGGCTTAGATCTGTCACCGATTTTGTATCAACCCAAGGTGCCAGCAACCTCGTCACGCACTTGGCAAGAAACTAATCCACCAGCGGATTTAGGGCTGCTTAACCAGCATTTATTAAACGAATGCCAAAGTGCTGTCGATAAGGGCGAGAGTTTCGATGCAGCTTACAGCATCAACAACACCGACCGTTCCGTTGGCGCGACGTTGTCAGGCTATATCGCGAGCACACACGGCGTCAAAGGCACCAAAGCGCCGGTCAAACTGAGCTTTAACGGCAGTGCCGGCCAAAGCTTTGGCGTGTGGAACAGCCCAGGCCTTGAGTTAAAACTCTGCGGCGATGCCAACGACTATGTGGGTAAAGGCATGTCTGGCGGCCAAATCGTCATCTACCCGCCAATTGGCAGCCCGTTCCAAAGCGAGCGCAGCGCCATTGTCGGTAACACGTGTCTTTACGGCGCGACGGGCGGCAAGTTCTTCGCCGCGGGTCAAGCGGGCGAGCGTTTTGCGGTCCGTAACTCAGGGGCGATTGCTGTGGTCGAAGGGCTTGGCGATAACGGCTGTGAATACATGACCAGCGGTATTGTGGTTGTCCTTGGTAAAACAGGGGTGAACTTCGGCGCAGGTATGACAGGTGGTTTTGCCTATGTATTCGATCAATTCGGCCGCTTCAATCGCCGTGTGAACACTGAGCTTGTCGATACTCAAAAACTCGAATCCCCCATTCATCAACAACATTTGAAAGGTCTGATTGAAGCCCACGTGGCCGAAACGGGCAGCGAACATGCCAAGATGATCTTAAGTGATTTTGGTAACTGGTTAGATTGCTTCGTATTAGTGAAACCTAAAAATATTGCCGTGGCCGATCTGCTCAAGTTAGAGAAATCGAGCCCAGAATTAGTTGTAAAAGCGGGGTAATGGCGCATGAGTAACGATTTTCAATTTATTGAAGTGGGTCGCAAAGACCCCACCAAACACCCTGCGGCTAAACGTGCGACTCAGTTTATTGAGATTTATCAGCCTTTTGCTCAGCCTGAAGTGGCACAGCAAGCGGATCGCTGTTTAGATTGCGGCAATCCTTATTGTGAGTGGAAGTGCCCACTGCACAATTATATTCCTAACTGGCTCAAGCTAGCGGAGCAAGGTCGCATCATGGAAGCGGCGGATTTAGTGCATGAGACCAACACTCTGCCCGAAATCTGCGGCCGTGTTTGTCCACAGGACAGACTCTGCGAAGGCGCTTGTACCCTTAACGACGACTTTGGTGCTGTCACTATCGGTAATGTCGAAAAATACATTACCGATACAGCAATCGCCCAAGGCTGGCGCCCCGATATGAGCAAGGTCACGCCGCGCGCTGAACGAGTAGCGATTGTCGGCGCAGGTCCTGCAGGTTTGGGCTGCGCGGATATTTTGTCTCGCAACGGTGTTAAAGCCGTGGTCTTTGATAAATATCCACAAATTGGTGGCCTACTCACCTACGGTATTCCGTCTTTTAAACTCGACAAGGCCGTCATGGCGACCCGTCGTAGTGTATTAGAAGGCATGGGCATTGAGTTCAAACTCGGGGTTACTGTCGGTAAAGATATCCCATTTACTAAACTGCTCGAAGAATACGATGCCGTATTCCTTGGTATGGGCACCTATACCGCGATGAAAGCCGGCCTTGAGGGTGAAGATGCCCAAGGCGTATACCAAGCCCTGCCCTATTTGATTGGTAACACCCATCATTTAATGGGCACGCAAGATGCGCAAACGCCCTACCTGAACCTTGAAGGTAAACGTGTGGTGGTATTAGGCGGTGGTGATACTGCGATGGATTGCGTGCGCACAGCCGTCAGACAAGGTGCCAGCAGCGTAGTCTGTGCTTACCGCCGTGATGAGGCCAACATGCCGGGTTCACGCCGCGAAGTACAAAATGCGCGGGAGGAAGGCGTTAATTTCCTGTTTAACCGTCAACCTGTGGCGATTAAAACCCAAGATGGCAAAGTAGTTGGCATTGAATGCGTCGAAACAGCCATGGGCAAAGCCGATGCCAGCGGTCGTCAACGCGCCGAAGCGATTGCGGGTAGCGAACAGTTGCTCGAAGCCGATGCGATAATTATTGCTTTCGGTTTCCAACCTAGCCCAGCACCTTGGTTTGCCGATCATGGCATCGAGCTCGATCAATGGGGCCGAGTTAAAGCGAGTAAGTTAGACGAAAATCCATTCCAAACCACCAACCCTAAAGTGTTTGCTGGTGGTGATATGGTGCGCGGTTCTGATTTAGTCGTGACAGCCATTGCCGAAGGTCGCGATGCTGCTCAAGGTATTCTTAACTACTTGGACTAAGCGCCAAGCTTAAACGCCAATGTGTTAGTTTTATCGCTAAAAAACTGTTTTATCGCTGTCATTTAACAAGCTTTGCAATGGCTGGACTTAGTCAAACAAGTCCAGCCATTTGTTTGTGACTTGTCGCTATCGGTTGATGGAGAAATAGATATAAGCGCGCATCTTATGAGCGTACTTTTCCGTTAACCCTCCCGCATTTTACCGCGCCATTATTAAGCAATCCCAATCTCACCATAACGACTGCATAAAACTGTGTGGTATATTAGCCAGCATTCTCGTGTCCCACTCTTAAGTGTTGAATCAAAAAGGTCTCCCATGAAAATTGGAATTATTGGCGCAATGGAGCCAGAAGTCGCTCACCTTATAGCCGCCATGACAAACGCGACATCGCAAACCATTGCTGGTATTGAATTTATTGCTGGTACACTCGCAGGTAAAGACGTAGTCGTGACTCGCTCAGGCATAGGTAAAGTCGCCGCAAGTATTGCGACCACACTGCTCATCGAAAAATATGCGCCAGATGCGGTGATCAACACAGGTTCTGCCGGTGGCTTTGTCGATACGTTGGCCATTGGTGATATCGTGATTTCTTCTGAAGTACGTCACCATGATGTGGATGTCACCGCCTTTGGTTATGAAATTGGCCAAATGGCACAGCAACCCGCTGCGTTTATTCCTGCCGCACATTTAGTTGAAGCCGCCAACAAGGCCATTGCTCAGCTGGGTGAAGTCAAAGCGATTGAAGGGTTGATCTGTACTGGCGACAGCTTTATTTGCGATCCTGTTCGCACCCAAGCCATGCTCAAAAACTTCCCGACTATGGCCGCCTGTGAGATGGAAGGCGCGGCAATTGCTCAAGTTTGTCATCAGTTTGGTGTGCCATTTGTGGTTATCCGCTCTTTATCGGATAACGCCAACAATGACTCGCCAGTGGATTTTGATTCTTATATTGTCAAAGCGGGTTACCACTCGGCGTTGATGGTGATGCTGCTACTTGAGCAACTGAATCCTGACTCAGTAAAATAATCACTTAAGCGGAAAGTACCGAATGCACACCTCTTTTTATCAACAACTTGTCGAGATAGATGGCGCTTTGTTTGAAGGCTTTTTGGTACTTTTTTTTGCTTTGTTATTGGCGCGCTTAGCACCATTGCCACGGGAAATGCAGCCGCTTATTTGGTTTAGCCATTTAGCCAAGCAACTCGCAGCCAAAGTGAATCGCCCTGAACGATCTCCAAGCCAACAAGCCACAGCAGGCTTTTTAGCTATGTTGCTGTTACTGTTCCCGTTTTGGGCCATTATCACCTTTTTGCTCGAACTGGCCGCCTTTCCATGGTTTTTCGAATTTTTAGTGCTTTATCTGTGTTTAACCGATGCAGGGTTTAGCCAAGTTGCCGATGAAATCGCTAAGGCCTTAAAACGTGGAGACAATGCCAGCGCAAAAAAGCTGTTACAGCCTTGGGTGCTGCGCGATACCGATAGTTTGTCGGAAATCGGCCTAGCCAAAGCCACCATAGAAAAACTCGCCACAGCGCCTATTTACGGCACAGCATCGACCATTTTCTTTTTCGCTATCGCCGGAGCACCGCTAGTGCTGGCGGTGCGCATGCTCAAACAACTCGAATTAAGCTGGCCGCCCATTCAACCAAAGTATCAACATTTTTGCAGTACTGTGAATGGTGTATCCATTATCTTGCTGGCGATTCCGGCTTGGTTGTGGAGCCTGTCGCTCGCCATTCAAGGCGGGCCTAAGGCGTTTGCAAAACTTTTTAGAGCCCCTAAAAATCATCACGCTATTCGAGGTTATGTTCTCAGTGTGAATCTCGTGGCCAGTATTTTGAGAATCGAACTCGGTGGACCACAGAAGTTTGCTGGCGTGCGTATTAATGTGGACAAACTACGTTATGGTCCGCAGCCAACCAGTGATGACATCACGCCTGCAATCAAGCTGACCTCACGTGCCTGTGCTATCTGGTTTAGCTTTATCATTATACTGCCCTTGTTATGGGCAAGTTTACGTTGGTTACAAAGCCTGTGATATGATGCCGCATTATCTCAACGTGAAGTTAAAGGCTGACTATCTTGCTCGAAAACATGCATGTTTCATTAACAACACCTGCGTTGTTATTTCCTGCTATCTCATTGTTACTATTAGCTTATACTAATCGTTTTTTTGCCCTCGCGGCATTAATACGGAGCTTAAGCAGTGGTGAGAAACCCGTTCATAAAGATCAAATCAAAAACCTGAGTCAACGCATTTCCATTATTCGTCGTATGCAAGAAGCGGGCGTATCTAGCTTTGCCCTGTGCGTACTGTGCATGATTTTCATCTATGTCGGCTTTAATAAAACTGGCTCAGTGATTTTTGGCGCTAGCCTGCTATTACTGCTCTATTCACTGATTTTATCTGTGATTGAAATCCGCATCTCTGTGGACGCATTAAATATCCATATCAAAGAGATGAGTAAATGAGCCAGTGGATCTACTTTTTTGATTTATGGGGTACCGCTGTATTTGCGCTATCTGGCGCACTTGCCGCTGGACGCCATAGAATGGACCCCTTTGGCGTAATCGTGCTCGCCTCGGTTACCGCTGTCGGTGGTGGCAGTATTCGTGATGCCTTAATTGGTGCAACGCCAGTGTTCTGGATCCGCGACCCGAATTACATCATAGTGATCCTCGCAACTGTGCTCGCCTGTTTGCTATTAGTCCGTCGCCCTCGTAAGGTACCCGAGTATATTTTACCCGTCGCAGATGCCTTTGGATTGGCCTTGTTTACTGTGATTGGTGCCGAAAAAGCCCTCAATATGGGCTTAAGTGGCATGATTGCCGTGGTTATGGGCTTGATCACAGGCGTGGGAGGAGGCATTATTCGAGACTTACTGTGCAGACAAGTTCCTATGGTGTTACGTACAGAAGTCTATGCCACAGCTTCAATCATTGGTGGTATCGGCTATACCGTGAGTTTAGCCTACGGTATGGGCGAGAAAACGGCGCTGTTTCTGGCGATGACCAGTGCCCTATTTATCCGCTTAAGCGCCATCAAGTGGCATCTGTCGTTACCGGCCTTTGATCTCAAAACCAAGAGGGAATAGTTTGCGAATATTGTGTCTTATTTTGTGCCTCATTTTTGTTCCTGCCCTCAATCCTGCAGCGGCGCAAGCCAACTCAGGTGAAATGCCGCAAGAACAGCTGTTAGCCGTAAAGTATATGAATGCACTAACCGAACACGACTATAAGACACTACGAAAATTCTATAACCGCGACAGTATCTTCTTCGACAAAACCGCTAACCGTAAATACACCGGCGGCCGCTTCATCATCGACTTTCTTGAGCGCGCCCATGAGGGCGTACTCGAGTACGACTTCAACATAGAACATATGTATAACGCTGGCTCTTTGGTAGTAATGATAGGTAACTATCACTTCAAAGGGCCGGGCGAGCAATTCGGCAAACCTGGCAAAATCATCGACATCGCTATTCCTGGCGTCACTAGCCTTAAACTCGATATGCTCAACCATAGGGTGACTGAGCATGTGGATCTTATCGATTACCAGACCATGTCTGATCAATTAGCGATGCAGTAGTCACAAAATTTCCCCGTCTTTGAAACTTGATCCCTAAAAACGGGTCGAAACTAACAATGAGTCAATACCACTGCGTATTTCACCTTAGCTAGGTTGACTGAGTCGTTTCGTTTCAATGAGGTTTGTATGAAGTTTTTTGGATTGATAGCCCTACTCGCCCTTAATGGCTTAATGCTGGCACCAAAAGCACAGGCCTTACAGCCCATTATCGTGTCCTACGCCGTTCAGCCCGTCAGTCATTTTAATCAGCAGCTGCGTGTCGCTCAGGCGCAACATCAACCTTGGTCGGAAGACCCAAGTCAGATCAGCAGCCAATACGCAGGCAACAAATTTACCTTAGTGCGAACCCAAACCAATAAAGACAGCATTTTGACCTATCAGGTGAGCGAGCTCTCCAAGCAACATCCACAAATGCTGTTGATTATTTCCTTAAAGCAGAATGCAAAACAATGGCAGGTGAGTTCGGCGCAACTGGCGTGGAAATGCAGCGATGGGCAACACTTTGGCACCGACAGATGTAATATCGCCGAGCATGAAGCCAACACAGCGCCTTAATCTTATGGGGTGAAACAGATTTAAAAACAAAGAGCGCCCTAAGGCGCTCTTTTTGTTCGATTAACGACTTTTCATTTAACAGACAATGTCTTAAACCAAAGTCACTTTGGCAAACTTGCGTTTACCGACTTGGAATACCGCGACAGTACCAGCAGACAAAGTCATACGGCTATCGTCCAGCTTTTCGCCGTCCATCTTCACCGCGCCTTGCTTGATCATCCGCATGGCTTCTGAAGTCGACGCCACTAAATCAGCATCTTTCAACAGATTTGCAATCGCAATACCTTCACCCGCCACTAACTCGATTTCTTCGATATCGTCAGGGATCATGCCCTTAGCGCGATCGACAAAGGCTTGGTGTGCGCTTTCTGCAGACGCTTCATCGTGGAAACGTGTGATGATTTCCTTCGCCAAAGCGATTTTAATGTCACGTGGGTTAGACCCATTGGCCACATCTTGCTTAAACTGCTCAATTTCAGCCAGTGGACGGAATGATAGCAGCTCAAAGTAGCGCCACATTAAATCGTCCGAAATCGACATCAGCTTGCCAAACATTTCGTTGGCAGGTTCACTCACGCCAATATAGTTGTGCGCCGACTTAGACATTTTCTTCACGCCGTCTAAACCTTCGAGCAGCGGCATCATGATCACAGCTTGTGGCTTTTGGCCTTCCGCTTTTTGCAGTTCACGGCCCATTAATAGGTTGAACTTTTGATCTGTACCACCCAGCTCAACATCGGCCTGCAGCGCAACTGAGTCATAACCTTGCAGTAAAGGATACATAAACTCATGGATAGCAATAGATTGGCCCGAGGCATAACGCTTCTTAAAGTCATCGCGCTCCATCATACGAGCCACAGTTTGCTTGGAAGCAAGGCGGATCATCCCCGCTGCGCCCAATGGCTCTAGCCAGCTTGAGTTAAATTCGATACGGGTTTTAACTGGATCAAGTATCTTATAAACCTGTTCTTTATAGGTTTCGGCGTTCGCTAATACTTGCTCACGGGTTAACGGTGGACGCGTACTGTTTTTACCGCTTGGGTCACCCACCATACCAGTAAAGTCACCGATCAAGAAAATGACTTCATGACCTAACTCTTGGAATAACCTTAATTTATTTAAGATTACTGTGTGTCCAAGATGGATGTCCGGAGCGGTAGGATCGGCACCTAACTTAATACGGAGTGGACGTCCTTCTTTGAGTTTTTCAAGCAGATCCGCTTCGAGTAAAATCTCATCGGTACCACGTCTAATTTCTGCTAATACTTGGTCTAAATCAGCCATCTCGGCAGGGACTCCTAAGGCCATGATCATAAAATGAAGAGACTTATGTTACTTGTTAGCCACCACAATTGAAAGTGTGTACACTAACGGGATTATTTAAGTCTCTGGTTATTGGTATCGGCGTCAATGGGAAAGGTTATAACGTTATTTAAATTGTTGCCTAAAAAGCATCAAATTCTCCTCAGCATTCTTTCAGTTATCACCATGATAACCATGCTACTCCCTTCTGAAGAAGCGCAAGCTTCAAGACAAACCACTAGCATTGATGACCAAGCTCAAATCAACACCCGTTATGATGTGCCTTTAGCGTTTCGCTCGCCTGAACGTCCAGAGTTATTAGAGGGCCAAACAGACAATGCGCCCACCAATGCTGCGCCATTATCGTCAACCGACGTGCTTGCCGCGGGTGATGCTAATAATCCAGCGACAGAATCCCTCGAAAGTGCCCATCACAGGGACGTCGAACATTTTAACGTGAAAAACGGTGACACCTTAGCCGCAGTATTTGATCGCGCAGGATTAACCAGTAAAGACGTGTATGAAATCACCCAACTCCCCTTGGCCAAACAAAACTTACTTAAGATTATGCCAGGCGAAGAAATCGTGATTTCAAAGGATGTTAATGGTGATTTGACCGAAGTGCGTTATCGCGTCAATGCAATTTCAACCTTAGTGATTACTAAGAATCAAGAGCAATACCAAGAAAAAATCTCTGAGAAGGATGTGGAAATTCGCAGCCATTTCACCAGTGCTAAGATTAAGAGCAACTTCTGGAACGCCGCCGTCGATGCAGGCATGAGTGCAAATCAGATCATGCAATTATCGACCGTATTTGGCTGGGACATCGACTTCGCCTTAGATTTACGCGAAGGCGACAACTTTGCCATTATTTATGAGCAAGAATATGCCGATGGTGAATTTTTGCGTAACGGCAATATCTTAGCCGCAGAATTTGTTAACCAAGATGAGCGCTATACCGCCATTCGCTATACCGACGGCAACTATTATTCCGAAAATGGCACTAGCATGCGTAAAGCCTTCTTACGCTCACCAGTCGATTTTAAATATGTCAGTTCCAACTTTAATCCAAGGCGTTTACACCCAGTAACGGGCCAAGTAAAAGCCCATCGTGGTGTGGATTATGTCGCCGCCATTGGCACACCCATTAAAGCGGCGGGGAGCGGACGCGTCATCGAAGCGGGCTACAATCAATTCAACGGTAACTATGTGTTTATCAAACACAACGATACCTATACCACCAAATATCTTCACCTCACGAAGCGCAACGTCAGCAAAGGAGCCAGCGTTAAGCAAGGGCAAATCATAGGTACATTAGGTAAAACGGGGCGCGTCACGGGTGCGCATTTGCATTACGAATTTATCGTCAATGGCGTCCACCGCAACCCAAGAACCATAACGCTACCTAAAGCCGAATCAATTGCGAGAAAAGAAAAACATCAATTTGATGCACTCAGCCAGCAATTGATGACTACACTTTCGCAAAACAAGCAAACGCAATTGGCAATGCAATAACGACGGACGGATTCCTCCCAATGAAAAACGCTTATTATATTGGACTGATGTCAGGCACCAGCATGGACGGTGTCGATGCCGTATTGGTCGACTTTTCTGGCGCGCAGCCGCAGCTTATCGCCAGCCATACCGAAGCCATACCGAGCCATTTGCTCAAAGGCCTACAGCGCCTTTGCTTACCCAGTACAGATGAAATTAACCGCCTCGGCCGTTTAGATCGTAATGTAGGTCAACTGTTTGCCTTAGCAGTCAATAATCTGCTGAGCAAATGCACCATTGCCAAAGAAGAGGTTATCGCCATTGGAAGCCATGGCCAAACCGTGCGCCACATGCCAAACCTTGAAGTGGGTTTTACCCTGCAAATTGGCGATCCAAACACTATAGCAACTGAAACCGGTATCGATGTGATTGCCGATTTTCGCCGTAAAGATATTGCCCTAGGTGGCCAAGGCGCGCCCTTAGTGCCCGCATTCCACCAGCAAACCTTTGCTGAAGTTGGCAAAAAACGCATTATTTTAAATATTGGCGGCATAGCTAACATTACTTATTTACCGGGCAACAGTGACCAAGTGCTGGGCTTCGACACGGGACCTGGCAATACCTTGGTAGACGCCTGGATCCAGCAGGTGAAAAGTGAGCCCTTCGATAGAGATGGCGAATGGGCGGCATCGGGCAAAACCGACCAAGGCCTGTTAATGCAACTGCTTTCGCACCCGTATTTCTCCCTTGCTTACCCTAAAAGCACTGGGCGAGAGCTATTTAACCAAGCTTGGTTAGAACAGCAATTATCGCCTTTTAATCATTTAGATGAAGAAGATATCCAATCGACGTTATTGGATTTAACCTGCCACAGCATAGCCCAAGACATTATTAAACTATCCAATGAAGGGGAATTGTTCGTCTGTGGTGGCGGCGCGTTCAATGGCCAACTGATGCAACGTCTTGCCGCCTTATTACCAGGTTATAAGCTGGATACTACCTCGGCCCTTGGCGTCGACCCTAAATGGGCCGAAGGCATCGCCTTCGCCTGGCTCGCCATGCGTAACCACTTAGGCTTACCCGCCAACCTCCCAGCTGTCACAGGCGCCTCCCGCGAAGCTGTACTCGGCGGAAGATTTAGCGCTAAGTAATCCTTAAAGCAACTTATTTAAGTAACTTATGCTTAAGCAAGATGATATCCCGTTGTGGGAAGCCATCGAGCGTCATCACTAAGCGGTTTGACTCTTGGATATACGTCATAGAGCCAAAACCGCTTAAGCTCGAACGGGGAACCCTTAGGAGTGATGTCAGCTGTTGATTGCTCGCCTCCCAAAAATTCAGCCGCTGCTCGTTACCATTACTCGATTTAAAATACACCCCGTTTGCCGTAAGCACCCAGTTATTACCTGCACGGAATACTTTGCTAGGAATTAACTCTCGAACCTGCTCAGGCTGCGTTAAATCAATCTGCCAGAGTCCATTCCCCCCATAACGGCTAAATACAAATTCGTTAGCCGATTTCGCAAATCCCACAGCCATAGTCAGAGGACTGATCACTCTTGGTGTACTGTTATCTAAATAAAACTCCGTGATGCCATCGCTGGTCGATGCTAATACGGCAGTGCCCTGCCAATTCCAACTGGGGCGACCGTGATTGTGATAACTCGAGGCTAAGGCAGTAATATTTTTATTGGCTAAATCTAAAATAAAAATGCGATTACCTTCATTGCGATCATCGGGGGCGATAAAAGCTATTTTAGAGCCATCGGGAGACCAACGCGGGTAAGCTACGCGCGACTTGAGATGAGTATGTTGCTCAAGTTTTTTGCCGTTTATATCTGACGCCCAAATCTCGTTATAGCCAGTCTCACTAGAGACAAATACTATCCGTTTCGCCTCGGGGGAATAATCGGGATTTCGGTGGCTGATACTAGAATACAGGAGCGGAAACAAACTGCCAGATACCGACTCCCCAAGGGAAAAATACGCCATTTGGAATTGACGACGATACTGGTGATAAACAAGCTCACCTTCCGCTGATACACTGCTGGGATAACTCATTCCCTCTACATCGAGAGATTGAATATGCGTGGTTGCAATATCGATAGTAAAACCGTTGCGACTGCCGGAATCTTCGGTGGCAAAAACCAGCGACTGGCTATCAGGTGTCCAACTCAAGCCGCGAATATCTTCTAGTCCGTGGGTTAAGCGTTTCTCACTGGCACTGGCTAAATCCCGAATAAAAATATCTTCCGAGATATTACTAAAGCGTCTCGCTATTGCCAGCCAACGACCATCAGGACTGAAGGCTAAATCTCGGTCTTCATAGTTACAGTGCACTTCGCAGGATAATCTTTCAGCCTTAGCGTCAGGTTGCACCAAAGACAAACGGTAGATACCACCCACCTTACCCGCCTCAAGGGAGGAAACATACGCAAGATATTGGCCGTCAGCAGAAATATCTATTGCCGCCATATCGGTCGAGCAAGGCGCTAAGGCGAGGGTTTCATTGGTTGCAAGGGTTAACTGAGTAATTTGGCACTCTCCCGTTCCCTGAGTTCGGGAGGCAAAAAACAACTTAGTGTCATCTAAACTCCACACTGCGCGAAGCTCTGCCGATGTGGAAGGCGTTAACTGACGGGCGGGGATGTCTTCACGTTTAAAATCTTTAAGATACAGACTAGAAGTAACGCCAGGACGACTCGCACCATACACTAACCAACGCCTATCGTGGGATAACCTAGGATAACGCTCCGATCCCGGATCTCTGGTCAGCACTGTCATTTGGGTCTCTGTCATCCGCTGTTTATCTTGGTACAGGTGCACGCCAATCAATAGACCAACAGTCACAATGACCGCCCCCATCAATATCACCATAAAATGCAGTCGTCGCATCGTATGCTGTAACTTCGCCTCAGTGATTTGGAGTTTATCGATGTCGGTGTCATCAGAAATGTCGTAGACAGGGGGCAATAAGAGGCGGTACCCAGCCTTACGCACGGTTTCAATCACACCACCATCCTGTTCGAGTGGCGACAATTGCTGCCGTAAATGCCAAATCGCATTAGTGAGTGCCTTAGTTCCTACGTAAACATTGCCCTCCCACACTTTTTCGATCAACTCATCACGGGTCACCACATTAGGATGACGCAAGGCAAGATAGCTAAGCACTTCAATAAACTTAGGTTGAAGTGACACCTTAGCGGCTTCATGTTGGGACGTTTCATCCGCCTGCGTTTGAAATGAAATTGAGTTATCGGAAGGGTCAATGCGACAACTTCCTAAGCAAAAACTCAACTTATTCTTATCCTTCATTTTTCTCACACCTGAGTTATTGATCTTTTTATGGTTAGGGTAATGAGTGCATCATTCGGTTAGATACTACCTAAGACTTAGCCCAGTTAGCAAACGAATGAATTAAACTAACTATATAAAATTCAAAATATTAGCTCGTATAAAATCTAAAATAGAGATTTAAACAATATAGAATCGAGTCGAGGCGGGTTGCGACAAAGCAACAGATTGCTTACAACTGCATGACCAATAAAAACTTATGCGTCAACGTCTTACTCCTGTTACAAATTATCTGTGCGGGAGTTATGCACTTTGTTAGGGACCCAAACATGCTTCGTTTAGCCTTGATTTGCATCGGGATGATGTTATGTCCAATTTTTACCCCACAGACCTTAGCACAAGACTACCAAAAACCTTCCTCTGCATTGCAGCAAACCATTAACCACAGTACCAGCCTCACGACACGACTCTCAAACGATCATCAATGGCTGGCATTAATCAGCCCGATTTCGGCGCCGAGCATTGCCACGTTGGCCCAGCCAGAGCAAAAGCTGGCAGGATTACGTATCGCCGCCGAGCAATATTTACCCAGCCGTATTAGCAAACGCTACCACCAACTCAGGCTAATTAATATTCAAAACAATCAGCAGCGAATGATTAGCTTGCCCGGCGGCCATGATATTACTGAGCTGCAGTTTTCCCCCGACAGTCGCTATCTGTCCTATGTGAGCATAACGCCAGAGGGCGGTTACTTATATGTTTACAACCTCGCTCAAGATAGCCACAAGCGCCTGTCAGACAACAGATTGAATGGCACGATTAGCCTTGATTATCAGTGGGCTAACAATAACAGTCTACTCGCTCGCTTTGTGTTAGCCTCCAATGCCAACACAAGCATGGCTCAGGCCGTTTACGCACCGAAAACCAAGGAAACCTCAGGCAAACAAAGCCCGCAGCGCACCTATCAGGACTTATTGAAAACCAGCGCTGACAAACAACGCTTTAGCCAACTGACGACCAGTCAATTGGCCCGAGTGGATTTAGATGGCAAGCTGACAACTATCGCCGCGCCGGGTATTTTTGAGGACTTTTCGGTGTCACCCGATGGGCGCTATATTTTAACCCATCAGCTCACCGCGCCCTTCTCAACCCAAGTAAAGTATTATGATTTTCCAACCTTAACAGAGATTTATAATCTTGATGGCCAACGCATAACGCAACTGCACCAAAGCCAGAGTGGAGAATCTAAGCCCCAAGGAAGAGACTCAGTGCTCCCAGGCCCACGCCAGTTCCATTGGGTTCAAGGGCGAAGCGCAACCTTAGCCTTTACCGAGGCTCTAGATCAGGGCGATAGCCAGCTGGAGGCGCCGCTACGGGACAGTCTATGGCAACTCGACGCGCCCTTTACCCAAAAGGCCAAACTCATCGCCAAAACCCCTTGGCGGATCATCGATATCGACTGGGCGGAGAACAACATCGCCTTAGTGACCCAGCGCAATAGCAAAGCACAGTTACTGCGACTGAGTAGCCTAGATACCCGCCTTGGAGAAAGTAGGCTACAGACGTTGAACGAGCGTAATCTGCGCGATAAATATCAAGAACTTGGAATATTCTCCAGAGAATACACCCAAGGCAAAGGGCATGTGATCCGCCTGCAGCCGACGCAAACCGCAGGGCTTATTCACTACGGCCAAGGGGCATCGCCACAGGGGGATAAGCCTTTCTTAAAGCGCACCTCATTACTGACGGGTGAGTCGTCACTGCTTTGGCAATCGCCAGCCCAGCAATTAGAGTCGGTGCGCTACGTGCTCAATCTTGAGCCCTTACAACTGATTATCAACCGTGAAAGCCCGACTGAAGCCCCAAGCCTTGTCTTAATCGATGGCGCCAAAGAAAGTGTGCTCTACCAACAGGCCGATGAACTGAGTGCGTATCGGGGAATGCAGAAGCAGCTTATCACCTACAAAAGAGCCGATGGCGTGCCCCTGTCTGGCACTCTCTACTTACCCGCCAATTACACCAAGGAGCAAGGCACCCTACCCGTGTTAATGTGGGCCTATCCGCGGGAATTTAACGATCCCGACATCGCGGGCCAAATTAACTTTAGCGCCAATCAATATCCCAGCATCAGCCCTATGGGCCCAATCCCATTAGTCGCCGAAGGCTTTGCGGTGTTTGATAAAGTCTCTATGCCCATCATCGCTCAAGGGGATAAAGAGCCCAATGACAGCTTTCGCGAGCAACTCATTGCCAACGCACAGGCGGCTGTCGATACCTTGGTGGATTTAGGCATTGCCGATCGTAAACAAATCGCCGTAGGCGGGCATTCCTACGGGGCATTTATGGTGGCAAACTTGCTCGCCCATACGGATTTGTTTTATGCAGGCATTGCCCGAAGCGGTGCCTATAATCGCAGTCTCACTCCTTTTGGGTTTCAAAATGAGGAGCGTTACTACTGGCAAGCCAATGATATTTACCAGCAAATGTCACCGTTTAATTACGCCGATAATATCAAATCACCCTTGCTATTAGTTCACGGTGAGATGGATCAAAACTCAGGCACATTCCCGCTGCAATCTGAGCGTTTGTTCGATGCCATTCAAGGCCTTGGCGGTAAAGCAAGATTAGTTATCCTGCCATTTGAAGGACACAGTTATGCGGCTAAGGAATCCCTAGAACACTTGCTCTGGGAACAAAGCCAGTTCTTAAAGGCAAATCTGCCGTCCACAAACCTGTGAGCCAATAAGCTAAATAACGCTTAGCATTCCACAAGTACATCCCATCAAAGGATTGGCGGCATAACCAGCCGCCAATCGCTTAACAAGTTACTGCTATCACTTATCCCTAAATACTGTGTTTATTCAGTATTCAAGAGAGTATCTCCCCCTCACTGGTGCATTGAGCCTCTGTATCTTTAGCCTTTGTCTCTTAGGTCTTTTACTATTCCGCCGTTAGCCTGTTGACTTTATGCTCTGTTTTTCTCACTCAAAGCGCCCCGAAGAGCATTCGCCTATGTGAGGAGCCAAGATTTACCGCGAGAGCAAGGAGCTTGTGTTAACTGCCTGTCTTAAAGCTTAAGTTAAATGCCAGAGTTAAGAGTTTAAGTTAATTACCGTAGTCTAAAACCAGTAAAAGCTTAGTACCACCCTCTCCAGTTTATGGCTTGCTACGTGCACCAAACCTATTACTACGAACTTATTGCGATGAACTGATTACGATGAACTGATTACGATGAACTTATTGATATCCGTGTCTAACGGTGATTGGCAATAAAAAACCGCATGCAGGGAGCCACATGCGGTTGAGCAAACTTAAGTGGTTAGTATCAATTCAACGATATTAGAACTTAAGCTCTGCACCTAGGTAGGCATAGCGACCAACACCACCGCCATAGGCGCTGCTGTAGTTACCATTACCCGTTTCGACTAAATCACCAGTATCGGCCACCCAAGGACCCTGATTGTCGAAAATATTACGCACACCGCCGTATAAACGTAATTCAGCCTGACTTACGTCCATAGTGTAAGACACCGACAAATCGTGGGTGATATACGAGCTGTAGAATAGGAATGCAGGCGTTTCTGGATTGGCTACCGCAGTGGCATCGCCAGCATCGAGTTTGGCTTGGTTTTCGGCTTTCAGCACGTTCCACTCTTCAACTCTATCGTGGCTATCGACCATGGCACTTTTATACTTAGCGCTCCAACGTACACGCCAATCATCATTGCTCCAGGTTAATGAGATTGAACCTCTGTCCTCAAAAATCCCGCTGGCAAGCTCACCCACATAGTCATCTTCAACTAAACCATCGGCGCCATAGTAGCTAGTGCTGAATTCCAACACATGGGTCCAGTTAGTTTTTAAGCTAAGCTCACCGTAACCGTCTAACTGCCACTCGTAGGCCATGGCGATATCAACACCACGGGTGACAATGTCATTTAGGTTCTGTTCCTGTTGGATAACCTGGGTGATTTGCCCTTCAGTATCGCGGCTGATGACCTGACAGTACTCGTTATCGGCGCCATAGGGATTACTCGAGTTATAACATTCGGCCAGAATATCCTCGTTGCTTAGTGAACCAATGGCGTCGGTAACTTTGATATCGTAATAATCGACCGCCAGATTAAAGCCTTCGAGGAAGGCTGGCGCCATGGTAAAGCCTAAGGTATAGGTATCCGCGGTTTCCTCGGTAAGGTTTTCGTTACCAGCGTTCGGCGAATATTTAGAACCGCCCGCATCCTCAAAGATACCGTTAGTCGCAATTGCGGCTGCAATACCAGGGTCTTGGCGACAACTATCATGCCCTGCCCCTGTAGAGGTTGCTGTTACCCCATCACAAATATCGCGAATACTGTCGTAATCTCCGCGGGGTGGAGAAATCAGCTCGGTAATATTCGGCGCACGTTGCGAGCGAGAGTAGTTAGCACGTAGTGCATAGTTGGCAATAGGCTCCCACAGGATACCCGCGCGATAACTCGACATTAAGTCGATGTTTTTCTGGCTGTAATCGGCAAGACGTAATGACAAGTCTAGGTCGAGCCTATTAGCAAAAGCCTCATCCCTTAACAAAGGAAGATTCGCTTCACCAAAGGCTTCCCATACGGTCACATCCCCTTCAAAGGGCGGCACATCGTTAAACGTTATCGCATCGCCACGCATCGCTTTATCGGTATCGACGGCTTGAGTATCACGGCGATATTCGACCCCGAATGCCGATTGCACGCCACCCGCGGGCAATTCAAACAATTCGCCTGAGATAAATCCTAGGGCATTAAATTGCGTGATATCCGTGTTGATATAGGGATTGGCACGGATATAGTCCGCCCCTTCCTTACTGATTGAACCTTCACCAAAGATATTGACGGGAACACAACCCTCGGCCCTTGCCTCTTCACTGGCACATTGGATAGTCACACCATCTGCGGCGTATTCAGCATCCAGAGCATATTGCAGACGACGAATACTGATCTCATTGCTGCGGCGCTGACGCTGTTCAAACTTCCCGTAACCCAGTGAGGCATCCCAGGTCCAAGTTTCAAATAAGTTGCCCTGCAATCCCGCCCAAGTACGCAAAGTAGTACGCTCGTTATCGCTCTCAACGGGCCCAACTTCTTGGAAGCGGCGATCCCAAGTGATGCTCTTGCCTGCTATTGCAGCAATTTCGGCTGGCACATAAGGATTGTTTGGTGAAATACTGCCCGCAGCAATAGTGCCAGGAAGACCCGTTACAGGGTCGATATAGAGTTCAGTGTCGTTATAGTCTTGGCCTTCGGCATCGGTACGACGAAACGCGTTATTGCGGCTAAACTGCACTTGCACATTCGCGCGCACATCGTCACTTAGGTCATAGTTCATTTTGACCGCCGCGGCCAAGGTATCCTCAGGGACTTTTAATAAACCTGTGGTGTAACCGTTATAACCATCACGCTCTTCTTTAAAATCGGTTTTAAGCTCAGTGCCATCGTACCACCAAGAGTTTGATTTAAAGCGGCCACCGATGATGTCATTACTGCGTTCGCGCCAATCGTCTCGGGTAATATCGCGCATACACTGGTCGCCATCGACAGTGTTCATGGCATTACACATTTGCTTTTCATCGTAGGCAAAACTTGACTCGTACAGGGCTCTTTCCCTGTCGGTCGCAAATAACCCATGTTGCTTATCGTAAGTCGCACTGGCGAAGATGTAACCTTTATCGCCATTAAAATCAGTACCATAACCTACATCGACAGTGGTTTCACGACCACCACCTTCGGTGGTTTCACCACCACGGGCGTTAATCTCAAAGCCCGTCTTGTTCTGTTGAGTGATAATGTTCACCACCCCAGCAATCGCATCGGAACCATAAACAGCCGACGCCCCACCGGTAATGATTTCGACCTTATCGACCATAGCGGCTGGAATCGTGCTTAAGCTGACATAGTTACCGCTATAGCTGTTTGATACTACGCGGCGACCATCGATCAAGGTCAGGGTACGGTCTGTACCTAGGTTACGTAAATCAATGGTTGAAAGACCCGTATTTTGCACGCTCGATTGGCTATTTGTACTGCTAACGCCTTCTGCTAATGCAGGAATTTGGTCAACTAGAATATCCGCCAATGATCCAATACCGCTATCGGCGATATCTTTCGCATCTAGGCCCTGCAGTGGAGTACTAAGTGAAAAGCTGTCACGCTTAATCCGCGAGCCAGTGACTGTCACTTTTTCGATGCTTTCTTGTTTATCAGCTACCTCAACTTCAACCCGATTAGCGCTTTCATTCACCGCATTCACTTCAATCGTATCGGCAGCCCATGCTACCGAAGGAGCAATACCAAACATCGAAGCTTGGATTGCCAAGGTCAATAATTTCTTCTTCATCCTTCCCACCTTCACTTTTAGGCATCGCAAACCATTTTTGTTGTTGTTTGGCACTGTTACTTGAATTAATCCAAAAGCCTTAGTCAGCGATTTTTCTTCAAGGACTTTGGTCTAATCATGGCTAGCAACACAGAAACACATAATTAACATTCAAGTAACTCAACCCTTTTACTTTGCCTAGTAATGAGCGACAACGAAATACCCCTCGTTTATTTCCCCGTTTTATATCTATTAAATATCTATTTATTTATTTTCAATAACTTATAAGAATAACTCAACGGCTTGATACGCAAGAGGTGAGGGAAAAGCAATCCCTCAATCACCAGGTTGCCATCTATACAATCTATGCAGGTAAAAAAACAAAAATGGCTAATACCCCAGAAAATCCGCTCATTGACGCAATAAGCCATGATCAAAAATGCACAATATGAAAACCCATCTATGCTTGATCACAGTTATGCCATGTAAACGAACTAAAGTGATTGTTAACTAAGCAGTAAAGACACAACACTCTGATTGTGATGGCCAGCTTTGGCATGAACAATCTGGGCGTGCAAAACTTTAATTAAGGGAATGGTTATTTATCTAGCTAAACTTAACCAGCGAGATAAACAAGGGTTTATGTAATGGCGTCAAAAGCCACACAGACATAAATCGACTAAATAGGAAATCAATCAATGAATATGTCACAAAAAATGGCGGCGGAATTTCTTGGCACCTTATGGTTAGTCCTTGGAGGCTGTGGCAGTGCGGTAATTGCCGCTGCATTTCCCGAGGTGGGCATAGGCTTACTCGGTGTCGCGCTCGCATTTGGCTTAACAGTTCTCACTATGGCCTTTGCGATTGGCCATATTTCAGGTTGCCACCTTAACCCAGCGGTGTCATTCGGCCTTTGGGCTGGCGGACGTTTTCCAGCGGCAGAATTATTGCCCTATATCATAGCCCAAGTCGCGGGCGGGATTGCAGGCGCGGGTATCTTGTATCTTATTGCTTCTGGTCAGGAAGGATTTTCACTTGCGGGTGGATTTGCCTCTAACGGTTTTGGTGAACATTCACCGGGTGGCTACAGCATGCTGTCGGTCATGATTTGCGAAATCGTTATGACACTGTTCTTTTTGATCATTATTTTAGGTGCCACCGATGAACGCGCGCCAAAAGGGTTTGCCCCGATTGCCATAGGTCTAGGCTTAACCTTGATCCACCTTATCAGTATTCCAGTGTCCAATACTTCGGTAAATCCTGCTCGCAGTACAGGTCCTGCGTTATTTGTCGGTGACTGGGCGGTATCGCAGCTCTGGTTATTCTGGGTAGCCCCGATTGTCGGCGCCATTTTGGCAGGCTTTATCTATCGCTACTTCCGCGCGGCAGAATAAACATCGAAGATCTAACACAACAGCGCCCTCTTGGCGCTGTTGTTCTTTTTCTAATCCCGCTCTAATGTTACCATTTAGCCAACTGGTGAATTTTGCTGTGCCCTAGGTTTTTACATTAGAGACACAACAGGCTTCGCCCTATTCAAGCAAAAGAGATATTTTTCATGAGCAAGACTGTTAAAACCCTCGCTGAGACAGCAGCAATGACACCAGAAGCCCGTTACGATTACCTCGTTGAGCAAGTCAAAGAACATAAAGTTCTTTGGACATTACAAGACCAAGACGGTTGCGTAATGCTGACCACTGAAGAAGAAGATTGCATTCCAATGTGGCCAACCGAAGAAGCGGCTGAATCTTGGGCTGTGGATGAGTGGAGCGATTGCCAAACATTAGCGATCCCATTCGATGAATTTCACGAAAGATGGGTGCCAGGCATGGAAGATGACGACCTGTTCGTTGCCGTGTTCCCAGTATTAGATGATTTAGGTGTGGTTATCCCACCTTATGAGTTAGATCAACGATTAGCGCCTAAGCAAAGCCATTAATCTCAATCGCTAAGCGAGAATGTCTATGAGCGAGCAAGAATCGGCTATACCGACACCTAAGGCTGACGCGGCCGTGAGTTCACGTTTACCCAAACGACTGATTGCCCTGCTGCTAGTGTATGTTGTTGCGTCCGTGAGTGGCTTAGTCGCTAAACAAGGCGTGTTATTTTGTCTACTAACACTTTTAATGGTGATTGCCATTATTGGTCGACAAAAGGCGGCGCTTATTATGCTGCGTGGCTACACAGTCGTGCAGCTTGGCTTGATTAGCATGCTGCCAGTAATCATGTACGATCCCGGCAATTTAGTGGTAGGCCCGACGACGGTGCATTTAGGTGAATGGCAGGGCAAACTGCCTGACTATGTGATTTTTATCGCGTTAATCATCTTGTCATTACTGCAAGTCTGGGTCGCTTTTGATAAAAAGGTAAAGGCGTGGTTTAAACCTAAGCTTAACCTGAATATCATGAGTTAAGTTCGTAGCATACTGAATTTTGCCCAACAAAAAGCCGTCATTGCGACGGCTTTTTTGATCTCACTTCACACCTTAAAAGCGCTAAGTGAGCAATCTTTATACAGAGAAACTGGCACCACAGCCACAAGTTGTGGTTGCGTTAGGGTTTTTCACAAAGAAGCGAGAACCTTCGAGTCCTGAAGTGTAATCCACTTCACCACCGACTAAATATTGTAGGCTCATAGGATCGACAACTAAGAGGACGCCTTGTTTTTCTATCGTAAAATCGCCGTCATTGACCTTTTCATCAAAGGTAAAGCCGTACTGAAATCCAGAACAACCACCACCAGTCACATAGACTCGTAGCTTAAGTGCAGGATTTTGCTCTTCTTCCAGCAAACCTTTCACCTTAGCGGCTGCCGCATCGGTAAATTGGATTGGCATTGCTGTATCAGCTTGATCAGTCATTACTACCTCTTACATCAGTTTTCTGGGGCAAATTATCCTTTACCTGACTGTTTTGTTCAAGTATTACCCGTGGTTCTTTTTCACCCTGTAATAACTCAGGGGCACTATAGACATGTTCTGTCTGCGAATTCTTGGTCCAGCGGCTCGAAGGCACCAGCACTTTGACTTTCACTTGCTGTAAACTAAAGCCTGCAGGAACAGTGACCTTGGTATCTATGACCTGAAAATAGCGAAAATCAAATTCCAACTTAGAACCCGTGAGTTTGTTCACACTCAAGCTAACGGATTTCCCCTCCTGCACGCCCATTAATGTCAATTCGACTCGACCTTGAATCGCTTGCTTGCGCTTTTGCAGCTGAGTTAATACCAGTTTGAGATTGTACTCATCGGCTAAAACGCCCGGCGTCATTTCAAGTCCGTGGATGGCGACACCTTCGGCATTATCATCCGGTGTCATAATGCTACGGTAAAACGCCAGCTCATGTTCCAATTCTTTTTGCTTTTTCATCTGCTGGCCAAACATATCTTGCATTTGGGCGTTAGCCTCACGCTCGACGGACAGCTCTAGATTTCGGGTCGCTAGTAATTGGGTCTGTGTTTCTAATTCAGCACTCAAGCGTTGGGTTTTGCTGCTGATGTGTTTAACCACGGGCTCATCACTGCTTAGTAGCAGAAAACTTATCCAAGCCCCAAAAAGAATAGAAACTAACACTAAAAGCGATAAATACACTGAAGATGGACGATACTTGAGATCCATCACTTGCAGCCGATCTAGCCAACGATGATAATTTGGCATTAGGTAACAGCCCCTTATATAAAATACAATCAACTCAAGAACGAGTTCGATACAATACAACTCAGGCCAATGCAGTGCAATTAACGATAAATAAAGTCGCTATTCAACATGCCATAGTCACAGCCAAAAAGTATTTAACCAATGAGCTACGTGACCATTTATCCCAAGCGAGGATCAGTGCACAACTGTGCATACTGGCACTGCTGTTTGCCATTTTCGCATCCTGCGTGATCTTACTGTTTCGACTCTTGCTCGTTTGGGCCAATCATTACACCCAAATACAGGCGCTGGATTTTACGGGGAACGTTGCCGACTGGCGAGCCCTGTTACCACTTTTAGGCGCAATATTAATTTGGATTGTGGCTAAGCTAGGCTCCAAACGTTATAAGCGTATGGGAATAGCCTATGTGTTACATAGAGTTAAACTGCACTACGGTAAAATTCCGCTGCAATCTGCCGTAGGGCAATTTTTTCAAGCATTATTCGCCCTCGGCACCAATTTCTCCGTCGGCCGCGAAGGCCCTGCTATTCATCTGGGTGCTGTCAGTGCCAGTTTTCTCGCCGAAAAATTCAATCTTCCCGATAACAGTGTGCGTATTATGTGCGCCAGTGGCATTGCCGCAGGGATTGCCGCGACCTTTAACGCGCCCTTGGCGGCAGTGATTTTTGTTCTCGAAGTGATTGTCCGCGAATATAAAGTCCATTACTTCTTCCCGATTATGCTCTCCGCGATTTGTGGCGCGGTTTCAAGCCAATTAGTGTTTGGTAATGTGCACGAATTTGACCGTATTCAAGTGATCCACATTCCCTTAGATCACTACCCTATTCTCGCTATCGGCGGCGTGGTATTAGGCTGCGCTGCGGCGCTGTTTAATTACTCACTCTTAAAAGTCACCGCGACGGGGCAAAATTGGCCACTGATTTACCGACTATTATTGGCGGGCAGCGTCACCACGCTAATCGGTCTAGTATTACCGCAAGCCCTTGGCACGGGCGATCTCGCCATTAGCGAAGCCATTAGTCAACATCCAAGTCTGTTGCTGTTAATTGCCCTATTATTTGCCAAAATCATTGCCACTATTGCGGCGATTGGCTTAGGTATCCCCGGCGGTTTGATTGGTCCACTCTATGGCATCGGCGCGCTGCTCGGGGCGATTTTGGCGCTGATCAGTGCCATCTTATTCCCGTCGATCGCTCCATATGTAGGGCTTTACACTGTGATCGGCATGACGGCCATGATGGGCGTATGTTTAAGCGCGCCGCTGGCGGCGTTAGTCGCCCTGCTAGAAATGACCAATGATGCCAGTATTATTCTGCCAGCGATGTTTGTGACTATTCCGGCATTTTTGATTGCCTATCAAGGTTTTAAGACTAACTCTATTTTCTTTAAACAATTAGAAATCATGGGGCTAGGCTATAAAGTTGCGCCAGTAAATTTAGCGCTGCAGAAAAAAGGCGTGCGAGCCTTGATGGATAAACGCTTTGTTATCGTCAATAACAACGATGAATTGTTACTCGAAGTGCTTAAACGGGCAGAAGGTCGACCTGTGCTAGTTCGCAATGCCGATGGCGTTATCGAAATGCTCAGCCTTGAAATGCAATCCTACGATGACAGTACCACACTATCGCGCCATCCCATGCAAGGCTTAAGCGACAGCACTACGCTCAATGAAGCCTATTTACTCTTGTCACCCAAGCGCAGCGGTGAGGTGTTTATCTATCAAGATACGCCCGATAACGTGGTCGGAGTGATCAGTTGGTCGAACCTGCAACAGGAAATTCGCTTAGGCCAAGCCTAGTGCCAATTAATAACATCGATTTAAAACCTGATATCAATTTAAAATCTGACAGTGATGCAAAACCTAATATCGATGCCAAACCTTGATACCAAACCTAAGGTGGCAGATTAAAAGCTTTGGGCTTCATCGCAAAAATCTAACACAGTGGCAATGTGGCTATTTCGTTGCCCCTGTGCTTCTGCTACAATCGCGCCTCAGCCACCCTACATAACATCAGGGCAGATAAGCGCGATACCGCAGCTTAAAATGCCCCCTAGCAAATTGGAAAACAGGCTGATGAATCAGTTCGAAGGATCCCATATCCTCTCCGTAAACCAGTTAGATCTTGACTCAATCCAAACTATTTTTAATGTCGCTAGCCGCATGATGCCCTATGCACTTCGAGAGAAGCGCAATAATGTGCTCGATGGCGCCATTTTAGGTAACCTGTTTTTCGAACCCAGTACCCGTACCCGCGTAAGTTTTGGCTGTGCCTTTAACTTACTTGGCGGCCATGTGCGTGAAACCACAGGTATGGCTTCATCGTCTTTATCTAAGGGTGAATCCCTGTACGATACGGCGCGCGTGTTATCCACTTATTCCGATGTGATTGCCATGCGCCATCCAGACTCTTATTCAGTGAAAGAGTTTGCCGAGGGCAGCCGCGTCCCAGTGATCAACGGTGGCGATGGTTCGAACGAACATCCGACTCAAGCTCTACTCGATTTATACACTATCCAAAAAGAACTCAAATGTGCCGGCCGCGGTATCGATGGCATGCACATAGCAATGGTCGGCGACTTAAAATTTGGCCGTACCGTGCATTCACTATCACGCTTACTCTGCATGTATAAGAACATCAGTTTCACACTGATTTCACCTGCTGAATTAGCGATGCCTGATTATGTGATCTCCGACATTGAAAATGCTGGCCATAGCATCAAAATAACCGACCAGCTTGAAGGCCATTTAGATAAAGCAGATATTCTGTATCTCACTCGCATTCAGGAAGAGCGCTTCCCTTCACAGGAAGAAGCGAATAAGTATCGCGGCAAGTTCCGCTTAAATCGCAGTATTTACACTCAGCATTGCAAATCTAACACTGTCATTATGCATCCGCTTCCAAGGGATTCACGCGCGCAAGCCAATGAGTTAGATAATGATTTGAACAGCCACCCTAATCTCGCTATCTTCAGACAGGCGGATAATGGGCTGTTAATTCGCATGGCTTTGTTTGCATTGACACTCGGCGTTGATCATCAACTCGAAAAATATGAGTGTCCGGTTAATTGGTATTCACGTAAAGCCGATCGCTAGTTGGCTACAGACTTTAAGGACTCAACATGACCCGTTCCGAAGCGCTATTTGAACAGGCTAAAAAAACCATCCCCGGCGGCGTTAACTCTCCGGTTCGTGCATTTAATGGTGTAGGCGGTTCGCCCCTGTTTATTGAAAAAGCAAACGGCGCTTATATTTACGATGCCGATGGCAAAGCTTATATCGACTATGTCGGTTCTTGGGGCCCGATGATCCTCGGCCACAATCACCCTAAAATCCGTGCTGCAGTATTAGCGGCGGTGGAAAATGGCTTGTCTTTTGGCGCACCAACAGAACTTGAAGTGCAAATGGCCGAGAAAGTCATCTCTATGGTGCCTTCTATCGAGCAAGTTCGTATGGTGAGCTCTGGTACAGAAGCTACGATGAGCGCCATTCGTTTAGCACGCGGTTTTACTAATCGTGACAAGATCTTAAAATTCGAAGGTTGTTACCACGGCCATGCGGATTGCCTGTTAGTTAAGGCAGGTTCTGGCGCACTAACTTTAGGCCAACCTAGCTCACCCGGTATTCCAGAAGATTTCGCCAAGCACACCTTAACGGCTGTGTATAACGACTTAGATTCTGTAAGAACCCTGTTCGAGCAGTATCCAACTGACATTTCTTGCATCATCATCGAGCCCGTTGCTGGCAACATGAACTGTATTCCACCTATCCCAGATTTCCTTCAAGGTCTGCGTGATATTTGTGACGAGTTCGGTGCCTTAATGATAATCGACGAAGTGATGACAGGGTTCCGCGTATCACAAAGCGGCGCTCAAGGTTACTACGGCGTTACACCAGACTTGACCACGCTTGGTAAAGTGATTGGTGGCGGTATGCCAGTGGGGGCCTTCGGTGGCCGTAAAGATGTGATGCAGTTTATCGCGCCTACGGGTCCGGTTTACCAAGCGGGAACGTTATCTGGTAACCCAATTGCGATGTCAGCAGGTTTGGCGCAAATGGACGCCCTATGTGAAGCAGGTCTATACGAAGAGTTGAGCGCGAAAACCAAACGTATCGCCGAAGGTTTTAAAGCGGCAGCTGACAAGCACGGTATTCCAATGGCGATCAACTATGTTGGCGGCATGTTCGGTTTCTTCTTCACAGAACAACCGGAAATCACCCGTTTCGACCAAGTGACCCAATGTAATATTGAGCAGTTCCGTATTTTCTACCACGGTATGTTAGATGAAGGCGTGTACTTGGCACCGAGCGCTTATGAAGCCGGTTTCCTGTCTATGGCCCATGGCGAAGAAGAAATGCGCTTGACCTTAGAAGCGGCTGACCGCGTATTAGCGAGCATGAAAGCGGCAAGCTAAACCTAGATCTTAGGGCTGCTACACCTTAAAAAAACAAAGGGACGCAATAGCGTCCCTTTGTTTTTATTAAATTTAATTAGCTTTACTTAGATTCAGTTAGCTTTATTTAGCGTTAGTAGCTATCGGACTTTTTAGAACCTAAAGCCGATTTAAATATTATCGCCGCCACAACCAGCTGTATGGTCAAATTGATATGCTCAATAGCGAGCTCAGGCTGACTCATCACACCCAGCGCAATAAGCTGCTTGCCAGAATACGTTAACCAAACCAGTGAGCCCAAAAGCAAAAGGCTCCGGATAACAAATGTCATTTACATCTACTCCAAAAACACAACATCCCGTGTTAACACAACATCCTGTGCCCAGATAAGAAAACAGCCACAAGATAGCGCTCACTTTGTATCCAGTCAAGATTTTGGCAAAGACATTTTTGTGACACGCGAATCAATTAAGCCATTGTGGCCAATAACAGGGGAAAGTGTGGAAAAACGACTCCACTTTGGCCTCTGCATTCATGGATCTCTTCCTGAACAAAAATTAATTGAAGGATCGACAAACTGACTGCTTAGACTTTAATCGTAGATCTCACTTTTAACGCGGTAATCAAATCAAACAATATAGTCAATCACACTAACAAAAATTAAAGTACCGATATATAAAACCAGTTTATCGCTAAAACGCATGGGATCAACATCACAAAGCAGCGGTAAATTGAGTCACAGCTAACAGTTGCGTTCTTTAGCCCATTATGTTCTGATCCGCACGCGCTAACACGGCTAGCTTAACTCAGCCTTGATATGCCCAATCTTTAGGTTGACTCAAGTCGCCCTACGACATTAAAACAGCAGTTGGAATTGCAGTTATGTTAAATACCTTTCTCATCATACTGGCCGTGCTCGCATTGCTCAGTATTATTTTCGAAGAAGTGACCCACCTTAATAAAGCAAAAACCACCTTATTCTTTGGTTGTATCTCTTGGATAGCGCTGTTTATGGCTGCTGGTGAACCGGCCCATGAGAAACTCGTTGCTCATCAACTCAATGAAAATTTGCTCGAAATTGCCACACTCTGGCTCTTTCTGATGTCGACCATGACCTTCGTCGCGTACTTGAACGCTAAAGGCATGATCCAAATCATGGTGCAAAAGCTGTTCCCGCAGAAAGTGTCGGTGCGCATGTTGATGATCCAAGTTGCCCTGTTCGCACTCGTGCTCTCGGCATTTTGTGATAACGTCACCGCGACGTTAGTGTCATTAGGCTTATTAACCACCTTTAAACTCGACAAGCAAATGCGCCGCAGAATGGCAGTGTTGATTATCTTCGCAGTGAACTCAGGCGGTGTCGCTTTGATCACCGGCGATGTAACAACATTGATGATCTTCTTAGGCGGCCATGTGCATATGTCTGAACTGCTGGTGTTGTTTATCCCATCGGCCGTGAGCGTGATTTTGTTGGCGACCCTGTTCTCACTCAAAGCCGAAGGCGTGGTGAGCACGACCCCCATCAAACACACCTATCAAACCGTTGATGTCATGATTGCCCTCGTGTTCTTCTGCACGATTTTAATGACCATGTTACTGAACATATTATTTGGTATCCCGCCAGTGCTGACCTTCCTAACGGGTCTGTCAATCATGTTCCTGATTGGCCACACCACACGTAGCGATAAAGAAGAAATCAAAATCCTTGAGTATATTCGCCAAGTTGAATACGACACCCTGTTGTTCTTCTTAGGTATTTTACTGCTCGTGGGTATGCTTAAAGAAATCGGCACCTTAGACATGCTGACCGAAGCTTATACTATGTTTAATCCAAACATCTCTAACTTCGTCACAGGTATGGGTTCAGCCTTGATTGATAACGTGCCATTAACAGCTGCATTGTTAAAAGCAAGCCCTGTGCTTAATACCCCTGAATGGCTTGGCTTGACCTATAGTGTCGGCGTGGGTGGTTCACTGCTGATTATCGGTTCAGCATCGGGTATTGTGGCCATGAGTAAAGTAAAAGAGTTAACGTTTGTGAGTTATTTGAAATACGTTCCAGCACTTTTCCTTTGCTACAGCGTCGGTTACGCATTGACCCTATTCTTAGCCTACAGACTGTATAATTAAGTAGAAATTCATTAAGATCAAAAAAGGCGCCTAGGGCGCCTTTTTCATTTTTACTCTTTAGCTATGGCTAGCACATTTTTAGCTATGGCTAGCACAAATAACCGCAAGCATTGCTCATAGTGCCAGAGTCAATTTCGTATAACCTGGTTAGATTGCAGGTACTTTAAACTGAGTGCCTTGAATATCTAACACTATGTCACGTGGACGAATGGAGATAATTTTCAGCTTACCCGCAATCATATCCCCTTCCTGTAACTCTGCACCGTCCACATTCAGCCACCTTTGGGTCGGATCGCTGGAATAAACATGGGCGACAATATTAAATTCAGGCACTTGCAATTGCAGCCCAGCAGGTAGTTGGCCGTATTTAGGGATATCATCCACAGCTGTCTTAGGGATAGGATCTAATTTTGCTTCAGTGACATTTGTCTCCGCCGCATTGGTGTATTCCACATCCTTTAACGCATTTTGAAAGGAAGCCACTAACTTATCTTCATCGCGACTTTTGTTGGTCTCTAAACCGACATCTTCCGCCGCCGCACTCACTTGCTGACGCAGCGCCTCCAAGCTCGCAAGACCCGACTCATTGGCATTAGCACCTAACATCATAGTTTGCTGTGTTTGCGTGTCCGCAGGCATAGAGGCAACTTCACGACTTGCGGCATCCACTTGGGCAGACGTTGCCATATAGTCCCCGTAGCTGGAATCACTATAGCTAGGGTCACTGTTTTGAGCAGCATTGCTGTTAGTAACCTTGTAACTTTGAGCTGCATTGCTGTTCATATTCGCGCTAGAAGCCTGAGCCGAGTTTGCTACACCCCCGCCCTGATATTGCGATGATGCAGTCAACTCGGGCAAAGTCTGTGCCCGAGGCAGCGCCACTTTTCCGGCGAGTCGAACACCTGTATTAGCACTGCCCTCAGATTGCAACTGAGCAACCGATTCTGTCGAGGCAGTCTGAAGCGCACTTTTAGCCACTATCGAAGCTGGTAAGGAAGATGCAGTTGGTGGCAATACCTTTGCCACTGCCACATTGTTAGTTGAAGCATGTTCGGTTGAAATGTGTCGAGTTTGATCCCAAACACTTAATCCCCAAGCGACGCCAATTCCGGCGGCGACTGCGACGACAAGTAAAGACAGTTTACCTATCGGCACGCCTGATTTACGTGGCTGCGGGTAATTAGCCCTTGGCGTCATCACCGCATCGGGTAAAGGCGATTGTTGCTGTTGTTTATTACGGGTCACGGCATCGAGTAAAATGGACATCAGCTGCGCGCCCCATTATCTGTTAAACGTGGACCTTGCTGACTTAAATACAAATTTAATCTCACTAATGTCTGATTTCCGGCAATACCATCGGCTTTTAAGCCATGCTGACTTTGGAAGCTTTTAAGATCATTTTCCAGTTGCACATCGAATTGATTGACCCTGCGAGTATTGCGATTATTCACATGGGCTAAGGCATTCTCTAACCATTGCAGTTGACCTGGACTCGATTTTTGACTGATATCCATCATAGGCAAATTAGGTGCTTGCCATAGGATTTCGAAGGTGCCACTGAAATGTTGATTGAACCAAGCTCTATCAACCCACAGTTGTTGTTCACCTAACTGCATCAGCAACTGCTCGCCATCCACCGCAATCACAGCGCCATAAAAATCCTGTTGGTTGTCATCAACCAAATACACTACAGCTGGATAATTAAGCCGAGTCAGTGACATCCAGTTACCCTGCTGCTGATAACAAGACAATCCTTGCTCAACCGCAGATTGGCAGGCGGTTAAGCCTTTATAGGGTACTTTGCCCCACACGCTGAACAACCCCGCAAAGGCGGTATCGATATCGCGACTCTGATTAATCGCATCATTAAGTAAGCGCTGATTGGGATCTGGAATAGACACCTGACTGCTTTGCTGATCTACGGGTTGTACTAACTTGCTCATTCCTTCGGTCGCACTCAAAGCTTGAGTGTTTGATGCAGCAACATTTGCTGACGTTGACTCAAGGGCCATACTAGACGCTGACGCGGCATTGACAGGCTTGTCGGTAAATAGCCAATAGGAAATACCAAAAGCGACAAATAACGCCGCAGCGGTCGCTGTCGGCCAAAGATACCTATTCTGAGTCGGCTCCTCTTCACCTAATACTTCAGCCGCTGCTTGCCGCACCATATGATGATCGATGGGCACCCGCGATTGCGCATAGCCCGCCATCAGCGAGCGTTCACATAAGAGGTTAATTAATCGAGGGATGCCGCCACTGTACTTTTGCAACACCTTAACGGCTTTGCGGGTAAACAAAGGTTCAAATCGTCCCGCGACTTGCAAGCGATGCAACACATAAAGAGCGATTTCATCTTCATTTAGCGGTAATAAATGGTAGCGAGCGGTGATCCGCTGGGCTAACTGACGCAGCTCTTGGCGCTTCAATAACAGCTGTAATTCTGGCTGACCGATTAAAATGACCTGCAGTAACTTCTTAGTGTCCGTCTCAAGATTGGTCAGAAGGCGCAGTTGCTCCAGCACTTCAGGGCGTAAATGCTGCGCTTCATCGATAATGAGCACGGTATTACGACCTTTGCTGTGATTGTCCAATAAAAAACGACTCAAGTGGTCGGTCAACTGCTTGAGTGTGGGATTGTCGCCGTAGGAAATCTTAAGTTCATCGCAAAGCGTGGCGAGCAACTCGAGCTCTGTTAGCGATGGATTAAGGATAAATGCGGTGTCGGTATTATCGGGCAATTGCCCAAGTAAACAGCGAGATACCGTCGTTTTACCCGTGCCAACTTCCCCTGTTAGCAACACAAAGCCGCCCGTTTCCCCTAACCCGTAGGTTAAATGGGCCAACGCCTCTCTATGCCTATCACTCAAAAATAAATAATGGGGATTGGGTGCAATCGAAAAAGGGTTATCGCTGAGTCCGTAAAAGGCCTTGTACATACCACCAATCATCCTAATTTAAAAATAACGCCCCACGTTAAAGCGTCCCAATGTTATTGTCAAAATATCCGCAACATCAATGTGACACATAAGTGCGCAAATATCTCGCGACGACTTTATCTATCACCTTAATGGGCATGATAAGCTATGTTTATGACACATTAGCCGAATCTTGCCTGTGAAAATATATCTCGTCGGCGGTGCTGTGCGTGACAGCCTGCTCAATCTCCCTATCAAGGACAAAGATTACCTCGTCGTTGGTGCGACTCCAGAACAAATGTTGCAACTGGGATACCGCCAAGTCGGTAAAGATTTCCCAGTATTTCTGCATCCTAAAAACCAACAAGAATATGCGTTAGCCCGAACAGAGCGAAAAATTGCACTGGGTTATGGTGGTTTTAGCTGCCATGCCAGTCCCGATGTGACTCTAGAACAAGACTTGTTGCGCCGAGATCTGACCATCAATGCTATCGCCCAAGATGAAAAGGGCAACTTATACGATCCTTTTAATGGCATTGAGGATATTAACGCGCGCCTATTGCGCCATGTATCGGATGCTTTCGTTGAAGATCCACTTCGCGTATTGCGTGTCGCCCGCTTTGCCGCAAGGTTTCATGCCTTAGGATTTCACATTGCCGCAGAAACTCTGGCACTGATGCGCCAAATTAGCGCAAGCGATGAACTTAATGCGTTAACAGCGGAGCGAGTCTGGCAAGAAGTCGATAAAAGTTTAGGCGGACCTCACCCAGAGATCTTTTTTGAGGTCCTGCACCAATGTGGCGCCCTTGAAGTGCTCTTTCCCGAGATATTTGCCTTATTTGGCGTCCCTCAACCAGAAAAATGGCATCCTGAAATTGACACCGGTGTGCATACTTTAATGGTGCTCGCCCAAGCCGCTCTTCTCACTGAGGATAAAAGCGTTCGTTTTGCCGCTCTCGTACATGATTTAGGCAAAGCCCTCAGTCCAAAAGAGCATTTACCTAAACATCACGGTCACGGCCAAAAGGGCTTGCCGCAGATAAAAGCGCTCTGCACCCGTTTACGAGTGCCGAACGAAACCCGCGATCTGGCGTTACTGGTCAGTGACCAACATCAGAACGTTCATCAGGCCTTCGAGCTTAGAGCCGACACGATCGTAAAAATATTCGATAAAGCTGACTTTTGGCGTAAGCCCGAGCGCTTAACGCAGCTTATATTAGCCTGCATCGCCGATATGCGTGGTCGCACAGGATTTGAAAACAACCCCTACCCTCAGGGTGAGTATTTAACTCAATGCTTCCTTGCCGCCAATAATGTCGATATTGCCGCCATTATTGCCGCAGGTTTCCAAGGCGCAGAGATAAAGCAGGCGTTAAATTTACGTCGTATTGAAGCGGTCAGTCAGTTTAAACAAAAAATGCAAACTAAACTGCCGACGGATGAACGGTAATTTGTAAAGGATTTGTAAGTGGTGCATCACTTTATAGTGAAAAATGCCCTCCTTTACGATTAGAAATGTCGATATAACTTATAAAAAAAGCTTTTAAAAAAAATTTATATGCCTATAGTGGTTAAACACATTAATATTCGTAGCAAATTAAAATAGCTATGTCATAATTAGGCAGTTTCGCTTACAAAGTAACGGAACATTCAAATCCAACCTATTTTAAGGGATTTTTTACAATGAACAAAAAAGTACTGATGATTGCTGGTTTAGCAATGACTGCCCTACTAGGTGGTTGCGCGAACACTACTGCTCTGGAAGAAAGCGTTGCAACTCTGGGCAACAAAGTTGATCAATTGTCAGCTGATGTTGGTTCTCTGAAATCAGAGCAAAGCAAACTGTCTGCAGACGTTAAAGATGCAAAAGCAGCATCTATGGACGCACAAGCAGAAGCTAAACGCGCAAACGACCGTTTAGACAACGTTGCTTCTCGTTACAAGAAGTAATGAAAGGTAATTTAGCTTACTATTTAGTAAGTTAAGACAAAAGGCTTAAGAAAGATGAAAGCGATAAGCACATCAATCTAAGCCTTTTTTTATACCTGTCATTCAATACATTGGTACTCTAGATTGTCAGTCCACCAATACAAAAGTGCTAAATTGACTTTAAATTTCCAAACGTATCTTTAAAGCCTATCCTCAATCCCCTTAAAAAAAGTTAACTTTTGTATACACCTTTATAAACGGATCCCATTCATCTTTTAATTAAAACCTTCGTTATTTATCTAAGCTTCTCATTAAAACTTTTGAGCATTCTTAAAGGTCAGTCTCGCTTATCTTAAAAATGTTTTTTATAAAAGAATAATACGGCTCCTCTAAAGAAGAACTATTGACAAAAATCGAGGCTACATGGGAAACAAAGGCAATAAGAAGGTTGTATTTGTCACAGAACAAATAGGCCTAAAGTTAAAAATAATAACACCTTCGGCCCATCCAACATAAAAACAACATAAAAACGTCAAACAGAATCATAGACTTGAGTAAAACTGCCTTATTAGACATCTCAAAACCATCGAGCCAAGCCTATGAATTGGTTTAAAATTAACCGCATCAACTGCAGGTTTTAACCTATAGCAACTCACTTACACGTTGATGTGCTAAGACTAATACATAGTCAATTTCCAGTGACTCAAAATGATTAGCTTGAATATCGTGCTTCATCTTGTCATTTGCTCGCCATGCATAAGGTGCCATATCCAATAGCGTTAATGCCTGTTCACCAGTAACAGATAAGGTAAAGCTCAGTGTCTGAGTCTCCTTTACCGATAATGCTGAGGGTAAATTCACTTTGAAAGGCTTTTCGACTAAGTCAGAATAAATATATTCCCTGAGTTGCCATAGGTGTCGTGGCCCAGGCATAACCAGTAACATGGTCCCATCGTCTTTCAATATCCTAACAGACTCTTTTCCCTTTAACGGCCGATCAATAACAGTAATAAAATCCACACAATTATCGGCAAAGGGTAATTTTTTAGAGGAGCTTAAACACAAGATCCCAGGAGTCAGCGCCTTCGCGGCAGCAAAAATGGCATTTTCTGCGTCCGCTACGCCCACGTACTGGACGTTTAGCAAATTTTCGACCTCAGCCAACTTGGAAGCTAAAGCTCGCAGGAAGAAACCCTCAGCGCACTCGTAATCCAATAAACAAGCATCAGGTTTGATAGATCCAGTGATTATCTCAGCCAGTTTATCGATCAAAGGCGAAAAGATGCCTGATTCGAGCAGAAAACGCTTAGCTCTAACTTGCTCGCGCGAATCACCAGTCGGCTTTTGGCGTTGTGGTTTAGTAAAAACCCAATAGCCTTGCTCATTCCGATCGAAGTGATGCTTATTGACACAATAAAAACCTTGGGAGGCTTTGTGTTGTTTTAACGCAAGTCCGCAGGTTGGACACTGATATTCGAGACCCATATAAAGCTCCAAAAATAAGTTAAGCTTCAGAAAATGAGGAAGCTCCAAAAACAAAAATCGGGTACATGACCCGATTCTATTATTTATTATCTCACTATGATGACTAAACTCGCGTGGCTAGAAGAAGATAAATCCACACAAGATGGCACCCAGTGCTAAACGATAGATCACAAACGGGGTCATTCCCATGCGGCTGATGATTTTTAAGAAGTAATGAATACAGGCATAAGCTGCAACAAACGAAATCAGAGTTCCTAGGATTAACGCTTGATAATCAATCGGAAGCTCACTTTTCGCCAGATCTTTACCCACTAAAATCGCCGCGCCTAAACTCACAGGAACTGACATTAAGAATGAAAAGCGGGCCGCTGCATCACGACTTAAGCCTAACATTAGCGCCGCTGTCATAGTGGCACCAGAGCGCGAAGTCCCTGGGATCAAGGCCAATGCCTGCGCGAAACCAATTAACAAGGCTTTACGCCAGCCCGTCTGATAAACCGTTAAATCGCGGCGCGACATCTTATCGGCCCACCACAACAATAAACCAAATACGACGGTAGTGACCGCGATGACCTCAGCATTACGTAGGTGAGTTGCGATAAAATCCTTTGCCAGAAAACCAAAAAACACCGCTGGCAAGGTCGCCAGAATAATCCACCACGCCAGCTTGCTGTCTTCGGATTGTTGACCTCTGAAAATGCTCGCAATCCAAGCATTAAACATAGTCCATAACTCATGCCTAAAATAAATCACCACAGCAAATAACGAACCGGTATTCACCGCCACATCGAAGGATAAACCTTGATCTTCCCAGCCTAAAAGCTGTGCGGGTAAAATTAAGTGGGCAGAACTAGAAATAGGCAAAAACTCGGTTAGCCCTTGAATAAGCGCTAAAATAATGACCTGAAACGTATCCATGACAATCCTATCAATAAATTAAAACGTCAGCCCTGGGGGCCATTCAAACGTCACAGGCCAAAGTCGCTGTGAATTTTTGTCATACTCTTGCCACAAACTTGCATAGCTTTTATCTACCACGGGATGAATCAATTCCGGCGCTAACTCAGCTAAAGGCCATAACACAAAGGCATTATTGACTATCTCAGCACGGGGCAGCACAACAGGCGTTTGGCATACCACATGGTCATAAAGCAGCAGGTCTAAATCTAAGGTTCTTGGGCTAAATTTCTTCGCCCCGGCAAGCCGGCCGTGATTCTGCTCGATTTGCTTAAACTGTGCAACTACCGCCGCTATATTAAGATCCGTTTCAGCGCTAGCAACCATATTCAAAAAGTTAGTGCCACTGAAACCTACCGCTTCACTTTCATACATAGAAGAGAGGCGCAGCGGCCCGAAACACGCTCGCAGCGATGTTAATCCTGCTTGCAGATGCTGTTCAGGCTCGATATTGCTACCCAGACTGATATAAATACGTGCCATGCTAATGTCCGATTTATCTGAAGATAAACACTATTTCTCAATCAACAGCGCAGTTGATCAAGTACTCATCTAACGTGAACGTTCAATCTCGACGCCAACCGAAGCTGCAGTTGCTACCGCGCCTGGCTTCATCACGACAACTTTCACCCAAGTCACGTTAAATTCTTGAAGTAGGCAATCGGCCACTCGCTCGGCAACCGTTTCGATTAACTCGATTGGATGCTCAGTAACAAGTTGGGTTAATCGATTGGAAACTGTCTCATAGCACAGCGCATATTGATAATCATCCGTCGCTGCGGCAGGTTTATTATCCCACGCCATGTCTAAGTCTAATAACAGGCTCTGATGGATTTTCTTTTCCCACTCATAGACACCAATCACAGTATCAATGCGTAATTGCCGTATAAGTACCTTATCCATGCTTTCTCCAACTAACGACTATGAGGTCTGATAAGCTAAAAGCGATCCTAGCTGTATAATCCGCAATCTTCTGACAGATAACTAATTTACTTTCTACTCGAACCAATCCACAGTAGGATAACGCCCTAAAAGGATTTGCTCATTCAGAGAATATCTCAGCCCTAACTAGGCGAGTTATCGCACAAACCTATAGCGGGATTGGCAACTGGGTCAGCTTTTTAAATTGTTGCGCGATAATACCTTAAGACGCGTAAGGAAACCAATGTGAGTCCATTAACACAGACACTTTTGATGATTTTGGCCGCCTACTTAGCGGGTTCAATCTCAAGTGCCGTGCTGGTTTGTAGGATGAGAGGTCTACCCGATCCAAGATTGCAAGGTTCAGGTAATCCAGGCGCCACCAATGTACTAAGAATTGGCGGCGCGAGTTCGGCTGCCATGGTGTTGTTTTTCGACATGCTCAAAGGTGCCGTGCCTTCTTATTTAGCTTATCTCATGGGCATAGATGCAGTGTCACTCGGGCTTATCGCCATCGCCGCATGCCTTGGGCATATTTATCCGGTATTTTTTGGCTTTAAAGGCGGCAAAGGCGTTGCTACCGCCTTTGGCGCTATGGCTCCCATCGGCGATGATTTAGCGATTTGCTTAATGGCATCTTGGGTCGTCCTATTGTTAATTAGCCGATATTCGTCCCTTGCCGCCATTCTTACCGCTTTACTGGCGCCCCTTTATACTTGGTGGCTAGACGACAGATTCACCATTCCCGTTGCCATGTTGTCGACACTTATCATCATTCGCCATAAAGACAATATTCAGCGCTTACTCAAGGGTGAAGAATCTAAAGTGTCACGCAAGAAGCGTCCTAAAAAATCTTAAGATGACATTACTCCCAATAAAATTACCCCAATAAAAAACTGCGCTAAAAGCGCAGTTTTTTATTTCAGCATCAATACATCGGCATCAAAGGCGTGTTATGCCACAGGTGGCAAGGTATCTAATGGCCATCGAGGTTGACCTTTTACCGCTAAATCTTCGTACTGCCCCGCCTTTAAACGCTGCAATCCAGCAAAGGCAATCATGGCGCCGTTATCAGTACAGAACTCACCGCGAGGATAAAATACTTTTCCACCTAGAGAGCCCATCATTTCTGCCAAGGTTTCCCTTAAGCGCGTATTTGCACTCACGCCACCGGCAATCACTAAGCGGTTATAGCCAGTTTGCTTCAGTGCGCGGCGACATTTAATCGCTAGCGTATCGACCACGGCTTCTTCAAAGGCACGGGCAATATTGGCGCGCGTTTGCTCATCGTCAGGTTCAGCAGCAATGGTATTGGCGGTAAAGGTTTTTAAACCCGAAAAACTAAAGTCGAGTCCTGGTCTATCGGTCATAGGTCGCGGGAATTTATACCCTGCAGGTAAACCTTTAGCAGCAAGCTTTGCTAAACGCGGACCACCGGGATAATCCAGCCCCATTAACTTAGCTGTTTTATCGAATGCTTCACCCGCGGCATCATCAACAGACTCGCCTAATACTTCATAGCGGCCAATTCCATCGACTTTAACCAACATAGAATGGCCACCAGAGACCAATAAGGCCACAAAGGGGAACTCAGGCGCGTCATCTTCGAGCATAGGCGCCAGTAGATGTCCTTCCATATGATGCACACCGATAGCAGGCTTGTCCCAAGCAAACGCCAGTGACCGCCCTACACAGGCGCCGACAAGCAAAGCACCAATTAAACCTGGGCCCTTGGTGTAGGCAATCCCGTCGAGATCAGCCATTTCAGTATTTGCATCTTTCAGCGCTTGACGAATAAGCGGCACAATTTTGCGCACATGGTCACGTGACGCCAGTTCAGGCACCACACCACCATAGTCAGCATGCAGCTTAACCTGACTGTATAAAGTGTGCGACAATAAGCCCAGCTCATCGTCATAGACGGCGATACCTGTCTCGTCACAGGATGTTTCAATACCTAGAACCCGCATGGTGTCTCATCAATTGCTAACTAAAAGGGCGCTAATTCTACCTGCAAGTGCTCGATTACTCCAGCCGCACAAGCCATATTGAGTACACTATAGGACTAAGCTCAGTTTTAGGGCTTTACAAGCCTAGGTGTCTCGGTATAAAATTCCGCACCATTTTAAATAGACTTGGTTCGAGCAATTGAACCAGAACAACCTACACCTAAGGGGTGATGGCGTATGCCAATTATTAAAGTACGTGAAAACGAACCATTCGACGTAGCTCTGCGTCGTTTCAAGCGCTCTTGTGAAAAAGCTGGTATTTTAGCCGACGTGCGTGCTCGTGAATTCTACGAGAAGCCAACTACTGCACGTAAGCGCGCAAAAGCAGCTGCAGTTAAACGTTTAGCTAAGAAGCTTTCTCGCGAAAACGCACGTCGCGTACGTTTATATTAATCTCATATGAGCCTAATTGATCAGCTAAAAGACCACATGAAGCAGGCCATGATCGCCAAAGAGAAGGCGCGCTTGAGCACTATTCGTATGGCATTAGCCGCCATCAAACAGATTGAAGTGGATACCCGCGAATCTCTGACTGATGAACAGGTTATAGCGGTCTTAACCAAAATGGTGAAACAACGTCGTGACTCGATTGCTCAATTTGAAGCAGCGGGTCGTAACGAGTTAGCCGACGTGGAAGCAGCAGAGATTCAAGTTATTGAAGCTTTCCTGCCTACCCCTCTTACAGAGGCGGAAGTCGCGGCGCTCATCGATGCAACTATTGTAGAAGTAGGTGCATCCGCCATGGCGGATATGGGCAAAGTAATGGGAGCATTGAAATCTAAAGTGCAAGGACGTGCAGACATGGGCGCTATCGGCGCTATGATCCGTGCAAAATTGCAATAATTAGCGTTTCACTGTATGAACAAGCCGTGCCTATGCGCGGCTTGTTTGTTTAAATTCGCGCAAGGCGGGATTTTAAGCACTCAATGGCAATACCTCGTGATTTTATCAATGAGCTAATCGCTCGCACTGACATAGTCGAACTTATCGATCGTAAGGTGCCCTTGAAAAAGGCGGGTAAGAACTACTCGGCCTGTTGTCCTTTTCATAGTGAAAAATCACCTTCGTTTACCGTCAGCCGTGATAAACAGTTCTATCATTGCTTTGGCTGCGGTGCTCACGGCAACGCCATCGATTTTGTGATGGAGTATGACCGACTCGATTTTATTGATGCCATTGAAGATTTGGCGGGCCAGCTTGGATTAGAGGTTCCCAGAGAACAAGGCACAGGCAAGCGACATGATGACGGTTTAAGTCGTGACTTATACCAACTCATGGAAGAAGCGAGCCTTTACTTTCAAAACCAACTTAGACAACACCAAGATAAACAAAAAGTTATCGATTATCTTGCCTATCGCGGTTTATCCGATGATGTAGTCGAACATTTTGGTATTGGCTTTGCGCCAGACGGTTGGGACGGCTTATTGGGCCGCTATCGTCAGAATCAGGATGCGCAGGATAAATTACTCACTGCGGGTATGTTAATTAGTAACGACAGTGGTAAACGTTACGACAGATTTCGTGACCGCCTGATGTTTCCTATCCGCGACAGGCGCGGACGAGTCATTGGTTTTGGCGGCAGAGTTTTAGGTGATGGCACACCCAAATACTTGAATTCTCCAGAAACGCCCATATTTCATAAGGGCAATGAGCTTTATGGTCTTTATGAACTAAAGCAACGCCATCGCGATCCGGACAAAGTGCTGATCGTTGAAGGCTATATGGATGTGGTGGCATTGGCGCAATTTGGTGTCGATTATGCCGTCGCGTCATTAGGCACTTCGACTACAGCGGAGCAATTTCAGCTTTTGCTGCGCAGCGCTAAAGAAGTGGTTTGCTGTTACGACGGTGACAGAGCGGGTACTGAAGCGGCTTGGCGTGCCTTGGAAACGGCATTGCCATTATTAAAGCCAGGCGATCAAGTGCGATTTATGTTCCTGCCTCAGGCCGAAGATCCTGATTCTATGGTACGTAAGATTGGTAAAGATGCATTTGAAACCTTAATGGTTTCAGCCATTGCACTACCCGAGTTTCTATTTGATACGTTAGCGACAAAATACGGTACAGATAAAGGCAACTTAGCGAAACAAGCTTTTATCTTAATTGAAAAAATTCAAGACACTGTGCTGCAAAATTTACTACTTGAGAACTTAGCTCACAAGTTAGGAATGAACAGCTCAGAAGATATGAAAAAGAAGCTAGGCTTTAGCGTGAAACAAGCTAAACCAATGGCAAATAAAGGATTAAAAGGACGCGGTACACCCTTGCGACTCGCCATCGCATTGCTAGTACAACATCCTAAACTGGGTATGGGTTTACCCCCACAACCCGCACTCGCCCACTTGCAGATGCCAGGCATAGAATTGCTGCCACTGTTATTGGAGATGACTCGAGAGCAAACGTTAAACAGCGCACAACTACTTGAACAATTCAGAGAGCACCCTTATAGCGGCACTCTGCATAAATTGGCCCAATGGGACCATCAAGTGGCGGATGAAAACTTGCTCGAAAAGTTTAAACAAACCCTGGTTTGGTTGAACAATCAATATATTGAACAACGATATCAGGAATTGAGTCTAAAACAGACTCATACTAAAGAAGAGAAGATGCAGCTCTCGAAGCTGATCTCAGTCATGAAAGGGTTAAACTGAGGCAAAAATGTCCTCATTCACTGTCCCAGTGACTAGCACAGACATGTGCACACGGCTATAATTGACGATTTGCGCGGCACTTAGCTTATGCTAAGTGTCCGTCGTTGTAACAGTTTCCCAACTTGGATGATATCTATGGATCATACTCCGCAGTCGCAACTTAAGCTGTTGCTTGCCAAAGGTAAAGAGCAAGGTTACTTAACCTATGCAGAAGTGAACGATCACTTACCTGCAGACATGGTCGATTCTGACCAGATCGAAGATATTATCCAGATGATAAATGACATGGGTATCCGGGTATTCGAAGAAGCCCCAGATGCCGATGACATGATGATGTCGGAAGACAACACAGACGAAGATGCCGCTGAAGAAGCCGCTGCCGCACTCGCAACAGTAGAAAGCGAACTTGGCCGCACAACCGATCCCGTGCGCATGTACATGCGTGAAATGGGTACCGTTGAGCTTCTGACCCGCGAAGGCGAAATTGTTATCGCCAAACGCATCGAAGAAGGCATCAACACAGTTCAAAGTTCAGTCGCCGAGTACCCGCAAGCGATCGCGATGATCCTTGAGCAATTCGACCAATTTGAAGCCGACGAACTGCGCCTATCTGATATTATCTCTGGATTTGTTAACCCGGACGAAGAAGACGTCGCACCGACAGCAACTCACATCGGCTCAGAATTATCTGAAGAAGAGCTGGACGATGAAGATGACGAAGATGATGACGAAGACAGTGAAGATGAAGAAGAAGGCAACAAAGGGCCAGATCCTGAAGAAGCACGCGAAAGATTCGCTCAACTGAGAACCGCCTACGAAAGTGCACTGAAAATTATCGAAGCTAAGGGCCGTGAACACCCAGAATCGGTAAAAGCACTATTCGAAATTGGTGAAATCTTCAAAGAATTCCGCTTAGTACCTAAACAGTTTGACCGTTTAGTAAAAAGCATGCGCACTATGATGGATCGCGTGCGTGTTCAAGAACGTTTAGTGTTAAAACTATGCGTTGAACAAGCCAAAATGCCGAAGAAAAATTTTGTTAAATTCTTCACTGGCAACGAAACCAACCTCGATTGGTTCAACACTGAAAAAGCCTCAACTAAACCTTATGCCGAAGGCCTAAGAATGGTTGAAGACGACGTGATCCGTTGTCGTACTAAGCTTGCAGCAGTTGAAGAAGAAACCGGCTTAGCGATTTCAGCCATTAAAGACATCAACCGTCGTATGTCAATCGGTGAAGCTAAAGCCCGCCGTGCGAAGAAAGAAATGGTTGAAGCAAACTTACGTCTGGTAATTTCTATCGCGAAGAAATACACCAACCGTGGTCTGCAATTCTTGGACTTAATCCAAGAAGGTAACATTGGCTTGATGAAGGCCGTGGATAAATTCGAATACCGTCGTGGTTACAAGTTCTCGACCTATGCAACTTGGTGGATCCGTCAGGCGATTACTCGTTCTATTGCCGACCAAGCGCGTACCATTCGAATTCCAGTACACATGATCGAAACGATCAACAAGCTGAACCGTATCTCTCGCCAAATGCTACAGGAAATGGGCCGCGAGCCTTCTCCTGAAGAACTGGCTGAGCGTATGATGATGCCGGAAGATAAGATCCGTAAGGTACTGAAAATCGCCAAAGAACCTATCTCCATGGAAACTCCAATCGGTGACGATGAAGATTCGCATTTAGGTGATTTTATCGAGGATACGACCCTCGAACTACCACTGGACTCAGCGACCAGCGAAAGCTTGAAAAACGCCACACACGAAGTGTTAGCAGGTCTAACCGCCCGTGAAGCGAAAGTACTGCGTATGCGTTTTGGTATCGATATGAACACTGACCACACTCTTGAAGAAGTGGGTAAGCAGTTCGACGTAACCCGTGAACGTATTCGTCAGATTGAAGCTAAGGCACTGCGCAAACTGCGTCACCCTTCACGCTCAGAAATCTTAAAATCATTCCTAGATGAATAGGCCGTTACCAGCCTAAAGTCAGCTAAGTAAGATTTGAAGCCCTGCCTATGCAGGGCTTTTTATTGCCTCTCATACGCTAATATCGACATCAGCACAGTATCGAAGCCCTAAATTTAGGCGACGATTACATTTAAGTTGATTAACAGATAACCAATTGAATCAGTTGTGTGTATTTCAAGCCAAAACACGGGTGACAAGCGTAAGTAAGCTTAGTATACTTCCACCCGCTTCAGGTAATGACGATTACCTTAAGTCGGCCCCTTAGCTCAGTTGGTTAGAGCACACGACTCATAATCGTTAGGTCCACGGTTCAAGTCCGTGAGGGGCCACCACCCGATTCAACGAAAAAGCCCATTGAAAAATGGGCTTTTTTGTATCTAAAAAATTTATCCTGCTAATCACAGTATAATCACCATGCATATACAGCTGGCTCGCTGACTATTTTATGGCTTCTGCCTATGTATTGTTAGTTAACATCACCATAAAGATAGGCCCTTTGATCAGTGTTTAACCAGCAGCACAATCAAAGAGCCTAATTAAAATCAATGCATTAATTTAGTAAATCTCTACGTACTAGGTTTTTAACTTACCTAACTGCTCATGCTGCTGCTTCACTAAGTTTGCGAGAACCACACTGCTTTGCTGTGCTTCGCCCGCAAGACGTGCAAGTTCGGAAGCCGAATCAGAAATGCCGGTGATATTACGATTAACCTCTTCAGTCACTGCGCTCTGCTCTTCTGCGGCGGCGGCAATATGGGTCACTTGACCTGAGATTTCCCCAATCTGACTCACCATTGAGTTCAATGAGTTTAACGCTTGCTCTGTTTGAGAGACGGCCATTTGTGCCCGCTCAGCACCTTTATCTATGATGCCAGAAGCACTTTGGACTTCTTTCTGTAGTGCATCGATAAGGGTACTAATGTCGTTCGTCGAGCTTTGAGTCTTAGATGCCAGTGCACGGACTTCATCAGCCACCACAGCAAAGCCCCGTCCCTGCTCGCCCGCCCTTGCCGCTTCAATTGCCGCATTGAGCGCTAACAGGTTAGTTTGCGCAGCAATGGAGCTAATCACCTCAAGAATACGGCTGATGTTCATGCTGCTGTCGGCGACTTTACTCACCGCTAGCTTAGCCTCCATTGACTCCTGAGACATAGTCGCGACGAAATCCATTGCCTTTGTCAGGCTCTCTTCACTGTGACGAATATTGCGCGACATGGCTTCAGTTTCTGCAGCCGTTTGCTCTGATGCCTTAGCAACCTCAAGTGCGGTGGCACTCATTTGGTTCACAGCCGTTACCACACTCTCAATTTCGCCGTACTGGCGGTTCACACTGTCACGGGTGAGCTGGGCAATTTTGGCAGAGGCTTGGCTTTCTTCCTGAGAGCGACTTGCAAGCGTTTTAAGTTCGGCAATCAAATCCTTAAGTTTATAAATAAAGGAGTTAAAACCTTTCGCTAACGCAATCAATTCAGCGTGCGAATCAACCTCAATCGATTGTGTTAAATCGCCATCGGCACTCGCAAGATGTTCCACTCGGCCTTGGATCAGCTTCAAAGGTGAGATAATGCTACGGATCACTAAGCTAATGGTAATTACAGCGGCAATCGATACCACAATCCCCACTATCAGCAGCAAACTGCCTAAAGAGGTCGCCATCTCATCCATATCATTATTAAGCTCAATTGAGCTTTTATAGGCCTGTGCTGTCGGCACTTGGATAACCAAGGACCACTCGGCATTCGCTAGCGGGATCTTAATGGGGTAGGCAACAATAATTTCATCATCGTTAACCATATAGCCGGAATTCTTGTGCAAGGAGATAATTTGCGAGGCGAGAGTTGAATTTATCGACTCAGCTAAGGGGCGCGCCTTTTTACTGTAATGACTGGCTGCAACCACTAAACCGCGGGTGCTCAGCAAAGTGACCTTCGCTTGTCCATCGTAGAGGCTTTTGGATAACTTATCGATAAGGGTTTGAAACACGGGCAAGTTTACATCTACACCGACTACACCGATAAATTGCTTATGTTTAAGCACAGGCACTGTCAAGGAGGTCATTAACGCTTTGTTGCCTGGAGTGATCTCGTATAAGTACGGCTCCATTAAACAGGGCTTTAAGGTTTCTTTACCGCATAAATACCATTCTGCATCGCGGATCCCAAACTCATTTAAGCTAGTGAGGTACTTTTCTGCCGAATCTTCAACTTGGTTATGCTCCACTGTGCCATCGTCATTACGAGTGTAATAGACCTCTAGCGCACCCGATGTCGCCACACTGTGGCTAACATTCACATTCAAAAACTCACTGTCGAGCCCATCATAACCATTAGGTTCGAACTGGGCATACATAGAAGAAACTTGCGCATTCTTCTTTAGTACTGCCGCCACTGCGAGTTCTAAGCGGTCGCGTTTTAAAGGTAATTCATCGGCTGTGCTTTCCAGCATACCCGCAAAAGAAAATGGAATACGATAAGCTTCGTTGATAAATCCAGCGACCATTTCGCCATATTCACCGGCGCGAGCTTCGAGTTTATCCCGCGTTTCAGTTTGTAGGGTATTTTGAACTTGATCAGATAATTGCGCGTTTTGAGCCGACAGTGTCCACCATAAACTGATAGATAAAATAGCCACTATCGATAAAAATAATGCTGATGTAATCCACAACAACTTAGTACTGATGGACAAATGCTTCATCGAGTAAACTCCCAAGAAAACGACAATGGCGTAATTATTTTGATCTCATTCATTTTTATACTTTCTAGCCAGCATTAAAAATAGCACTTAGCATAAGAATTACCAGCACTTAAGATAAAGATTTGCTAATGAAATGTAAAACTTTTGAATGACTAAATCAAAAAAGGCCGAATTCAAATAAATGAATTCGGCCTTTAATTTCAAACACTATTTCAAATTAAGTCTAAAGTTAGCGTCCCCACAACCAAGCAGCACCACGCACGCCCGATGAAGCGCCATAACAGTTTTTAACAACCGGAGTGTGACACTCACGGCCAACCACATATAGTGGTAAAACTTTTGGCAATTCAGTGTAAATGGCATCGATATTAGAGACTCCACCGCCAAGGACGATTACATCAGGATCCATCATATTGATCACATGGGCCAATGAGCGGGCTAAACGATCAATAAAGCGATCAAATGCTTGAGTCGCCAACGGATCGCCTGCTTGCATCATTTGGGCGATTTCAATACCACTGTCAGCGACACCACCTGCGGCGCGAAAATCGCGTACAAAGCCCGTGCCAGATATAAAAGTCTCGATGCAGTCTCTGTTACCACAAAAACACGTCGTGGTATTAAATTCATCGGCTTTCATCCAAGGTAAAGGATTATGACCCCACTCACCGCCGATACCATTACCACCATCATGCACTTGGCCTTTGATGGCGATACCAGCGCCGCAGCCAGTACCAATAATGGCGCCAAAGACCACAGACTTACCAGCAGCTGCGCCATCGACCGCTTCTGATACGGCAAAACAGTTCGCATCATTAGCGATTTTCACCTTACGGTTTAATCGAGCGCCCAGATCGACATCGAGGGGATGACCATTGATCCACGTTGAATTGGCATTTTTAACTAGGCCAGTAAAAGGAGAAATCACCCCTGGAATACCTATGCCTATCGTGGCGGTTTGTTGCAGGCTCTCTTCGACTTCTGTCACGAGTGCGACTAACGCATCGACTGTCGCAACATATTCTCTTGGCGTTGGGATGCGTTTACGAAACACTTCTTTACCAGCGTCATCCAATGCGACTAACTCGATTTTTGTGCCGCCAAGATCGATACCAATTCGTAACATCAACTTACTCCATCTCAATATATTTAACGCAAATCGGCTCATTAACAGCTTGATACATTCCTGTAAATGTAGGGACTCTACGGAAGTAAAAATCTTAATTTTAAAGTTATCTAAATTAGGATAGCCAAACGCACTATGCCCTCTGCTCTAACACAATCAACCTCAATATAATCAAAATAGGTTAGTTGATAAATACTTACCATTATCAGTTTATCTATTAACACAGCAACTGATGGAAAGGTTAAAACTCAAAATAATCATGCTAACGTGACGAGCTGCCGCTAAAAATGAGCCATATATCATTATCTTCTCACAAAATTACGGTTTAAATTGTTGCCAATTCTGCATTCTCTGTTTCACATTAGCGGACTGTCGAATGAGTTAAATTCAGGTCTTTCAACTGACAATGTTAAGTCGCTTTCTTAAAAGGCCTTGTTAAGTTTATCACTCGAACGTATTGAGTTGATAAGATAATAACTATGTCTGAAAAAATTAAACCCTCAGTCCGCTAACTGAACGATACATAAAGCTTTATGTGTGGCTGACGCTGACGACCTAAGTTTTAGCAGGGTTTATCTGCGCGCCAAAAATCGTTGTTAACACCGCCCAAAGCCTTAAACACACATTAAAATTTATCAATTCATTTGTAACAAAGTCTGTTTTGCCAGTCTCTGCCATTGGTTTGCTTGGGTTATCGCCTTATACTTTTGAGCTCAAATATTAAAACAACAATGTTGGAAGCAAGCGATATGACTATTGGGACTGCTCCGGTAAGTAAAACACATTCATTTATGACTGTGTCTCTTATCGAATTATGGGAACGCTTTGGTTATTACGGCATGCAAGCGCTGATTGTGTACTTTATGGTGCAGCGCCTTGGCTTTGATGACTCACGGGCAAACTTAGTATGGAGTGCCTGTGCGGCGCTCATTTATGTATCACCGGCGATAGGTGGCTGGGTTGGGGATAAGATCCTCGGCACTAAACGCACTATGCTGCTCGGCGCGGGGATTTTGTCTCTGGGTTATGCGCTGATGGCCGTACCCACTGAAAATACGTGGTTTATGTTTTCGGCGCTCGGTGTGATTGTGGTCGGTAACGGCCTGTTCAAACCCAATGCCGGTAACTTAGTTCGTAAAATTTACGAAGGTGACGATTCTAAAATCGACAGTGCGTTTACCATCTATTATATGGCGGTCAACGTTGGCTCGACCTTCTCTATGTTGCTGACGCCTTGGATTAAAGATTATGTCAACGCCCAGTATGGCAACGAGTTTGGCTGGCATGCCGCCTTTGCCGTGTGTTGTGTCGGCATATTGGTGGGTTTAGGCAACTATGCACTTATGCGTAAGAGTTTAGTCCATTACGGTTCTGAGCCTGATACTCGCCCAGTGAACAAGAAAAGCCTCGCGATAGTATTAGCTCTGGCCGCGTTGTCAGTAGTAGCTTCGGCCATTATTTTGGAATATGAAGCGGTTGCCCGTGTCTTTGTTTACGCCGCTGGCGTAGCCGTATTGGCCATTTTCTTCCACTTGATCCGCACCAGCGAAACCAGTGAACGAGCGGGACTGATTGCGGCGCTGATCCTCACAGTTCAAACCGTGTTCTTCTTTATCTTCTATCAACAAATGTCGACCTCGCTTGCACTCTTTGCATTACGTAACGTGGACTGGGATTTCCAAATTTTTGGTACCCATTTGTGGACTTGGTCACCGGCCCAGTTTCAAGCATTGAATCCATTATGGATTATGGTGTTAAGTCCAATCTTGGCGTGGAGTTATTCGTGGGCGGGTCGCAATGATAAAGACTTCTCTATCGCGGCGAAATTTGCCCTCGGTTTTGCCGTCGTCGCTATCGGCTTCTTTATCTATGGCTTTGCCGGACAATTCGCCGTCAACGGTAAAACTTCTTCATGGATCATGATCTGGGGCTATGCCTCTTACTCTTTAGGCGAATTGCTGGTGAGTGGTCTTGGTCTTGCCATGATTGCCCGCTACGTACCTGCGCGTATGGGCGGCTTTATGATGGGAGCCTATTTCGTCGCCTCAGGTATTTCACAGTATCTGGGCGGTGTGGTCGCTAACTTCGCCAGTGTGCCAAAAGATTTAGTCGATCCACTGCAAACCTTGCCCGTATACACCAGCCTATTTAATAAATTGGGTATCGCGGCTGTGGTTTGTACCTTTATCGCCCTTGCGGTATTACCGCTAATGCGTCGCCTGACTGAGACTCACCATTCACATAATAATACTGAGAATGAAAGTGCTGCGGCATCGCTAAGGGATGTGAAAGCCGAGCAGTAATGCGCGACTGACAATAGCGATTTATCTATTGCATAACATCAACTGCCGATAGCCCTGCTATCGGCAGTTTTTTTATCACTTCACTTAGTTATACCCTTGTGTTGCAACTCATAACCAAATGAGCTGTAGCGAACCTCACCCAATCCCGCAGTGACAGGCCTAGCGCTGAGTTGCTGAGAATAAGATCTTCAGTTCCACATTATCGTCCCTCACGCTGGGATGACTTCACCGTCTCGATTTGTTACAAAGCAAGTATGAACCAAGACGCACTCGGTTTAATAACGCTGCTCAAGTGCAAACTCAAATTGACATGACTAATGAAATAACGAAGGGGAAAAGAGTTAACCGTTCAAGCTTGAGAAGCGCGGTACTTAGCCCCATATCAATAACACTGAATACCTTTTTATTCATCAAGACTGAGCCGTTAACGCTTGTTCTTCGCTATGCGCCTAACAATGCCACTAGCAATGCGACTAACACTGTTAGCAACGCTTGTTTTCGCTAGCAAAAGACGGCAGTCACTTGGAGACACTATGTCACAACCGACATCATTATTGGCCGATATTCCCTTCTCGCTATTGGAACTCGCGCCCATGCGCCAAGGTTCGACTGTGGGTGAAACGCTGCACAACAGTTTGCAGTATGCCAAGGAAGCCGATCGCCTCGGCTTTAATCGTTTTTGGTTTGCCGAACACCACAATATGCCCGGTATCGCCAGCGCGGCGACCTCAGTATTAATAGGTTACATTGCCGGTAATACCCAGCGTATTCGTGTTGGCTCAGGGGGGATTATGCTACCCAACCACGCACCGTTAGTGGTTGCGGAGCAGTTTGGTACGCTAGAAAGCCTCTATCCCGGCCGCATTGATTTAGGTCTTGGTCGAGCGCCCGGCAGTGATCAAATTACCAGCAGAGCACTGAACCGCGATACCAGTCGCGCCGAACAATTCCCTGAAGAAATCAGTGAATTACAAACCTTACTCGGCCCTTACAATGGTCGCCATGCGGTGCGAGCGATTCCTGGAGAAGGCACTAATGTGCCGATTTGGTTATTGGGTTCGAGTCTCTTTAGCGCACAATTAGCGGCGCAGCGCGGTTTGCCCTATGTGTTTGCGGGCCACTTTGCCCCACGTTTTCTTTACGATGCGATTGAAATCTATCGCCGCGACTTTAAACCTTCTCAAGTGCTTGATAAGCCCTATGTGATGTTAGGTTTGCCGCTCGTTGCTGCCGACACTGATGAAGAGGCGCAATTTCTGGGCACGACCTCGAAACAGCGCGTACTGGCGCTTATCCGTGGTCACGAGTTATGGTTAAAACCTCCGGTTGAAACGATGGATGGCTTATGGAGCGCGCAGGAAGAAACCTATGTCGATAATTTCTTAGGTTTATCTGTCATTGGCGGTCCAGCGACGATTAAGCATCGTTTGGAAATGATCGTCAAAGAACTTGGCGTGAATGAGTTTATCTTTACCAATGACTTGTACGACCTTGATAAACGCAAAAAAGCGCTGCAGATCCTAATGGAGATTAAACAGTAGCCATTCAGTAAACTGACTCGTGCTGAAAGCCATTGGCAGTAAAAATGGCAAACGCCAAAACAATCGCCACTTCCATAAAAAATCCCGCCGAAGCGGGATTTTCATTATGTAAAACTGTCATCTAAAACAGCTTTTATATCAAAGCAATATTAGCTTTTCAGTACGGCATCGAAGCTGGCTTTGAGGATACCAAGGCCTGCATCAATTTGTGCATCCGGCGCGGTTAATGGCACCAAAATACGCAGCACATTACCGTAAGTGCCGCAGGATAATAAAATCAATCCTCGGTCACGGGCATCAGCCAACACTTGCGCGCAATAATGCGGCGCAGGCTTGCCATCATCCATCAATTCGATAGCGATCATCGCGCCTAAACCACGCACATCGGCGATTTGTGCATGTTCAACTTGCATCACATTCAATGCAGACTTAATGCGCTCACCTATGGTATTAGCACGATCTAACAGCTTTTCTTCTTCAAACACTTCAATGACAGCAAGCGCTGCGGCACACGCTAACGGGCTGCCTCCATAAGTACCGCCAAGACCACCCGGACCAATGGCATCCATCACTTGCGCGCGGCCAGTAATGCCCGAAAGAGGGAAACCACCCGCGATAGATTTAGCAAAAGTAGTGATATCTGCACTCACGCCCATTTGCTCCATGGCAAAGAAAGTGCCGGTACGGCCTGCCCCCGTTTGCACTTCATCGGCGATCAGCATAATGCCTTCACGATCGCATAATGCGCGCAACCGCTGCATAAAGGCGGGTGATGCAGCGTAGAAACCACCCTCGCCCTGCACTGGCTCTAAAATAATGGCGGCAATATCACTTGGCTCGGCATCATTTTTAAAGATACGTTCAATCGAGGCCATGGCATCATCATCGGACACGCCGTGCATATCGCAGGGGAATTCGGCGCGGAACACATTCGCCGACATCAGCCCCATACCTTTACTGTAAGGCGCGACTTTACCGGTCAGTGCTAAGGCTGCGATAGTGCGACCATGGTAGCCAGACGTAAACGCAATCACGCCAGCACGTTTGGTATAGGCACGCGCCACTTTAACTGCGTTTTCAACCGCTTCTGAACCACTAGTGAATAATGCCGTCTTCTTGGCAAAATCCCCTGGCACCAATTGATTGAGCTTTTCACACACTTGGATATAGCTCTCGTAACCGAGCACCATAAAACAAGTGTGGGAGAAATTATCCAGCTGAGCCGCAACCGCCGCCTTCACTTTAGGGTGAAGATGACCGGTATTAAGCACAGCAATGCCGCCCGCAAAATCGATAAACTCGCGCCCTTCAACATCCCACACGGTCGCGTTTTCGGCGCGCGCGGTAAAGATTGGGTGAATTTGCCCGACACCACCCGCAACTGCGGCTTGGCGACGTGCCATCAATGAATCATTGGTTGTTGTCATTTAGTGTTCCTCACACGCCAAATCGGACCGTATTAAACGGACATGCAGATGTACTTCATTTCTAAATATTCTTCGATGCCGTACTTAGAACCTTCGCGGCCCAGTCCAGAGGATTTCATCCCACCAAAGGGGGCCACTTCCGTCGAAATCAAGCCAGTGTTGACCCCAACCATGCCGTATTCCAAGGCTTCGGCGACTTTCCACACCAGTGAAATATCGCGACCATAGAAATAGGCGGCGAGGCCAAATTCCGTATCGTTAGCTTGTTTAATCACATCGTCGACATCGCTGAATTTAAACAGCGGCGCGAGTGGACCAAAGGTTTCTTCACGGGCGACACGCATGCTTTTATCAACATTAGTGAGCACGGTTGGCTCGAAGAAATTACCGCCAAGGTCATGGACTTTGCCGCCAGCGACCACAGATGCGCCTTTGGCAATGGCATCGACAAGGTGACTTTGCACTTTTTCGACCGCGGCGGCATTGATCAGCGGGCCCGTTGTGACGCCCTCCTTGATGCCCTCTCCGACTTTGAGCTTGCCCACAGCTGTGCTGAGTTTTAAGGCGAACTCGTCGTATACACCGTCTTGCACATAAATGCGGTTTGCGCAGACGCAGGTTTGGCCGGCATTACGGTACTTAGCGATCATGGCGCCTTCGACAGCGGCATCGATATTGGCATCGTTAAACACGATAAATGGCGCATTACCGCCTAATTCTAAAGATAATTTTTTAAGAGTTGGCGCACATTGCTCCATCAGCTTAATGCCGACATTGGTCGAGCCAGTGAACGACAGCTTACGCACTATCGGGTTGCTGCACATTTCATTACCAATCGCGACGGCATCGCCTGTGACCACACTGAACACCCCTGCCGGAATGCCCGCACGCTCGGCAAGTTCGGCCAAGGCTAATGCGGTAAACGGCGTTTGCGGCGCAGGCTTAACCACCATAGTACAACCCGCAGCGAGAGCCGGAGCCGCTTTGCGAGTGATCATAGCCGCAGGGAAGTTCCACGGCGTAATCGCCGCCGTTACGCCAACGGGCTGCTTAATCACCATCAAGCGTTTATCCCCTTGATGCCCGGGAATGGTATCGCCATAGATACGTTTCGCTTCTTCGGCAAACCACTCGATAAACGAAGCGGCATAGGTTACTTCACCTTTAGCTTCTGCCAGCGGCTTACCCTGCTCAGTCGTCATGAGCAATGCTAAGTCATCACTGTTTTCATTGAGTAATTCAAACCAACGCCTTAACTTAGCGCCGCGCTCTTTGGCTGTAAGCGCTCGCCAAGCTGGCAGCGCCGCTTCCGCCGCTTTAATCGCAGCTTGGGTTTCGACTTGCCCCATTACAGGGACGCTTGCAATCACAGCGCCCGTAGCAGGATTGGCGATGGCAACAGTCTCTTTCGACTCGGCATCACACCACTGGCCATTGATATAACATTGTTGACGCAGCAAACTCGGATCTTTTAGCAACACAAGGACGTCCTCGCATTAGTGAGGCAATCACTTGCCTCGAATGAAAATAAATGAAACAGACTAGATACCTAATTTGTCTCTCAAAGTGTAATACCAAGCTCCGATAGCACTAAAAGGGACGCGAAGTGCGTGACCACCGGGGAATGGATAATGTGGCAATGCAGCAAAGGCATCGAAGCGCGTGGCTTGGCCGTTGAGCATTTCGGCCAGTAACTTGCCCGCCAGATGGGTATAAGTGACACCATGGCCACTGCAACCCTGTGAATAATAGATATTCTTACCGATACGACCGACCTGTGGCAGGCGCGATAGCGTTAGCAGAAAGTTACCTGTCCACGCATAATCAATCTTCACATCTTTTAATTGCGGGAAGGTTTTGAGCATATTCGGAATAATGATCGATTTGATATCCGCCGGATCGCGGGCGCCATACACTACGCCGCCGCCGTAAATCATCCGCTTGTCGCCAGACAGACGGAAATAATCGAGCAGATAGTTACAGTCTTCGACGCAGTAATCCTGCGGTAATAAACTCGCCGCTAGATCGTCATTCAAGGGCTCTGTGGTTATCACTTGCGTGCCGCAGGGCATAGATTTCGCCTGCAGTTCTGGTAATAACTTGCCTAAATAAGCATTACCCGCCACGACCACAAACTTGGCTTTAACACTGCCCTGCGCCGTATGCACAACTGGGCTATCGCCTTCATCGACACTCAGCACTGCTGAGTCTTCATAAATCTTGCCACCGAGGGATTCGACCGCGCGCGCTTCGCCAAGAGCTAAGTTAAGCGGGTGAATATGGCCGCCGCTTTTATCGAGTAGACCACCGACATAGCGCTCAGTATTTACCACACCGCGAATGCCTTTGGCATCGAGGAGTTCGAGCTGATTAACATGACCGTGGCTTTCCCACAGTTGCTTTTGATGGCGCAGATGACCCATTTGTTTTTCGTTCATCGCAGCAAACACGCCGCCATCTTTGAGATCGCATTGAATGTTGTACTTAGCAATCCGATCGCGGATGATTTTTCCGCCCTCAAAGGCCATTTGGCCAAAGAGTTTACCTTGTTCTTTGCCGACTGTTTTTTCAATAGTATCAATATCACGGCTAAAGCTATTGACGATTTGTCCGCCATTACGGCCCGAGGCGCCCCAGCCAATGCGAGCGGCTTCTAACACCACCACACTAAAGCCAGATTCTAATAAATGTAGCGCAGCAGAAAGGCCCGTATAACCCGCGCCAATCACACAAACATCGGCTTCAATCGATTCCTGTAGGCGCGGACGTTCAACCTTATCGTTGGCCGATGCCGCATAATATGATCCAGCGTGAGCTATGGCAGACATGTTGTTCCCTTGAATTCTAATGTTCATTATTTTAAACAGCCATCACATCCTACACCTTCAGAAAACGAAACACTAGCCAGATACGCGCAATAATTTACATTTTGTTTGATATTTCAAACACGCAATAATCTTAAGCTCAATGATGTCATGCTACTTAAGCTTAGCGATGTCATGCTAATGGTGTCGAGTAGCAGAACTGGCCTGCAAAGCGAAGCGGATGATGGGAGCGGTGACAATTAACAAGGGTGGCTTTGGCGATACCAAAGCCACCCCAAGATTAAGCAAACTAGTTCATCGGTGTGCGGTCGCGTTTCTCTGCCCGCCTTGCCATATACCAAGACAAGAAGGCGATTAACGAAACACACAGAATGATCAGTGTCGCTAAGGCGTTGATCTTAGGCGAAACCCCTAAACGTACTGAGGAGAACACCACCATAGGTAGCGTCGTTGCACCTGGGCCCGAGGCAAAGCTTGCGATCACTAAATCGTCTAAGGACAAACTGAATGACAACAACCAACCCGCCACCAGCGCCGGCGAAATCATAGGCACTGTGATGAGGAAGAAGGTCTTAAGCGGGGTTGCGCCTAAGTCCATTGCCGCTTCTTCGATAGACATGTCCAGCTCGCGCAATCTTGACGACACAACCACAGCTACATAGGCAGCGCAGAAGGTCGAATGCGCAATCCACACGGTCAACATGCCGCGCTCTTTAGGCCAACCAAACAAGTCGGCCATGTGCACAAATAGCAGTAGCAAAGACAGACCCGTGATCACCTCTGGCATAACCAGTGGTGCTGTGATCATGTTCGATAATGTCAGCTTCGCCCATGAACGCTTAAAGCGCGTCATCACAAAGGCCGCCATAGTGCCGATAATCACCGCCATGGTTGAGCTATAAAACGCTATCCGCAAACTGGTCCATACTGCGTCTAAAATCTGTTGGTCTTGAAATAACTCGCCATACCATTTAGGTGAAAATCCGCCCCATACCGTCACTAATTTAGAGTCGTTAAAGGAGTAAATCACCAGCACTAACATAGGTGCATACAGGAAGAACAAGCCAAACCACAACATCGCTGAAGAAAAACTTAACTTTTTCATAGGTCTTTCTCCAAACTACGCGCCTGATAGCGATGGAATAAGGTAATAGGAATAATCAATAAGCCCAGCATTACAATCGCCAGTGACGAAGCCACAGGCCAGTCGCGGTTATTGAAGAATTCTTGCCATAAGACTCGACCTATCATTAAGGAATCTGGACCACCGAGTAGCTCAGGGATCACAAACTCACCCACGGCAGGAATAAACACCAACATAGAACCGGCAATCACACCGCTTTTTGACAGCGGAAAAGTGATTTTCCAGAAGGTATTTAAACGGCTTGAGCCTAAGTCAGACGCGGCTTCAATCAAACTCATATCGAGTTTCACTAAGGTGGCGTACAAGGGCAAAATCATAAAAGGTAAATACGCATAGATGATGCCGATATACACGGCAATATTGGTATTGAGGATTTGTAACGGCTCAGAGATGATTCCCAGCCACATCAGCGAATGGTTGATGATCCCTGTGTTACTTAAGATCCCCATCCAAGCGTAAACCCGGATTAAAAATGAGGTCCAAGAAGGCAACATGACTAACAGCAGCAATACAGTTTGCAAACGCGCTGGGGCACGGGCAATGGCATAGGCCATTGGATAGCCAATAATCAAACAGCCGATGGTCGAAATTAACGCCATTTTCAATGAGCTGAGATACGCCATGTAATACAGCGAATCATCGAGCAACATCAAATAGTTACCAAAATGCAGGAAGATATTTAACACATCATCGGCATATTGGAACGTGGCCTCATAGGGTGGGATCGCAATCGCCGCCGTCGAAAAACTCAGTTTAAGGACAATCGCAAATGGCAAGGCGAAGAACAATAACAGCCAAGCATAGGGTATGCCTATGGTCCAAATGCGGCCTTTGAGCCACTTTAATTTAGTCGGTATCTTCATGATCTTAACACCACGCCACTGGTGTCCTCCCAACTGATGAACACTTCGTCATCCCATGTGGCATGATCGGCGCGGCGTTCACGGTTAGTCATACTGCACTGTACGATTTGACCATTCTCTAAACGAATGTAATACACTGAAATACCACCTAAATACGCGATATCGTGTACGATTCCTTTCGCCCAGTTGTACTGACCTTCAGGCTGTTCACGGCTAATGATGGTCTTTTCGGGACGCACAGCGAGCCACACATTCTTGTCTTCTACGTTGGTCGACACACCGTAACCGACATAAAAAGATTGAGCCAACTCATTAGGTTTAATGATCAAATGGTCGACTTCATCCACTTCAATCGCGCCACCAAACAAGTTAACAGTGCCGATAAACTCGGCAATCATGCGGCTGTTCGGGCTTTCGTAAATGTCCATGGGCGAGCCTGTTTGGGCAATCCAACCGTCGCTCATAATGGAAATGCGTCCCGCCATTGTCATGGCTTCTTCTTGATCGTGGGTCACCATCACGCAGGTCACACCAACACGCTCAAGAATTTCAACCACTTCGAGTTGCATCTGAGTACGCAGTTTTTTGTCCAATGCGCCCATAGGCTCATCGAGCAGTAATAATTTCGGCCTTTTTGCCAGTGAACGAGCCAAGGCTACACGCTGACGTTGACCACCGGATAACTGATGCGGCTTACGTTTACCGTATTGCTCCATGTGTACTAGCTTGAGCATATCTTGTACGCGCTGCTCAATTTCGGCCTTAGGTAACTTGTCTTGCTTCAAACCAAAGGCAATGTTTTGCGCCACTGTCATGTGGGGAAACAGAGCATAGGATTGGAACATCATATTGATCGGACGTTCGTATGGGGGTAAATCTGTGATGTCTTCGCCATCGAGGAAAATACGGCCAGAGGTGGGCTTTTCAAATCCCGCTAACATACGCAATAACGTCGACTTACCCGAGCCAGAGCCGCCGAGTAAAGCAAAGATTTCGCCTTTATTGATGGTTAATGACACGTCGTCGACAGCCCGTACGTCATCGAATAACTTGCTTACCCGCTCAATTCTGAGCAGTACTTTTTCTTGCGTCTTTGTTGTCGGTTTATTGGTGACGCCCGAGGTGATTGCCATAGTACTTCTCCACCCGAAAATGATGCGTCAATACGCTCAAACTCTGGGTTCAACACGATTAATGAATGAAAAGAGGTTAACCAAACTGTGTCAAATCCTATACGTGGATGAACTATGCATAGGATTGGACATAGCAAGTCTGCCAAGCTAGGGGCAAGCTAGGGGCAAGCTAGGCTTGCCCCTTATCGACTATTGTCCTGACTTCACTTTGGTCCAAACACGGGTTAATACGCGTTGGATTTTCAAAGGACGGATTTCACCAATATAAAGTTTATCTAACACTTCTTGTGGTGGATAAATCGCGGGATCGGTGCGGATAGCCTCATCAACCAGAGGTTGTGCAGGATCGTTCGGGTTAGCATAGGCCACATAGTTAGAGATAGGCGCTATGACTTCTGGACGGAGGAAATAGTTAATCAGCGTCAGTGCATTATCTGCGTTAGTTGAATCCGCAGGGATAGCTAACATATCAAACCACAGGTTAGCGCCTTCTTTTGGAATCGAGTAACCAATCTTATTGCCATTACCCACCTCTTCAGCACGTGCTTTAGCTTGGAATACGTCACCAGAGAAACCAAAGGCCACACAAATATCACCGTTTGCTAAGTCAGAAATGTAGCGGGATGAGTGGAAATAGGTCACGTAAGGACGGATTTTTTCCAGTAACTCACCGGCTTTTTCATAATCGCTTGGGTTGGAACTGTTGGGATCTAAACCTAAATAAATCAGTGCTTGAGGCACCATATCGTCGGCAGAGTCCAGCATAGCAAAACCACACTTAGAGATTTTTTCAGCATATTTAGGATTGAAGATCAGTTCCATTGAGTTAAATGGCGCATCTTCACCCACAGCCGCTTTCACTTTATCTATGTTGTAACCAATACCATTGGTTCCCCATAAATAAGGCACGGCATACTGGTTACCCGGATCGGCTTTCTCAAGTAGCTTCATCAGAGCAGGATTTAAATTTTTGAAGTTAGGTAGCTTAGCGCGGTCTAAAGGTTTGAAAGCACCCGCTTTGATTTGCTTAGCGAGAAAATGGTTAGAAGGGACAACGATATCGTAGCCACTACGACCAGACAGTAATTTAGCCTCAAGCACTTCGTTACTATCGAACACATCGTAAATTACCCGAATGCCCGTTTCTTTCTTGAAGTTTTCTAAGGTATCTTCCGCGATATAATCTGACCAGTTATACACGCGAACCACTTCTTCCGCTTGGGCCGCTGCGCTCGCTAATACGCTCGCAGTGACCAGAGCTAGAGTGGTCATCTTATTAAATAGCTTCATGCTTTCTCCTTTCTCGGGTAGCAGAATTGCTTAAGCAAATTCTGACATTGTGTCACCGGGCTATCCGGATATTGTTGTTATTTTCGACCAATGCTACACCTTACAAACCGCATCGGCAGTCTCTACGGCACGGGATCCATGCCAGCTTTATATCTTGCTGCAATTTGTTAAGTATCAGGTTTCGTGCCAAATTTTCGAGGCATCAGTATTGCATTAACACTCAAAAAATTAGACTAGATATGACACTGCTTATACATATTGCAACATTAAGGCAAATGCCTCAAGTCCCTAAGCAATCGCAAAAACCACTAAGATAAAACACATTTTAAATATGACTAACAATTAGTTAGCGACTCTAGCAAACGAGCGACTTAAAACAGTTAGGCCTATTTCACTTTTCTTGCGGACACACATCTGAATTGAATAATCACTTTAATCAACAAGCCATTAAAAACCATCAGATTATTTAACAAGTGAGTTGCACCGGTTGGGTGCAATATCACTAAAACAGTGCAAAGCTCAGTCTTGGGATGACCGACGTTAACCTCAGTTTTCCTTGGGTTAACGCGGTAACACAGCTAGTGCACTTAATCCAAAAACATTACACAGTGAGCAATAGGAATTCACGTTCCCATGAACTGACCACACGGCGGAAGTTTTCAAGTTCAGCCTGTTTCACCGCCACAAAACCTGTGGTGAAGGCTTCACCTAAATACTCCTTACAGGCATCACTTTCTTCCATCGCCGCTAAGGCTTCTTCTAAGGTAAGCGGTAAACAATGGGTGTTGTTGCTGCGGCTTTCGTTGGCTTTACCTTGCACTGGCGTAGAAGGTTTTAGCTCCTCAACCATACCGATATAACCACACAATAAGCTCGCGGCAATGGCCAAATAACAGTTTGCATCGGCACCGGGAATCCGGTTTTCGATACGACGGTTTTGTGGCGAAGACTCGGGAATACGTAATCCACAGGTGCGGTTTTCATCGCCCCACTCTAAGTTCACTGGCGCCGAAGTACCGGGTAGGAAACGACGGAAAGAGTTTGCATTGGGCGCCATCAGCGGCAGCAACTCAGGGATGAATTTTTGCAGACCGGCAATATATCCCAAGAATAACTGGCTCTTAGTGCCATCTTCATTGGTGAAAATATTTTTGCCCGTCTCTTTATTGATCACACTCTGGTGAATGTGCATTGCACTACCAGGTTCGTCAGTCACAGGTTTAGCCATAAAGGTAGCGCAAACATCGTGCTTCAGTGCCGCTTCGCGCAAGGTGCGTTTAAAGATAAACACTTGATCAGCAAGGGACAATGGATTGCCGTGGCTGAAGTTAATCTCCATCTGAGCTGGGCCATCTTCATGGATTAAGGTATCGATATCTAAACCTTGAAGCTCACACCAATCATACATGTCTTCAAACATAGGATCGTATTCGTTGGCAGCATCGATAGAGAAAGACTGGCGACCCGCTTCGGGGCGACCTGAACGGCCAATAGGTGGCTTTAGGGGTAAATCATGGTCGTCACTACGACGGGTCAAATAGAACTCCATTTCAGGAGCGATAACCGGTTCCCAGCCCTGTTCGTCATAGAGAGACAAGACTTTTTTCAGTACGTTACGTGGTGACAGCTCAATCGGATTACCCATTCTGTCGTAGCAATCGTGGATCACCTGCGCCGTGGCTTCGATGGTCCAAGGCAACATAAAGACAGCGTTTTCATCGGGAACACAGACAAAATCGATGTCGGCTGCATCGAGCAAGCTGTAGTAAACATCTTCATTCACAAAATCGCCGGTGACGGTTTGTAACAGCACGCTTTCGGGCAAACGCATGCCTTTTTCATCGAGAAACTTATCGACTGGTGCAATCTTGCCGCGGGCGATGCCAGTCATGTCACTGATAACACATTCGACTTCTGTGATTTTTCGTTCTTTTAAAAAAGCGATTAGCTTATTCATTATTATTTCACTCGAGTTGTAGCCCTACGTCGGCATGCATCACCGAAGGCATTGAAAAGGGAGAGGTAAAACGGATTTTCGCTCACCTTCCACTCTGGATGCCATTGCACACCGAGGGCAAATTCTTTAGTACCTATTACGGAGAAAGCCTCCACTAACCCATCTGGAGCATAAGCTTCTGGCCGCAACCCAACACCCAGACGCTCCACGCCTTGAGTATGCACAGAGTTGACCTCTGCAGAGTTACGGCCCCAGGCCTCGTAAATAAGCCCCCCGGGCTCAACAGTAATACTGTGAGAAGCCCCATATTGCACATCTAAGGATGCGGTTTTATCTTCTCTATGTTCAATAAAGCCACCCACCTCATATAACTTCTGGTGCAAACTGCCACCAAAGGCCACATTCATTTCTTGAAAACCGCGACAAATACCTAATACAGGTACCCCAGCAGCGATAGCAGCGTGGATCAGCGGCAAAGTCGTCGCATCACGTTTAGGATCATGGTGTGTACCAAGCTCGCTCGGTTGGCCTGCATAAAGATGGGGTTCTACATTAGAAGGAGAGCCAGTAAACAAAATACCGTCAAGACGTTCTAAAATCGCGTCTATCGGTAAATCGCCGCCTAACGATGGGATCACTAGCGGCCAGCCTTTCGCGCCATTCACGACACCTAAAAGGTATTTTTCACCAACAATATTAAAGGGATGTGAACCCAGTTGTTGATTACAAGCAATAACACCTATGAGGGGCAAATCGGCTGACATATCTCACCTTTAGAATTTGTTTTACTAGCATAACGAACACTTTGTCTTTAAATGTTCATTTTTTCACACAGTACACCGAAATTTCACACTAGGCAAGAGGTTAAGCACTTGTTAAAGGTTATTTAATCCACTTGTGTTTAATAAGCATAAATAACATGTAGTTAAACCTATATTGTGGTTATTCAATGTTATTTCATGTGAATAAAACAGTGCTTCAGCTGGCAAAATTCTCGCTTTTAGCAGCGTAAATTAAACCGTATTCGCGCTAAATTTGAACCAATATTATTTACACAAAGAAGAGGATATATAACAAATATGACAGGATTAGAAAGGAGGTAATACCAATCGTATTAAATATCTGTTCATTCAGCGGGAGTTCAACGCGCTTTAGACAAGGCGAAGGCTTGAAGGCATAGTGGTGCTCTGTCGAAAGCCTTAAACGCAGTATAAAGTGCGTTGAAACCCGCCCTTCGGGAGCCTCACAGGCATCCCACTCCAGTGTTGCATTGACTTAAAAGGGAATGACCATTTCTGCGTCAATGCGCCTTGGATTGAAATGCCTGTGAGGCTCTGAACTGATTAGATATTTAATGTGATTGGTATAAATCCGCAGTTGTATTGAATAACAGTATTAGGCCACTCACTTCTAGCGAAGAAGTGGCCTAATATGTTGAATAATAGGGTAAGTTGATGACTTAACTAGAAGTTCGCAGGCGTAGTCGCACTCACCAGTCGGCAAGGTTCATCAAAGGGATTGCGGAATCTATGGGGCACTTCACTGTTAAAGTAGTAACTGTCACCCGCTTCCAAAATATACACTTCATCACCCACAGTGAGTTCGAATTTACCTTCGATCACCATGGCAGCCTCTTCACCTTCGTGCTTCAGCATTTCTTCACCCGTATCTGAACCGGGCGGATAAATCTCACTCATTACTGACATAGCGCGATTCGGATAATCACGGCCGATCAGTTTAAATTCAAGTGGGCCAGTGCCGATATCCAGTAATTCATTGGATCGATAGACGACCTTTTGCTCACTATCCGCAGAGGCTTCAATGGAGAAAAAATCCACTAAAGACATAGGGATACCCGACAGCACTTTTTTTAGAGAGCTGACTGACGGGCTAACACTGTTTTTCTCGATCATTGAAATCGTACTGTTAGTCACACCAGCACGTTTGGCCAATTCTCGTTGAGATAAGCCTTTCATTTTTCGAACAGTTTTGAGGCTGGCTCCAATATCCAAATTTCACATCCCCCTGAAGGCTCGGGTCAACCCCGATAGATGACGAACAGGTTGTTCAGGATAAACACCATCCTGAACGCATTTTCGCCCAAAAAGCGCGTGTTTTACTGCTTTCATTGTATTCTACATAAAAAGCGTGTTAAATAAAACGAACACTTTTTTGCGTCATGTTAAAAGTGTGATGAGTATACTGAGACAAGTCCAATTTACAATAAAAACAATTTTTTGGAGCCATAATGGCAAGCAAACCTCCAGTGCACAGCGAACAGTACCCACACTCTTATTATGTTGATACTGCTAAAGAAATTTATGCGCACCCACAACTCGAAGGCAATATCAGTGCCGATGTCTGCATAGTGGGCGGCGGCTTTAGCGGTATCAATACCGCCATAGAACTCGCACAGCGAGGCATGAGTGTCGTCCTATTAGAAGCCAAGCGCATTGGCTGGGGCGCATCGGGCCGAAACGGCGGCGAACTCATTCGTGGCATAGGCCATGACCCCTCGCAATTTCACAGTGAAATCGGCACTGAAGGTGTTCAAGCAATTCAACAGATGGGCTTTGAAGCCGTCGAAATTGTGCGAAATCGCATACAAGAACACAGTATCGACTGCGATCTGCAAATGGGTTACTGCGACTTAGCAGTTAAACCTCGTCACATGGATGAGCTTGAAGAAGAATTTAGCGCACTCAAGGCCATGGGTTATCAGCAAGAAATCAAGCTGTTAACTAAGGGACAATTAGGTGAAGTCATAGGCTCAGATTTTTATCAAGGTGCGCTGGTTGATATGGGCAGTGGCCATTTACACCCGCTGAATCTTGCTCTGGGTGAGGCACGCATCGCCCGTAATCTGGGCGCGCAGTTGTTTGAATACAGCGCCGCCGAAAAAATCATTCAAGGCGCTAAACCTAAGGTCATGACCGCCAAGGGCGAAGTCACTTGCCAATACTTAGTACTGGCTGGCAATGCCTATATTGGCCACAAACTTAACAGTTTTGTTGGGGGGAAAGTGTTGCCCGCTGGCAGTTATTTATTGGCGACAGAGCCCTTAACTGAGGCCCAATGCGCGAGCATTATCCCGCAGAATATGGCCTTCGCCGATATGCGAATTGCCTTAGATTACTTTCACTTATCCGCAGATCGTCGACTGCTGTTTGGCGGCCTTTGCACTTATTCGGGTAAAGATCCCAGAGATATTGAAGCAGCACTAAGACCGAATCTGGAGAAGGTGTTTCCACAGTTAAAAGGCGTGCGCATCGATTATGAATGGGGCGGCATGATAGGCATTGGGGCTAACCGTATGCCACAAATTGGTCGCCTGCCCGATGCCAATAATATTTTCTACGCCCAAGCCTATGCAGGACATGGCGTGAATGCCACTCACATGGCGGCAAAACTACTGGCCGAGGCCATTTGCCAACAAGCGGGACATTTCGATGTGTTCGCAAAAATCAAACACATGACCTTCCCCGGCGGCCCGACATTCCGCTCACCTATGCTCGCGGCTGGCATGCTGTATCACAGATTTAAAGACTTGTTTTAAAGGCTTATTTTAAGCACTTTTTAAGAACAGATTTTAAGGGCTGGTTTTAAGCCATAAAGCATGATGCCCATCGGATAAACAATCAGATGGGCATCATTGTCATATGCGCGAGCCATTTAACCACTCGCTATTTAGATACGAGTCATTCAACTGCAAGTCATTCTTTACAATTAGGGCTGCAACAACGCTAAGCCTCGCCTAAGAGATAACCTCGGTCTGAGAACCATAACGACTTTTAAAAGCTAATTTGCTCTCGCTAATCTCTGCCGCTTTCTACGCCTTCCCCACAGGATAAAAGGGATAGAACCGAGATAATGCACGACTAACGCCACCACAACCCCAAAGCCAATCCCACTGGTGGTTAAAGGTATTCCTGGCTTAAAGTTACTGACGGTTTTCTCAAGATAATCAAAGCGAACGGGATTAAACATGTAGGCAGTTTTCTCAAACAAATTGCCCGTGTTAAACATCGCCAAGCCTTGTGTTAACTCTTTATAAAGCTCGATTGTCTGTACCTTTTGCTCGGCGTCGGCACGCACGCTAGGCTCTTCATTTTGCTGGTGACGAGCAATCATGGCCTCAGCATCGGCATAATGATATTCCTTAGCCGTTGCCTCGTAACCTTCTACCTGCCATTGGGTCGATGCATAGAGTCCAGCGAGAAATTGCTGATAATGATCAGCCAGTTGCGGCAACTGCAAGGCAATCACAAGAATCAACCCAAAAACCAACTTATCAATCAATCTGCCTATCAAGGGATCCTCCTTGGTGATCTAGCCAAACAACGCAGCGGTTATGACACCGCAATGACATAATGCTCAAAACTGTACTGACTCAATCAATGCACGGCACAATTAGCACTCAATTGGCAGATCGGTACGACTGCCCCAATCCGCCCACGAGCCATCATAGAGGATGGGATGTGTATGCCCTGCCGCAACCGAAGCCAAGATCAAAATACACGCCGTAATCCCAGAGCCACAGCTAAATATCCGTGCGGACTTGTCCGCTGCTAGCCCTTGATAAATAGCCTGTAACTCACTGGTCTTTTTGATTTTATTGCCATCAAGCACTTGAGCGAAGGGTAAGTTAACCGAGCGAGGAATATGTCCTGAGCGCACACCGGGGCGCGGCTCACTCACTTGGCCTAAAAAGCGTGGCGCACCACGGGCATCGACAATCGCGGTTTCGGCATCTTCGATACGTGATAACACGGCCTCGGCATCCATCACCCGCTCGGGGTGGTATTGCAGCACATCAGCTAATGTATCGATATCCGTCGGGCCGTAATCGACGCCTTCGGCTTGATAACGCGATGAGGTGATGCGGTCTTCTTCAATCCACTGAGGCAAGCCACCATCGAGTACATAGACTCGATTAAAACCCATGACTTTAAAGGTCCACCACGCCCGTGGAGATGAATAAATGCCTTGGTTATCATAGATAACGATAACACTGTCGGCCTCAATCCCAAGTTGCGCTATCCCTTGGCTGAATTGTTCAAACGTCGGCAAGGCATGGATTTGAGTTGAAGTCTTATCGCAAAACACATTTTCCAAGTCGAATCGACGTGAGCGCGGAATGCAAATAGGCTCATCGTAAACTAGGGGCTCTTTACCAATAACGGTTTCCATACTGGCATCGAGCAAGACTAAATGGGGATCGGTGAGGTGTGCTTCGAGCCACTGCGTACTTACTAGTGGGTATTCCATAGCGGGTCCTTTTACTGTTATCCAAGTCTGCCGCTAGTCTCTCACCAAATGCCGTAAAGCCCAAATATCGGCTTAACAAATTGTCTGCTTTGGGATTTTATTTAAAAGCGTCGACTCGGTTTCATACACTCCATCATTAGATTGCAGCGAAACAGTGTTTCAAGATAGCTTTTCGAGAAAGCCCTTTCGAAATAATCCTTTTCAATATAGCCGCTACTTAATCACTTCTATTTTCACGTCAATCAAGCCAGAAGAAGTATTGCCTATGCTGCTGAACGCCGATTTAGACAGATCAATAATGCGGCCACGCACGAAAGGCCCTCTATCATTGATTTTCACAATCACACTTTTGCCGTTATCGACATTGGTGACCTTAACGTTCGAGCCAAAGGGTAACTTTTTATGCGCCGCCGTCTTTAATTTATGTTTGTAAAGTTCACCACTAGCCGTCTGCTTATTTTGATGTTTATCCCCATAAAAGGAAGCCTGACCAGCTTCAGTGAATCCCACCCAGTTACCATTTTCACCCGTCTGCATTGAAGAACAGCCAGCCAAAAAACTTAACAATGCCAGTACCGATAGTTTGACGAAATTGAACGGCCTAATTAGGTTTTGAAGTGCATTCACATAACACCCTCTCTAATGAGTGAACGCTTTGCTGACGAGCAATAGGCTCAGCAAAAGTCACGGGGAAAATAACGAACAACCTTAGATGGCAAAGCTCGAAGCTTGCATCCTAAAAGATCAGAACCAGAAACAATAAATTTCCACGAGGCTACAGCAGTTGCACGCTAAAATCACGTATTTACAGGTGAATGCTCTCTGTTTGAAGTCAAAAGGTTGCGGACATACTGACTTAAAAACAGACAGAATAGCGTTAAAAATAGAGGCCTAGTACGACTAAATAACTTGTTTGGTAACTTAAATGCTGGCCCCTACTAATGGGCAAGCCATGATGTTCACTCACCGACACGCAGCAAGTCCCTCCCTGGATGCTCGACCGCCCCATCTGATGTGAAAGGATTCACAAATGCCGCGATGGCATGGACGCCAAAGAGCGGCCATGGGGCGGACGGTCGTCTCGCCAATCACCATGGCTCACCGTTTTGGCTTTAGCGTAACCTGTAGATTTAAAGGTCTTACGCAGCACGCTTTTGGACAAAAGCAAGTTACAGGTTTTACTAAATTAGATGTATGGCAAAGACTAAGTAATCGCAACTTAAGGTGTCCATCAGAGTAATGAAAACTCAGATCTCGCCATTTTGCCAAGGCAATGGCAAATTAAAATACACACATAAGGCTACAATGACAACCATGCTGAGCGCCCGCCAAGAAAACTTAATATAAAAGGTTTTTGTTCGAATCTCTATAAGCATAATAATTCTCTCCACATCGTTATTTGTAGAGTCATTTTATGCAGTATGTGGTTATTGTTCTGGACATAAAAACAGATATTTATTCGTTTTTGTCCAAGCGACTTGGTAACAATTAAGTTGAATGTTTTTTATTCAGATACCGCCTGTAGTCTTTACTCAACGCTTCCGCGCTTTCTATAACGCCTTCGGAACTTGTACCAGAGTTGAAAATCATCTCAGAGAATTCAATAAAATCACTATTTTGAGCAGGCTGAGTGCGTTGGTTTGTAATTTGTAACCATAGTTGTTCGATACGGTGCCAATAAGTACCTCTTTTTTTTGCGCTCTTTGCTTTAGCATGTGTAGTGCTCTTAGCTAGCCTAATACTCATAACTAGATGTTTTAACTCGGTCTGAGGATCATAATATGTAAATTCTTGCGCTTTAAGCTCACCACCTCGTAAGTAAGGGGAATACATTTGATAAGCTATATTATCAAATGTGTCAGGGGCAGTTCTTTTCAATGTATCAAACTTAGTAATTAAACCTTTTAGTTCAGTTTCTATGTTTGTTAGGTTTGTGATGAGGCCATCCTTAGATGATGGTGACTTCCAGCAGTGATATTCAACTGCTAAATCGAAGGCACGTTTTTTGAGAGCATCTGGCGAATGTTCTGAACGAAGTGTTTTTAATATCTCCATTTCTTCATTTGAAGCATTTTTTGCGAATCCGTTGTGGTGCTTTTTGGCAACTTTACAAGCAAAGTCATACGCTTGCATAACTGCTTCTTTTTGGGCTTCGTTAAACACCTATACTCACCATTAGATGAAATTCCTTTACTAGTAGCCACATTACACGGCTAATAAAAACTAGGTAAAATGTTAATTCTTTGAAATAACGTGATTTTGATTGAAACACGTATTGGGGCAAAAGAGCACTATGCTGAATGGAAGCTTTATGCACATGAACTAGACTTACCGAGAGTGATTCAATAGATCTTTTAACCACCGCTGACCAAAAGTACTGAACACACCACACATTGACAGTACCTCTTTAGCTGATTGTTATATTTCATTATTACGTTGGTACGCATCGAGCGTTTTAATAAAAAACAGAATTGTAATTACGCCTAGCATTATAGATGGCAAGTAAAAGAGCCAAGAGAAATGTTCAAATACAGCCGTAATGTGTGTGGATGGCAGCGAGTTTAAACTATGTGCCCACATAGCAGCCTTGTATGAACAGAAAGCCAATAATATCGTGACGACGGCGCCAATCTGCCAAAAGTATCCAGTGAATTCAAAGAGCTGTTCGAATAACCTTTCGAATGTAGAATTTCTGCGTCCCATGCAATTTATTCCTTAGTGTTCAACGATTGAGTTTAGCAAATTTTTGCAGCTCTTGAATGGCTTCTCGCTCGCCACTACTATCATGGTAGAAAGTGAACCGCTCCAGTAATTATGGACACTTTGAATCATAAATAAAATTTGATCAATAGGAACGAGGTTTACACTTTTATTAGTAGGCACAGTAACAAGCTTTGGGCAGAAATTGCTTAGGATGATCGGTCTAACACTTACCTAGCCAAATCATGCAAACTTAATACGCCACCCCTAACTAAGTCTGCATTGGTCCAATATGATAATAAGATCGATTCAATTTGGGTATACCCCAAGCAAACTAACCACATCACATTGCCAATTGGTTCGCTATATATTGATTTAAAACCCTACTCGCACTAGCATCGTAAACCACATCCTAAAAACACCAAATGAGGCAAAATGTTTATTCGGGCCTACCTACGCGCATCAACAGATGAACAAGATGCCAATCGAGCCAGAAATGAGTTGGTTCAGTTTTCAGAAAGTAAAAATGTTCGCATAGCCAGTTTTTATACTGAGACGCAATCAGGGGCGAAAATTGAACGGCCTGAACTTGGGCGCTTAATCATGGACTCTCACCCTGGTGATGTTTTACTCATAGAAAAAGTCGATAGATTGTCTCGCCTCCCCTTCGAGCAATGGAAGGTCCTAAAAAGTAAATTGGTAAAAGCCAATATTCATATTGTGGTCGTTGACCAGCCAATGACACATGGGATCTTAAGTGGCACAGAAGAACATGCCATGATCGCAAAGGTACTGACTGAGTTCATGATTGATTTAGCCGCGGCAATGGCCAGAGATGATTACGAGACAAGAAGAAAACGACAAGCGCAAGGCATCGAAAAGGCCAAAACCTTAGGCAAATACCTTGGACGTCAGCCTGACCATGGATTAAGGCAAAATATTCGGTTACTACTCGATGAAGGGAAAAGCTGGTCACAAGTGCAGAGTCTGCTTAAATGCAGTCGTTCTACCATTGCAAAAGCAGCTAAGTTGAATGAGCTAAAAACCGATGAATCAATTCTCTAAAGATTTGATTCACTTTAAGGCAAAAAAAAGCCCCGTTGGAAGGAAGATACGGGGCGAAATGGGTCTGTTTTAAAGCTCGCGTGAATCAGTCTGTCTTAGAGTTATTCACGGGCTCATTTTTGGGCTGATATTGGCAGTAAATGAGATCATACCATTTCTTATCAAGTAACCAAATTCAGCATGCCACTACAAACAGCTTATTGAACGGCTTTTCAATAAACTGATATGTGCTACCTATTGAAAAAAAATATATTGCCCATACATACGACGGACAATCCGTAATATTAAAGAAAAATTATGAAAAGTATAGCTTTACCGATCACCTGTGATACCTGTGGAAATCCTATTAATTCATATGCAGATGCTTACGTTGAGTGGATTGATCCAAACGGGGTTATTTCAGATGTTCATATAGTCCATAACAAATCAGCCTCACCATACTCACCACAAGGTGACTGCTTTCAACATACCATGCACTTCAATCGCAGTGATTTGGAATTAGAAACTATTTTGAATGGCCATCACAAAAAGCTAAAAAACGACTTAGGTCTATAGTGCATAACGCTCACATCCAAGCGACCGCTTGGATGTGAAGTGGTACGCTGAACTTAGCTTCGGCTTTAGAGTCTAATTGCATATATTATCTTGTGAACCAGACTGGTGTAGAGTGATTCACTGGCTCACTTTGGGACAAAAACTCGTTAGTGCTTAAGCTCTAAAATTTATATTTCACATTATCATTAGTAATGATTATTTTAAGAAAGCGGAATATGTTCACTAAGAGATGGATGGATCGGAGTTCATTAGTGTAATAAATAGCTAACCAGAGAGTTTAGGTTAGGCGTTCTAAGTGAACCGCCCTATGCGGAGCCGCATGCAGGATAGTGTGGGGCTGGAGGCAAGACACCTCCGGCTACCCGATTATATTTAAAATAGAAGAATGCTAGACCAAAAAGTTTTTTCTTAGTACATTCTTTTTAACGGGACAGATTTGTAAAATTACTCGAGCACACATTATATACTTGGGATCTACAACTGAGAATTTGTTAATAGCGCTGTTAGAACAAAGCAAAGGAGTTGGCCCTTTGGTTAATTCTATTAAAATTCGATAAATTCCCATGTTTGTTTTGGGTATAGTGTCAGGGAAATTCTTGCGTATCGCGGCATCAATCTGATTAGTATCAAATTGATGTATTTTTAATTGAGAAAGGCAATATATCACCTGATTTTTACGGGCGACGGTTGTGCCTTTACTATTAAAATGGGACTCAATAGCCTGATAACTATGCTGAAGTCCATTCAATAGCCAATTATAACTAGCTTGCTTAATAAGCTCTTTGTCATACACCCAGCTATTATCTTCAACCTCATATGCTAAAAACTCGCAAAACTCTTGTACTCGCTGTGCTATACCTAGAGTTACACTCCAAATGTGACTGGCTAAATACATTAACTCTCGGCCTTCGATTTCCACAGATAATTGCTTAAAACCACGCCTTATTAATTCCATAGTTTGATCCGAATCTAAACTAGAAATTTTCGATACTTCATCCAATCTATTTGATACAGACTCTATGTTCTTTGTTTCTCTAAAATACTTCATAACGTTTAATGGAGTACCAACAAGTAGAAAATTTACTTCATACTGCGCGTATCGTTGGTCATCAAGTAAAATTAAAATATTCGCTAATTCCTCCATTAAATCTTTAGAGCTAAAAATAAACTCTAAGTTATCAATAACGATTATTGAGCGTTTTCCTTTTGCTGACTCACCTAGAACTCTGAACGCGGTGAGCAATGGTTCTTCTTGTGATATTTCATATTGCCCATTATGTTTTAACGTTCCTTTTGCTACTACTGCATTTAATTCAGCCGTTTTTTCTTCTGTAAACCCTAGTTTCTTTATAGTACCTGGGGCAATTAAGCAACTATATAACTCAGCCGTAATTGACTTCAACCTTGATGAATTCCCACCATTTGCAATGACGTAAGGTATTTTGTTTTCTTCTAGAACCTTTTTGAAAAGCCAAGATTTTCCATTGCCACTCTCTCCATAAACAAGCGTATGACAAAACCTGTTGAAAGATCGAAGCAATTGTTTTTCTAATTTAGGTCGATGTACATACATATCGGGGTTAACTTCCCCACGTCGTGGAGTGAATACATCCGTAATTTCTTTTCTGTCCATTTTATTTACACCTTGATATGAATTGAAATATAACGTTTCTATAGTATGCATGCACGTATATTTGACAAAACACGAATGCACATTTAATAAACCTATTATTTAAACCTTACTAAATTAAAGCTATTGATTTATAAGCACTCTACCAGAGTGGTACTGAATAAACGAGCATGGCAAAGTGAACATGGACATTGTGGTCATATCTAAAGTAGCCAGTAACTGTCATTTATCTATTAGCAAAAGTAGGACAACTGGCTTCTTACCTATTCTTGGTGCTCATTGCCTGTGACTGATAAAGGGGCAAGTGCGCCCTTGGATACTTATCCATATTCGTTAAATTTTTTGGCTCGCCATTAACACACAGTAATTGGGTACTTTGCCACAAACTTCTCCGAGCCAATAGGCATGTTTACATGCAGTAGACCAGTTTGTGACTGTGAGTTCATTATCTAAAACTGATGAAGGTTTAACAAGGTTATCGCTCTGCTTAGCTTCCCATCCAAACAATTGCTCAGGTACTCTATCAAAGCCGCACCACCATTCAGGTATAGACTTCTTCCACTTAGTTTCAAGCCATACATCAGCTAATGCAATCACATATTCATTCTCGAAATTTTCAATAGAGTATTCTTTTAAGAAGCTTCTATCAGCCTTCACGATTCGAGTAATATCATTAATGATTTGACCTTTTTTCTTACTGATCGAAAGTCTCTTAGCTTCTATATAAAATACCGATTTATACCTTGGAGAGTATACAAACGCATCTATATGGTGCTTTTTATTTTCCCATGGAAATTCGAGCCAAAATACCGCGGAAGAGTCGTCCAGTGATTCGATTAATGAATTTACATAGATATGGACCTGATTACTCTCCGTAAAGCCAGTTCCATCTCGTGCAGGATAAAAAATCTGCAACATGCTTTTATAGATTTTAACCATGTTTAAAAAAGAATCACTTAATATTGATTCCATATTAACCTCGAATAAATAAAATGCTTATTTGACCGCATGAGGGCGTCTTCAATTCGTGCTCTCTGACAGAAACTCGTAATAAAATTATAAAATCAGTAACTTAGCTTATAATTTAGGGCTTTGCAACGCTTCAAGTCGCTTACTAGGAAATAAAGTTACTATTTGCATTTAGTAGGAAGAACACGCGCTCTTTCTGATAACTTTTGATAAGGAAAAACCGCATTAACAATATGTGAATGAGTATTTGCTCTGAATCGTTTTGGGGCAATATTTTTTTAGCTAAACGAACAGCAGAAGTGTTAGTTAAGATTGGCATTGTTGCAACTGTGACCGTTGGCGGCATGGATGCCGTCGTCGAGCCCTCAGGGACGAGTTTATGGCGAGTCACAAGGGAAACAATGACAATTCATGCTGCAAACTGACAACAAAGTTATCTTGCTTTGGGGCAATAGCTTTTTCGCAGAACGGCAGCGAGAGGGTTGGTTAGGATTGGCATTGTTGTAACAGTGACCGTTAGCGACATGGCCGCCGTCGTCGAGCCCTAAGGGACGAGTTTATGGCGAGTCACAGGGGAAACAATGACAATTCATGCAGCACAACTGACGATTCAATGAGCTTGCTTGGGGTAAAGACGCCCTAAAAATAAAAAACCTCTTTCCATGTAATATGAAAAGAGGTTTTAGTATTGAGCGAAAGCGGCTCCTTCTCTTATATAGACAAAAAGAACGGTTATAAAAACAGAACGCTTATAACACGATCCAAGTCGCTTTCAGTTCTGTGTATTTGTCGAAGGAATGCAGAGATTTATCTCGGCCATTACCTGACTGTTTATAGCCACCGAACGGCGCTGTCATATCGCCACCATCGTAATGGTTGATCCATACCATGCCAGCGCGCAGGGCTTTGGCGGTTTTATGGGCCTTACTAATATTCGATGTCCACACGCCAGCGGCTAAACCGTAGATGGTATCGTTGGCGATTGATATCGCTTCTTCCATGCCATTAAATTCAATGACAGAGAGCACTGGGCCAAAGATCTCTTCGCTGGCAATCTTCATCTGGTTGTTTACGTTAGAGAATACCGTTGGCTGCACATATACACCGCCCGTATCGGCCATGACTTGGCTGCCACCGTGGACTAAGGTCGCACCTTCATCTTTACCCGCTTTGATGTAACTGAGTACTGTGTCTAACTGTTGTTTATCGACAACGGCGCCGCTCACAGTGGCAGGGTCGAGTGGATGACCCGGATGCCATGAGGCTAGCTCCTCTGCAATAAGCGCGATAAGCTCATCTTTCACCCCAGATTCCACCAGCAAACGTGAACCTGCGGTGCAAACTTCACCTTGGTTAAAGGCAATGGCTTCGGCGGCAGCAACAGCAGCGGCTTTCAGATCTGGCGCGTCATTAAAGACGATATTGGGGCTCTTGCCTCCGGCCTCTAACCACACGCGTTTCATGTTCGACTCGCCAGCGTAAATCATTAATTGCTTAGCAATTTTTGTCGAACCTGTGAACACCAGCGTATCCACATCCATATGTAGGGCTAAGGCTTTACCTACGGTATGACCAAATCCTGGCAACACGTTTAGTACGCCTTGTGGGATCCCAGCTTCAATGGCGAGTTGCGCCATACGGATAGCCGTTAAGGGTGACTTTTCTGAGGGTTTTAACACCACACTGTTACCAGTGGCAAGTGCAGGCCCGAGCTTCCAACATGCCATCAGCATTGGGAAGTTCCAAGGCACAATTGCAGCGACAACACCGACAGGTTCGCGGGTGATCATGCCTATTTCATTGTGAGCGGTTGGTGCGAGTTCATCGTAAATTTTATCAATCGCTTCGCCAGACCAGCGAATCGCACGGGCGGCACCCGCCACATCCACCGCTTTAGAGAAACGAATAGGTTTACCCATGTCGAGGGTTTCTAACAATGCGAGTTCATTGGCATTTTCTTCGAGTAATTCGGCGAAACGTATCATCACTTGTTTGCGCTTTACCGGAGACTGCTGTGACCAAACACCAGACTCAAATACGCTGCGGCCATTGGCAACCGCAAGATTGGCATCCGCAAGATCGCAACTCGCCACTTTTACTAGCAAGCGGCCATCGATAGGGCTAATACAATCAAAGGTGTTACCCGAAACGGCATCTTGGTATTCGCCATTGATAAACGCCTTCCCATTAATAGACAGGCTGGCAGCAAGACTTTCCCATTCGCTGCGTTTCTTCGGTGTGCTCATGATGACCTCTTAATAGTTCGCATAGGTGTGGTTTATCGTTCATCGACAAGAAATAGTGATCAGTGACGACATTAGCGCAAATGCTACACATCATCACAGTCGTAATCCGAGCTTCAGATTACGCTGTTTGAGCAATAAAATTCAATATTTTTTACAAAAATAGCTTTTTTGCCACAAATAACTGCACACAGCTCTTCCATGTTCATTATTTCTAACATAGCATAGCAAATATTAGCCACCCTAAAACAAGACCTGAAAATACAGGACAAGGTAGACACTATGGCCGATTTGCCGCTCAATTCCTCAAGTGATGCTTCACATCAATCTTCAACTGAGCATCCCTCACTTGAACATTTCTGGATGCCTTTTACCGCCAACCGCCAATTCAAAACCAACCCGCGGTTACTCACCAAAGCGGAAGGCATGTATTACACGGATATTGATGGCAATAAGGTATTAGATGCTACCGCAGGTTTATGGTGTTGTAACGCAGGCCATGGTCGCAAAGAAATCAGCGAAGCGGTCAGCAAACAAATTAAACAGATGGACTACGCGCCCTCCTTCCAAATGGGTCACCCTATCGCCTTTGAACTTGCCGAGCGCTTAGTCGAGCTAAGTCCTGAAGGATTAAACAAAGTCTTCTTTACTAACTCAGGTTCTGAGTCCGTCGATACAGCACTTAAGATGGCACTTTGCTATCACAGAGCCAACGGTCAAGCCTCACGCACTCGCTTTATCGGGCGCGAAATGGGTTACCACGGTGTCGGCTTTGGCGGCATCTCTGTGGGTGGGTTAAGCAATAACCGCAAAGCATTTAGCGGCCAATTACTGCAGGGCGTCGATCACTTACCTCATACCTTAGATATCCAAAATGCGGCATTTACCCGTGGACTCTCACACTTTGGCGCTGAAAAAGCCGAGATATTAGAACAGCTTGTTACCCTGCATGGCGCCGAAAACATTGCCGCCGTAATCGTTGAACCAATGTCGGGTTCAGCAGGGGTGATATTGCCGCCACAAGGTTACTTAAAACGTCTGCGTGAAATCACTAAAAAGCATGGCATCCTACTGATTTTTGATGAAGTCATTACCGCTTTTGGCCGCGTTGGCGCCGCCTTCGCGAGTCAGCGTTGGGGTGTTATTCCAGACATTATCACCACGGCTAAAGCCATCAATAACGGTGCGATTCCTATGGGCGCAGTGTTCGTGCAAGATTTTATCCACGACACTTGCATGCAAGGCCCTAATGAACTGATTGAGTTCTTCCACGGCTACACCTATTCCGGTCATCCAGTCGCTGCAGCGGCGGCGCTTGCCACCCTATCGATTTATGAGAATGAGCAATTATTCGAGCGCAGTTTTGAGCTTGAACGCTACTTTGAAGACGCCGTGCACAGCCTCAAAGGGTTGCCGAATGTGATTGATATTCGCAACACAGGGCTAGTTGCTGGGATTCAATTCTCCCCTAACGCTCAAGGCGCGGGTAAACGGGGTTACGGCGTGTTTGAACACTGCTTCCGCCACGGCACTTTAGTGCGCGCCACGGGCGACATCATTGCCATGTCACCGCCACTGATTGTCGATAAACACGAAATTGACCAAATGGTTAATAGCCTAAGCGATGCCATTAACGCCGTTGGATAATAGCGCCAGCTGTTCGTTCCACTCTCACATTTAACACCCCGCTGCGGCGGGGAACATCAAAGGTTAACTATGCTCAAGATCACTCACTTTGTTAATGGTCAGCACACTCCTGCCAGTACCAGAACCCAAGATATTTTTGAACCCGCCACGGGTGAACTACGTGGCCAAGTCTCACTCGCAAGCGAAACTGAAGTCGGTGAAGCCATCGCAATCGCTAAAACCGCCTTTGAAACCTGGTCGCAGGTGACACCACTCAACCGCGCTCGAGTGCTATTTAAATTCAAAGCTTTAGTTGAGCAGCACCTAGATGAAATGGCGCAACTTATCACCCGCGAGCACGGCAAAGTGATCGACGATGCTAAGGGCGAGTTGATCCGTGGTCTCGAAGTGGTCGAATTTGCCTGTGGTATTCCGCACTTGCTTAAAGGTGAACACACCCAGCAAGTCGGTGGCGGGGTCGACTCTTGGTCAGTGAATCAAGCATTAGGTGTTGTCGCAGGCATAGCGCCCTTTAACTTCCCCGTGATGGTTCCCATGTGGATGTTCCCAATCGCGATTGCCTGCGGTAACACCTTTATTATGAAACCCTCGGAAAAAGACCCAAGCTCGGTGATGCGTATTGCCGAGCTGCTTAAAGAAGCGGGTCTTCCCGATGGCGTGTTTAACGTGATTAACGGCGACAAAGAAGCCGTCGATACCTTACTCACCCATAAAGATGTGCAAGCGGTGAGCTTTGTGGGCTCGACGCCGATTGCCGAATACATCTATAGCACAGCCTCTAAACATGGCAAACGCGTGCAAGCCTTAGGCGGCGCGAAAAACCATATGTTACTTATGCCAGATGCGGATTTAGATCAAGCCGTTAGCGCCTTAATGGGCGCAGCCTACGGCAGTGCTGGTGAGCGTTGTATGGCGATTTCTGTCGTACTCGCGGTAGGCGATGTGGGCGATGCGTTAGTGGAAAAACTGCTACCGCAAATCCAAAGCTTAAAAGTCGGCAACGGCCTAACGCCAGAGATGGAAATGGGTCCGCTGATCTCCAAACAGCACCTTGCCAAGGTCACCCAATATGTTGAAGCCGGTGTGCAAGAAGGCGCAGCGCTGCTGGTCGATGGCCGTAAATTGAGTGTTGAAGAAAATCCACAGGGCTATTTCCTCGGCGCCTGTTTGTTCGACCACGTCACGCCTGAAATGAGCATCTACCGCGAAGAAATCTTTGGGCCAGTGCTGGCGATTGTGCGCGTGAAAGATTACCCAACGGCGCTTGAGCTGATTAACCAACACGAATTTGGCAATGGCACGGCGATTTTCACCCAAAGTGGTGAAGCGGCAAGGCATTTTTGCCACCACGTACAAGTGGGTATGGTTGGGGTGAACGTGCCGATCCCGGTGCCGATGGCGTTCCACAGTTTTGGCGGTTGGAAGCGATCACTCTTTGGGCCGCTGCACATGCATGGTCCAGATGGCGTGCGTTTTTATACCAAACGTAAGGCAATTACTGCCCGCTGGCCCGTGGGTAAACAGACTCAAGCCGAGTTTGTAATGCCTACGATGAAATAGCCGAATGTCAGCTCAATAAGGAAATCGCAAATGACTGTGAGTATCAACGCCATTATTCGCTTTGCTACGGCGCAAACACCCGTCGAGACCTATCAGTTACCGACGGAAAAGTTGTTAGCAGGCAATCCAACTCAAGGGCTAGAGAATCATTATTCTAGTCCTTGTGATCAATTTCACAGTGGAATTTGGCAAAGTGAATCAGGCGCTTGGAAAATAAACTACACTGAATACGAGTACTGCGAAATCCTCGAAGGAATAAGTGTTATTACCGATCTTCAAGGTCAATCGCAGACGTTCACTGTGGGCGACAGGTTTATTATACCCGCGGGTTTTCAAGGCACTTGGGAAGTCGTGGAACCCTGCCGCAAGGTTTACGTCATTTTCGAACAAAAGTGAGATCAACGAGGCTGATGTTAGCCTCAAAAAAGCTAAGTTATCTTAGCAATAACTCGCCATGAGGTCACAGCAACGGGTTTTCCTAGGCTGTTGTTTGGCAAACCAACGGATGCACTGGCGCAATTGAATAATCATGCCCGCCAGTAACACGTCCGAGTCAACAAAGAAAATGGGAGAAATACCGTGTATAACAATCTGAATAAAAAACGGCTGGTACAGCTTGTCGGACTCGCGCTAACCACGACCCTATTCTCCGGCATGGCCGCCGCCGAAGTAACAGGGGAGATTAGTCTCACTAACGACTATCGTTTCCGCGGTGTTTCACAAACCGCTGGCGATCCAGCCCTGCAAGGCGGTATTGATTGGAGCTTCGACTCGGGTTTCTCTGTCGGTGCTTGGGCAAGTAACGTGGATTTTGATGAGCCAGGTTATAACGGCCCTGCTATCGAATACGATTTCTATGTCGCCTATGGTGGCGAAATCAACGAAGATCTGACCTACGACATTACCCTTAACCGTTATAACTACTCAGGCGAAAGTGACATTGGCTACTTTGAAGTCACGGCTGGCATGGATTATAAAGGCTTTCGTGCCGCTTACTGGTACACCAATGACTACGGCGGTAGTGATTTAGACTATCACTATGCTGAGCTTAACTATTCCTATGAATTTGTTGAGAACTGGAGTCTCGATCTGCACTACGGCTACAACGTTGGTGATGCATTGGATGACGGTGAAGGCTTTGATAGCTACTCAGATTACTCTGTTGGCGTATCGACTGAACTGTCAGGCTTTGGGCTTTCTCTTGCTTGGTTAGGCACAGATCTTAGCGGCGATCAAAAGGTCTCTGATGGCGCATTCAAAACCTCAGATACAGTGCTTGCGAGCGTAAGTTACGCGTTCTAATTTCGCCTTAGTATAAAGTTCGGAAGAACCGCTTAGATAAACTAAGACACAAAAAAGCCCTCATCATCGAGGGCTTCTTTTTAGCTGTTTGTCCCGTCCTGAAATACGTTGACATAAAGAGGACTTCTTTATGACAACATCAATTAACTCAAGCCGTAAGCGCACACAACGAGATTACACCTTAGCCTTTAAATTAGGCGTTGTAGAGCGTGTTGAAAAAGGCGAAATGACGTACAAACAAGCCCAAGCTCGTTTTGGTATTCAAGGCCGTTCAACCGTACTCGTTTGGCTTAGAAAACATGGTAGACTCGATTGGTCGAAACCTTTTCAGCATCCCCTTATGCCTAAGTCAAAAGAAACCCCTGCCGAAACGATCAAGCGCCTTGAACGTGAGTTAGCAGAAGAGAAACTACGTAACCAAATCCTCAATGGCATGGTTGATATCATGGACAATGAATATGGAGCAGGCCTTAGAAAAAAGTACTTATCCGGTACGTCTGGCAAGCAAAAAGCAACGGAGAAATAAACCTCGCTGCCGCATGTCGTGCTGCGGGTATGTCGAGGCAAGGTATTTATCAGGCAGTTGCTCGAATGGAAAGTCGTAGAGCTGAGCTATCGGTCATCCAAGACTGGGTCCAGTACTGGCGTAAATATATGCCAAGGTTAGGGGCCCGTAAGCTCTACACGTTGATAAAATCCAAGCTGGTTGAGCACGATATTAAACTCGGGCGAGATGGTTTTTTTACCTATTTGAGAAGTGAAGGTTTACTGGTTAAACCGAAGAAAAGCTACACAAAAACCACGTTCAGCAAACACTGGATGAAGAAGCATCCTAATTTGCTGAAAGAGGAAGGACTGCATGATGCAGAGCATGTACTGGTCAGCGATATCACCTATCTTGAGTCAGACCAAGGTGTGCACTACCTGTCACTGGTCACCGATGCGAGTTCGCGTAAGATAGTCGGTCATCACGTGAGTAAAGACATGAAAGCCGAGAGTGTGGTGAAAGCGTTAAAAATGGCCATAAAAGATAAACGCTATATCGGCAACGCGGTGCATCACTCAGACAGAGGCTTACAATACTGCTCAGCAGTTTATCAGAATGCGCTTCAGGCGAGCCAAATCCAGCCGTCAATGACGGATGGTCATGATTGCAACCAAAATGCATTAGCAGAAAGAGTGAATGGCATACTGAAGCAGGAGTTTTTACTGCACCGATGTAGGACATTTGCGGAGCTGAAGATACTTGTTAGAGAATCGATAGCAATATACAACGATATGAGACCGCATCTGAGTTTGAATATGGCAACCCCTAATCAGGTGCACAATAGAAAAGGCCAGCTAGTGGAGCTGGCCTAAAAACTGTCAACCTATCTTAGGACGGGACAGTTCAAACAGGCTTATCTACCAACTACGCATCTTATGGCCTTTCACCGCGTAGAACAGGATGAACAGATAACAGGGTAACATCACAATATAGCCGCCCTGCATGCCCATATCTGTCGCCGAGCTCATCAAGCCCCAAGACACTGGACCAAAAGCGCCACCTGCAATCCCCATGATGAGAAGCGCAGAACCCGTGCTGGTCAATTTGCCCATCCCAGACAAGGCTAGCGGCCATACAGCAGGCCAAACAATCGCATTAGCTAAACCAAGAAAAGCAATCATCAACAAAGTATCGGGCAGCGCAACGCCACCAAAAGGCACTAACACAACATTGGCGATAGCGTAGGAGTTATTGTCGCCGAACAAAATACCGCATGTCAGTAACAAACCCAGAATAGCCGACACCATTAAAGCCTTAGGCTGTGAAATAAAGCGAGGAATTAACAGGATACCAAGCGTGTAACCTAGCACCATACACACCATGGTATAGGAGGTCATCACCCCGTAATGCTCAACCCCGAGTGATAACGCAAAAGTGCCGATAGTGTCACCGGCAATCACTTCCACCGCAACATAAACAAACAGTGCCAACACGCCAAAGGCTAAGTTAGGGTGAGACAGCGCCGCTTTAAGTTGGCCTTTATCGGTATTTTCAACGGCTTCATCTTCATTGGATAATTCTGGTAATGGCGACTTCTTCACCGCTAACGCCAAAATGCCAATAAAAATCGCCATGCCTAAGTACGGCAATACTAAACCGTCTGCCATTTCATCAATTTGAATTTGAGTCAGCTCAGTACCGATACGGTCTTTAAAGCTGTCTAAAATCAGTGCAGAGAACACCACAGGCGCAATCACACCCGCACCTTTGTTCAAAATGCCCATCACGCTCACACGGGCAGCGGCGGATTCTTCAGGGCCTAAACGCACCACATAAGGGTTAACCGCAGTTTGTAATAGGGTTTGGCCTGCACCCATCACTAATTGGGCCAGTAAGAACAAGGCAAATATTTGGGTTTCCGCGGCGGGGATAAACAGTAAACCCGCCAGCATCATCACGCCCATGCCGATCGCCATGCCATTCTTATAACCGACTTTGCGAATAAGCCAGGCGGATGGCAAGGCAGTAAAGGTCACTGCGATATAGAAAGAAAACAGGATCAACGACGCTTGAAAGGGATTGAGTTGCAATATTTGTTTCAAATACGGCATCAAAGAACCATTCAACCAAGTGGCGAATCCGAGGATGAAAAAGAGAGCGGCCACTATGGCCATGGGGAGAAAGCTGCTTTTTTGCTGGCTTTTATCGAGTGTCATTTCCATAAACCTGCTTCTTATAGTAATTAATTATTGAGGTGATAACGGGGTTTAAATTAATGCCTAAGTTCCCGAATATCCGTATCGCGACTCGTCCGCAATGGCTAATGTTATCATCCAAACGCACCATTGTTTCAGTGATGTTAAAACAAATAACACAAAAAGACAACGCTGTCATTTAATAAATTCTCGCGAATATTCCCTCGTAATCATCAATTGGCCGATAGCTAAGTTGTAACTCACATCCATAAAATAATGTAAAAAAAGCCGCAGACACTGAGTGCGTGCGGCTGATCTCAAGCTATTAAGCCAACTGACTAAATCCTGACAAAAATATTGCGGCGATACATCCAATATAAAACCAGCCACTGTACAGCAAGCAAGCTGACAACCGCTGCCAACGTTTGAGCGCTTTCAGGCAAGGCCAGCACTAAGCCGCCTAACACGCTTTGGGCGATATATTTCCAATCCACTAAGCTCGACGCTAAATAAATGATGATGGCGTTGGTGCCTATCACCACAAAGAAAAAGGCGGCTTTTTGCCACTTAAGCACATCGACTAAGGCATAGAACACTGCCAGCAGAATCATGCTCCAGCCCGACGTCACCAGCACAAATGAACTGGTCCACAGCTCTTTATTGACCGGAATGACAAGATCCAACAGCCAACCTAAGGCTAAGCAAATGCCACCCGCAGCGGCGAGCAATCCCACTTTGGCCCACTCTCCTTTAGGATGGGATTTAACAATAAAGTGGCCGACAAACACACCCGTTAACGCATTGACTATGGAGGGAATAGTCGACAGTAAACCTTCAGGATCGGGCGTGCGTCCCTGATAGCTCACGCCGGGTAATAAAATCGAATCGACATAGGCATTGATGGATTCCGTTGGCGAGAGCACGCCGGCCTGTCCACCAGGGAAAGGCAACCAAAGTTGCATTGCGCCATAACCGAGCAAAATGCCCAAGGCGACGATAATTTGGGTTCGTAGACTCGTGTGCCACACCAATAATGCGGCAAAGAACCATGCAAAGGCGATTCGACCTAACACACTGGCATAGCGAATTTTTTCAGGATCGGCAGGCGCGCCTGTACCCCAACCGTGATTGTATAAAATGCCCAGTAATAGCAATAAAAAGAGTCGTTTAATCCCGTGACGATACACAGGTAATCGCTCACTCATGGGTAATTTATCTAAACGTTTGGGGGATAAACCTAAGGCCACACCAGAGAGGAAAATAAACAGCGGAAAGATTAAATCGTAAAACCGAAAGCCGTGCCATTGGCTATGGTGCATCTGTTCATCGCCCCATTGCCAACCAGCCCAGCCTGTTAGAATAAGCAAGCCACCAAACAGAGCCTCACCGCCCAAAATCCAAAACATATCGAAGCCGCGCAGTGCATCCAGCGACATCAACCTAGGTTTATTCACCTTTACTGGCGCAATTGCGTTTGTCTGTGTAGTCCCCATGCCATCATCCTTTATTATTGTTATTAAAAGCTTTTATAAAAGTTGAGCAAAACTAATACTGTACAAAACTAATACTGTTTAAAATTAGTGCTGTACAATAAAAAAACTTAGCCCCTGTCATCAAAATACGACAAGGGCCAGATGTTAAAAATCACCTAAACTGCAAATGTAAATGCAATTTAAGGGTGTGTATAAACTGCTTGTCCCGCAATGTAGTTTGCCTGCACTTTGTTCTGCGCATCGAGCAAGACAAAGTCAGCCCTGTATCCCAGTGCTAAACGGCCAGCCTTATGGTCAATCCCGAGGAATTGCGCGGGATATAACGCCGCCATTCTTAAGGCTTCCGCCAAAGGTAAACCCAACAAGTTCACCGTATTATTGACCGCAGTTGCCATATCGAGCACACAGCCCGCCAGCTCACCTGTCACGGCATTTAATCTGTCGCCGACTCTTAACACTCGAGTACCAAAGAGCTCGAAACTAGTCTCATCCTCCATACCAACTGGCGGCATAGCATCCGTGACTAACATCATCTTGCCCCTAGATTTTGCCCTTAGTGCAACCTTTGCCGCCGCTGGGTGCACATGGTGACCATCGACAATCAAACCACACCAAGCAGTTTCACTCTCAATCGCCGCGCCAACCATGCCCGGCTCACGGGAACCCAGTGGTGACATCGCATTATAAAGGTGCGTAAAGCCCGTCGCGCCTGCCGCTAATGCCGCAACAACAGTATCGTAGTCTGCATTAGAGTGGCCCAAACACACCTTCACGCCCGCCGCGACGAGCGTGCGGATCACCTCTGGCGACACATTCTCAGGCGCAAGCGTGACAACTTTAATACCCAGATCTTGACGACAAAATACCGCGAGTTCAGCATCGGTTATTTCGCGAATAAAACCCTGCGGATGTACACCTTTTTTAGGCACAGATAAATGTGGTCCTTCAAAATGCACCCCTAAAACGCCAGCGCTACCTTTGACTAAAGCCTCGGCCACTGCATCGGCTGCATTTGCCATCACGCTGACATCGTCGGTAATAAGCGTAGGTAAAAATCCGGTCGTGCCAAAACGTGCATGGGCACGGCCGATAGTTTCAATGCAATTAACACTCGGATCGGCATTGAATAACGCCCCGCCGCCACCGTTCACTTGCACATCAATAAAACCTGGCACCAGCGTTCCGGCTTGGCGGATTTCCTTCGCGCCAACAACCGTATCAAACGCCAGAATGTGCCCGTCTTCGACAGTAACAGGCACATCTTGATGGAAATATTCACCATCAAAAATACGCTCGGCGATCAAGGTGATTTTCATCGCAAACCTCTTTCAATAAATAACACGAGTGACTTAAGTCTTTAATTTCGGCAGCTTAGAGCGTTTGGGTCACTTTTTTAAGGCCAGCAGGTTGATCGGGATCGATACCGCGGGCAATCGCAACCGCAGCCACGTCGATATAGAAACGTTGTAATAAGGCTAACGGCGCCACACGGGGGTGAATGTCGGTCGAGGTTTGATTCAGATGCACTAAATCGGCGCCGCGTTGGCTCACGTTTTCAATCTGTTCGATATGGCTAGCGTAGGATTCATCGCCAATACACACATCAACGATAGTGAGTTTTTTCTCAACTAAGGTCACAGGACCGTGGAGGAACTCGGCGCTGCTGAAGGCTTCGGCATGGATTGAGCACACTTCTTTCAACTTAAGCGCAATTTCCTTAGATACCGCATAACCTAAACCACGGCCAAGTACGACCAAGTTCTTCACGTTGGTAACAGATTCTGGCGTGAGTTGTGGCTCAGCGTCCACCGCCGTTTGCAGCGCTTGGGGTAAAGAAGCGACGGCGCTAGCAAGCGATTCGCTTTGAGTCCAAGTGGCGGCAAGTTGTAAAATCGCTGACAACGTTGCGAGGTAACTCTTAGTTGCGGCAACCGCTTTTTCTTCGCCGGCACGTAAAGGCACAACAACATCGACGATATCTTTAATCGGTGCGGTTTCATCATTGACTAAGGCAACACAAAAAGCGCCGGCATTTTTTGCCATACGCGCCTGCGCCAAAATATCAGGGCTACGGCCAGATTGTGAAATCACAATCACTAATGCGCCTTCGAGTTTCAAGGTCTTACCATAGACACTCGCCACTGAAGGGGCGGCGGCAAACGTCGGTACGCCCGCTTCGATTTCAAATAAGTACTTAGCAAAAACACCCGCATGATCCGATGAACCACGACCAACGATCATTACAAAACGGGGATCGAAGGCGCGCAGCTTTTCACCTAACTGCTGCATGATTTCAGCGTTAGCTTCTAACTGACCAGCGATTTTTTGCGGTGCGGTGCGAGCTTCTTGCTCCATAATAGTGTTTGTCATGTCTTTTACCTTCACGTTCAAATACAGGATTTGGCTTCAGTGCCTATGTGCACTGATAACGACTTATTAAATTCTTGCTGGGCGAAATACATAGCACCGAGTTCGGGTGGGGCTAAGGTTTTTGAAATTTTGGCGACCACATCGGCACCGAGCCAGGCTTGTAAAGGCTCTGCAAGGCCACCGATCATCGAAAAACGCACCGGATTTAGGCTAAATAGCTTACGCGCCATGTCGCTAATATAATCTGCGCCCTCTTGCACTATCGCCGTCGCGACCGCGTCACCTTCACTGGCGCAATCAAGCACGCTTCTGGCTAATGCGGCGTAGCAACTTGATGATTTACCCGCTAGATTTTCGACAATGCCGAGCGCATCGGTGACGTTAAAATAATTAAGCAGCATATCGGTTAATCGGGTTGGTACGGCAAAACCATCGAGTGCTAACAACACGTGTTCGGCGGCTTTTAATCCCAGCCAAGCACCGCTGCCCTTATCACCCAATGCAAAACCATAACCACCAATACTCAAGCTGGTATCACCAACATGGGCATAACCGCAAGAGCCAGTACCCGTGATGATCACAGCGCCATCGGCACCGCGGTGGGCACCAATACAAGCCGTATGCAAATCGGTAGTGACATACATGGCTGCAAAAGGATGCTGCCAGTTGATAACATCTTGATATAACCTAGGGACATTTACGCCAGCAAGACCAAGACCCGCCACCAGCAAGTGACTATCGCTCTCGTTCATGCCCGCATCCAGCAACGCCAGGCGAGTCGATGCTTCAATGGATTCAAATGTTTGTGTGAGACCATGCAGCGGATTTGCGCGTCCAGCAACACCTGTCCCTAAAACGGTACCGTCTGCGCAGTAAATGGTGGCGCGACATTTACTGCCGCCGCCATCTACACCTATAAACAGTTGTTGATCTTTTGTCTGGACTAACCCCATGACACCCCTCTTCAGCTATCAATGCAGCGCTACCGTTGCTTATTATTTGCCGTTAATACAGCGCTCAACTTTAGTTAACTCAATGTTACAACAAAAATGACAGCGTTGTCATTTACTTTTTTAAGTGATTTATGATCTAAAATCAAATTTAGGCAATCACTGACACAGAAAAACAAAAAGGCTGTATTTTATCTTTAAAATACAGCCAGATATAAAAATCGATTTAGTTAACGATTAAACTTCGGCCTTTACGAATACCATCGGCAGCTATGGCACGGACCTCAATCGGTGCAGTGACCGCCTGTCCCGCTTGATAAGCTTGCCATTGGCCATTTAGGCTTCGGTATTCCAGTTTGAGTCCGGGATAGGCGATATTGGCAAACAGTTTACCGTCACGGATCTCGGCGCCGACCGTCGGTACGCGATAATCAATCCCCGCTTTATCTAACTTAACAAACTCTTTATGACCTAAGGTATTCGCAAGTTGTTGCCAATCCTTTGCCTGTGCATCACGCATGGCTAAAGTAAAAGCACCCGAGCTTTGATTATATACAGCGCCTTGATATTGATAAGGTACTTCCCATGCCGCTTGATGCCAAGCACGCTCGGCCAGCATCAACAAACGCGGGAACACCATATATTCAATCGTATCGTCACTGCGAATCGACTCACTCCAAATCTGCCCTTGCAAGCCAGTAAAAGGTTTGCCTTTCTCCCTTGGACCCGAGACTTTGTTACCCGCCTCATCGAGTTTTATTCTGTCGTCCGCTTCGAACGGCTGATTTTCAATATCGGTCCATTGCTCGGCATTGGCGGCTAAGTTATCAGGCATAAAGCTAAAGACTTTATGGCTGTTGGTCGCACGACTCGCCCAGTAATAACCATGCTCCTTAGGATCGGCCTCATAGGGGAAATCAAAGTACAGCACCTCAGGATTAGAGAGCACGGTTTCCCAACCAAGATTTGCCTGCTGATTGGCGCGCTCATGACCTTTATGGGCAATCACATCCCAAATATTAGACTGCACTTTAGCGGGCATATTCTCAGGGCGAACATGGCTCATGCCATCACTCCATCCTGCAGCTTCAATGCCTTTTGCCGCTAACATAGTCGAAATTCGTTCAATAAAATAAGCGCCTAAGTCATCTATCGACTTAACGCCTTTATCGTTATTGGCGACAAATGCTAAACACTGTGGTGATTGTTTCCAAGCTCCCGCCGTTTCATCGGCACCAATGTGGTAACGTGTCAATGGTTGACCCGCGGCTTGGTGTAACTTGGCTATTTCATCAATCACCTTATCGACAAACTGATAGGTCGATTCCATGCACACGTTAAGCGTATTGTCGTCGTAATATTGCACTGAAGAATAAACCGTTTTGTCGTTTGCATCGGATAACAAATATTGCTCAGCTGCAGTGGTTTGCCCTTCAGCTTGCAATTGACGAGCGCCCGCATCTAACGCTTTTACAGCTGTGCTAGCTTGATTTGCCGTTTCCTGCACAGGAACAACCTGCACTTTGCCCGTGTTTTTAAGCTCTACGTCTTCAGCCTGTAATCGACGAAAACGCGCATCCATCGCTTTAATCGCGGCGCGGCTATGACCCGGCATGTCCATCGACGGGATCACCTGAATTTGACGCGCCTCGGCATATTTCACTATGTCGATATAGTCTTGTTTGGTGTAATAGCCATTGACGCTTGTATCGCCAAACGGTCCACTGCCTAACTGCGGTAATAAGCAGGTATTTTCATCTAAATCATGGCAACGTTTACTGCCTATGTCGGTTAATTCAGGCAGACCATCGATTTCTAAACGCCAACCTTCATCGTCAGCCATGTGTAAATGCAGTTTATTGAGCTTATAAGCCGCCATTTGGTCGAGCAAATCCAGCAACAATTGTTTGCTGTGGAAATTACGTGCCACATCAATGTGCATACCACGGAACGGATAACGTGGGCTGTCTTCAATGGTCATGGCATTCACTTTCAGCGAATTCACATCCACAAGGCTTGCTAATGATGACAAACCGTAAGAGAAGCCCGCCGCATCATTGGCAGCGATCACAATTTCAGTTGGCTGAATATCTAAGCGATAACTGCCCTCATCCCCTTTATGGCTGGCAAATTTCACCGTCATGCCACTAGCAGATTCAGCCACACCCAGGCGAGCTAAACGTGCCACCGCCGCCGCAACTTGACTCTTTTGCTCTGGGTTATCTTGCTGATATTCGAGCTTAATACCACCAGCAAGAGATACTGGTGTATCAGTTGAATGTATCTTCACCTTTTGTGGCGTTGGGATAATGGTATCCACAGCCAAGGCGGCATCTTCACTCACGCTTTGATTGGCTTTAAATAATTGCGCGGCATCGGCTGGCGCGAGTTTATCCGTTTCAGTGCGTTGATATTGGGTTTTAAAATTCGTAAACCCTTCAACATACGGACGCGTCTCTAAACCCGTTTCGGCATCTTTACCCACTTGAGTGCTGGCGATAATGACGGGTTCTAATCCTTTTGCTGCGAGGTAATAGTTTGGCATAGCGTCGGTTTCAGCCAATTGCCACGGCTCACCACGGAACGTCAGTTGCTTTTTCTCGCCCTTAATAAATCCCTTAAAAGCGGCCGTTGGCGTAATACGATGTAAATCGCCTTTAACGTGCGTTATCGTCAATTCACCGCTTTCAACCGATTGCACTGGGCGCATTTGGCTTAAATAAATTTCCCAATCCTGGCTGGCTAAATCCATACCGGGCACGAAATCAATTTGAGCGACAAAACAGCGACCATCGGCTTTATCTTTTAGGCACTTATCGTCTGGCACATTGGTCACAACACGGTAAGTTACGACTAACGAATCCCCGAGTTGTTGTAACTGCGCTTGAGTTAATGCGTCCTGAGCTTGCTGTGTTTGAGCCACAGCCTTATCGGCTGACGCTGCGGAAGGCGTCACAGGCGCCTCGGTACAGGCCGCTAATCCTAAAGCCAGTAAAATGGCGCTTGCTGAGAGTGTTTTTTTCATGATTATCCTTATCTAGCTCCAGAAATGGCTACAATCTGAAGGAAGTTACTAACGTCCGCAGTCTTTCCCCTTGGTGAAACAGTCGCTCGCTCGAGTGCGCTAAGTGCTCGCTATCGAGTGAGGCTGAACCTGAGACATTGGCAAGATCATTTAACGTACGAGAAATCGCTTCGGTGACGCAGGTTTGCTCCTGCGCCGCATGGGAAACTTCGATGTTCATATTACTGATATTTGAGACTAAATCAGTCACTTTAGTGAGTACTAACTTAATTTCTTCCGAGCGGTTTACGCCCTGAGTCGAGAGGGCTTGGCTCGCTTGCATCACAGTGACCGTTTCAGCCACACGGCTCTGAACCTGCTGGATCATTTTCTGTATTTCACCTGTGGCTTGTTGGGTTCGGCTCGCCAGCGTGCGCACTTCGTCGGCCACCACAGCAAAACCGCGCCCTTGTTCACCCGCCCTTGCCGCTTCAATGGCAGCATTAAGCGCCAGTAAGTTGGTCTGCTCGGCAATACTGTTGATCACTACGACCACTTCATCAATCTTTTGGGTTTCTTGCTGTAACTGTGAGACGGACAATGCCGAGCGAGCTAATTCAGATGCCAGCTTGCGGGTAATGTCTAATCCCGAATCGAACTGCCGCTGACTGTCATCGACCGCTTTATCGGCCTGACTCGCCGCATCCGCGGTGCGCTTGGCATTAATGGCAACTTCGTTAGCACTGGCACTTAGCTGAGTTACAGCCGTCACTGCGGCCTCGGTTTCTTTTAGTTGGGTTTGCACGCGATCATTGTTGGTTTGCGACAGTGAACCAAGCGCTTTGGCATCGCCCAGTAATAGCCCTGAGGTTTCGTGCACTCTGGAAATCGTGGCGTGAATTTGCTCAACAAAACCATTAAATGCCTTGGCAAGCTGACCAATCTCATCCTGACTATCGACGGGTAATCTGTGGCATAAATCGCCGTCACCGCTGGCAATTTCTTCCATAGCGCGAACAACATTCTCCAATGGATTAATCACTAAACGTTTAAGAATGATAAAGATAACAATTAAACTGCCACCGAGAATTAACAGCGCCTGCAAGAAATAACCTAAGAGTAAATCTGACAACTGAGCGCGAATTGGCAACATAGAAAACTGAATGGCCAATTGGCCCGTCGGATTACCTTGGTCAGCAAAGTGAATTTCACGTTTTACCAGATACTCATCGGCTACCGTTTGAGTTTGTTGACTCTCGGCCAACACTTTACCGCGATGGTCGCTCACCACGATATGATAAATCTGCGCAGATTTAAGCATGACAGATAACACGGCTTGGATTTGTTCATAATCGTAGGTGAAGATGGGCTGCGCCATAGTGACTTGCAAATTGGCGACGGTATTGTCTTCAAACTTAGTTTCACTGGCGGCCAATTTATCGCTCGCCAACCAGTAAGATGCACCGAACAAAACGCTGACTATCATAAAAATCGCTGCCGCTAACCCAATCTGTACTTTTAAGGCTAATGTTTTCATTATTTTGCACCTTGCATACTAAAGAGACCTAACCATAATTCTTTGCGTTCTATTGGCGTTAACGGACTTAAATCAGGCGTATCGAGGCGGATAATGACCCTTTGTTCAAACTTTGCCTCGCGGTACAGTTGCTCAATTTTTAGCTCGCGATTGAACATCTCATCAAAAGAGCCGTCGCTTACCATACTTTCAAGCCCTGCTAAAATGGCCGCCGCAAGTTCGGGGCGCTTAGGGGACACAAAGAAATAAGCTGGCGAGCGATATTGAAGCAGAATATGGCTATCAACCTTAAGTGCGGGATCGGGGTGACTAGCGAGTTCTTCACCAATTTCCTGGGCGCCGAGGGCAAGATAATCAAAACGCCCACCTTCTAACATGGGGTATAAATTGGTGTACTGATAACTCGTAACGACGGGTAATCCATTGGCCTCTAGAATCGTGGCATCGGGCCAATAACGATTTTGCCCCGCCTTTAACTGCCTAAAATCCGCCATGGTTTTCACCTTGGCAAATCGCGTTTCATCCGCTTTGCGGATAATCAGCAGTCGATTACCGAGTAATCCTTTAAACAATGGAATGCGCACGGGTAGCACAGTTTCTTCTAATTCTTTTGAGGTCATACTCCAAAACACATCGACTGTTCCTGCCATTGCTTCTTCGACCTTGCGTTTTTGATTCATTTGAGTCGACATTTGCTGCACTTGATAGCCGCTATCCGAACGGCGCAGTGCTTCCTTAAGCAAATTTAGCTGCCAAGTCTGCTGTATGGTGGTGACGATTGTTTTTGAAATCGGCGCCTGAGTGTGAGAAACGTCAGACTTAATGGCTTCAGAGGAACCAGAATTAGAGTTTAAATTTGAGTTTGAGTTAGCGGCAAAATGACTTGAGGCGCTATCGGCGGCAAACACAGCGAAGGATGAGGCTGAAAGCCCCGTCAGAGCCATGATAAACAGTGACCAGCAAGCTGCTCGTTTAGTGATGATTAGTGTGGTCGTTAGTGTAAAAACATAACGAATGACACTCGTCATGCCCGTCGCAATGACGCGCATTGCAGCCGTTAAATGAATCGCCATAAATTGCAGCCTCTTTTTATTATCTGGTTTTTACCAGTGAGTTTTATTTATCTATGCCGCTAACGTTCAAATGCTGAGGTAGGCATTGAAGTAATATTGTAAAACACCCTAAAAAAATGGCTGGGCACTGCTTACAGTACCCAGCCCACGCTAGTTTCTGGGGAGAGACTATCAAAATATCAAAGACAAACGTATCGCCGCCCGACAGCAATACTCCTGCCAAACACATGAAAAGGAGACCTCATCCTCTCATGCAGACCTTACAAACAACGTATCACACAAGCAGATGACAGCGTTGTCATTATTAAAGTACACAAGAAAGAACAGGATTTCTACATTTTTTTGACAATTATTGTTATTTTTTATGAATAGACATACTTAACCATTATTATTCAATTACTTAAAATGTTTAATTTATTTATTCAAGCTTATGTGACAACGTTGTCTTTCATTGGTAACATGGCGATAACATGACAAAGATCACGGTAGCTATCGATGAACCCCCTTAACACATTAGTGCCCAGTAATACCCAATCTGCTCCGCGCTTAACTCGGCACTACCGAAACCTCAGTTTGATATTGCTACTTTGTGGAGCTTGGTTATTTTGGGCGAGCCATTTTCATTCGCCATTTGATCTTATCCAAGAATATGGCCGCTTTATTTTTCTGGGTATTACAGGAGCGATATTTGCCAATTCGACGGGAGCTGGCGGTGGCGTCATCTTTATTCCCGTTTTTTCGAGCCTCAACTTTAGTGAGTCTCAAAGTGTTGCGACTTCATTTATGATCCAGTGCTTTGGTATGACAGCAGGCGCGATTTCATGGTCACTGCATTATAAAAAGCGTCACCGAGAAGATGCCGCCTGGTCTGGTTTTGTGAAAGCAGCATTACTTGCCGCCTTCTTTTCTGTCTTAGGTTTCTGGAGTAGCCAATTACTACAGCTCAACTCCCCCTCTTCGCTACACACAAGTTTCAGCATCTTCTCGATTGTACTCGGTATCGCCATCGTTATTAGTAGCAAAAGTAGCACGCCAATAACTCGCGCTATAAGGCCAGTCGATTTTCTTTGGCTCGCTCTCATTGGCTATTTCGGCGGCATTATCACAGCTTGGTTATCGGTAGGCGTCGGTGAATTAGTCGTCATTTATCTGATGTTACGGGGACTATGCGCCAAAATGGCGGTCGCCACCGGTGTCATTGTCTCTGCAATTACAGTTTGGTCGGCAAGCCCTATTCATATTTTTTCAACAAATAGCCATGCCCTCTTTGAGTTAGTGTTATTCGCAGGCCCAGGTGCAGTTATCGGAGGATTACTCGCTCGTAAATTAGCGCTATATCTCCCAGTAAAAGTGTTAAAACTTTTTTTCTCCATTTGGATAATTTTGACGGGTAGCGTCATGTTGGCGAGTTAATAGGAAACATTAAGATGAATAATTCTCCGCTAAAAAGTATCACTATTGTCGGTGGCGGTAGCACAGGTTGGATGACGGCTCTCTACTTGAGTAAGTTATATAACCATTCGTCTAATATCATTGATATTAGACTTATCGAAAGTAAAGAAATTGGTATTATTGGCGTTGGTGAAGCTACCGTTCATAGTCTACGATTCTTCTTTGCAGCTATGGGATTAGATGAAAATGAACTACTTAGAGAAACTAACGCAACATTAAAGACTGGCATATTATTTCGTAACTGGATGAAACCAGTCGATGGTAAAATGCATGAATATTTCCATCCATTTGAACAACAAAAACCATCTGGAAAAATTGATAATGCAAGTGCTTGGATTTTAAATAATCAGATTAATGAATCAAACAGCACTCCCTTTGCTGAAGCAACAAGTCTTTCATTTAGCTTAATGCAAAATAACTTAAGCCCTAAAACGCAATACTTGAACCAATATCAAGGTATTGTCCCCTATGGTTACCACTTAGACGCGACGCTCATGGCTGCCTTTTTAAAGCGCAAAGCCACCCAAGCAGGTGTAGAGCATGTTGAAGCAAATGTAACGGACGTTCTGGTTAATGATGGCAACATCACTGAGGTTGTAACTGACCAAGGCTCATTCAAGAGCGACATATTTATCGACTGCACAGGCTTTAAAGGGCTTTTAATTCAAAGCCTAAAGAATGATAACTGGCAATCATTCGAAACTGAATTACCTTGCAATAAAGCCGTTGCAATGCAGCGGGAATATCTGCCTCACCAGCTACCAAGAGCCTATACGACAGCAACAGCGCTTAGTCATGGTTGGGTTTGGGAAATTGACCTAACGAATCGTCAAGGAACGGGTTATGTCTACGATGGCAATAGTCTAACGAGGGAGCAAGCTGAGGCTGAATTAAAAGCTTATCTTGGCGATGAACAAGAGATCATAAGAACTGTTCACTTAGATATGAAGATAGGTTGTAGACGTGAATTTTGGGTTGGAAATTGTATTGCAATGGGGCTCGCAGGTGGATTTATTGAACCCTTAGAATCGACAGGCTTGCATCTTATAAACTTAGGGGCAAGATTGCTAGCGACGCATTTAACGTCATCAAATCCCTCCCAAGCAATAAGGACGTCATATAATACCGCAATGAACGGCTTGTATACCGATCTTAGACAGTTTATCGTACTTCATTACTGCTTAACTGATAGAAATGATAATGAATTTTGGCAAAAAGCCGCGCAAAGCTCAGCATTCATCCCTGCTCTAGAACAAAAAATGACACTATGGAAAGACAAGGTTTGTGAGTATGTCGATCTTGCCAATGGATATAGTTCAGTTTTTACAGATGAGAATTATCGCTACGTACTTTATGGTATGCAGCATATTCCTGAAATCCATATACCTTGTCCCAAAACTGAAATATCAAGAATACTCGACAACTTAAAAACACAACAGTTTAGAGCCAAAGAGCAATCTTTATCACATCAAGAATTTTTAGCAAAAATTAAAAAAAATTAAAACAATAAAGAGCAAGATTAACAATCTTGCTCTACATGCCGTTTAATTCAACCATTAATTAAGTTGGATGCCATACAACTTGATGCGTTCAATTAACTCCCTATGGGGTAATAATTGCGATTTGAGTAATGTAACCTGCTTGTCTAGTTTGTCGGTCATTTCCGAGAAAAGCCGTTCCTCTTCATCATTTAATGTCATCTTTAATGTTGACTCAAAGTCTGAGCCATAGAGTACATATAAATAGTTTTCTAAATTGAAAAATTCTAGCGTAGAAGTAAAGTCATAGGCAGTCGGTATGTGATAGCGCCACAATTCTAGATGTTCTTTTAATGAGTCTGGAATACTTATTTCATTTTTATTATCAACCCAAAAAGGCGTATCCATTCGTTTGGCTGTGACATAGTGAAGTTTAATAAAATCAATCACCCGATTCCAAGCATTCGATACCCGCTGATTATAACGATTAGCCACAAGTGGCATAACGTCAGTATTAGCAGGAAAACATTCGGCTAACATTCTGGCTGTCGCATCAAACATAAGAAGACCAGTCGCTTCTAAAGGTTCAACAAAACCACTCGACAAACCAATCGCAACACAGTTACCTTGCCACGATTTCTCTCTATACCCCACCTTCATCGGTATGTGTCGAAACGAGATTTCTTCAGCTGCTTTACCAAGATATTCCCGTAATACACTCTCAGCTTGCTCTATTGATGAATATTGACTGGAATACACATAACCAACACCACGACGTTCAGACAAACCGATATCCCATATCCAGCCAGCCTCTTGTGCTGTTGATTTAGTGAAACAAGGGATAGGCGTATATTTATCTTCATAAGGAAGCTGCACAACTAATGCTGAGTCAACAAACAAAATGTCACTCTTATCAACGAAGGGAACGTTACATGCGCAGTCAATGAGTTGAGCACTAAATCCAGTACAATCAACATACAAGTCCGCAGTCAATACACCAGCGTTATCAGTATGTAACTCTAAGATATTTCCCTGAGCGTCTATTTTTGTATCAATAACTTCTGCAAGCAGATGTTTAACGCCTAACCGTTCAACACCAAATTCAGTCAACAACTTGGTAAACTTTGCTGCATCGAGATGATACGCGTAATGCATAGCCCCTCGATATTGAGGCTGTGTCATCGCTTTAGGACCATATCCCGCATCAATTAAATGACCTTGAACTGACACAAGATCAGCGTAGCGGCCTCTATCTGAAAGAGATTTATTGAGCCAAGTTGAAGTGAAATCTTTAAAGTAGGGATAATCAAATAAATGGTGATAGTACTCCCCTGAATTTGGTTCATTCCAATCAATGAATTTAACACTCTGTTTAAATGTTACATCACAGCGACGAATGAACTCATCTTCTCGAATACCAAAATACTTTAATGTTTCTCGTAACATAGGCACTGTCCCTTCACCAACGCCTATAGTAGGAATGTTCGGGGACTCAACTAACATAACTTGTATTTTAGGTGTTCTAGCATTCAACTTTTTAGCTAAATGACAGGCAGAAATCCAACCTGCAGTTCCGCCACCCACAATGACGACACTCTTTATATCTTTTCTTGAAGTCATGACCTATGCCTGCTAATTACTTAAACGCTCAACTCGATTTCTTCTTTCGCTAGGCGATTAATTTGATGCAATGAGTTCAAATGGCTGTAAATTGGAGCTAAAAGGCCTCGTTGCTTGATATCTAAGAACTCATCTGAGCTGAGTTGATTTAACTTAGCTTCATCGATGAAATAGATACCATTTATGCCGCGTTTTTCGCCTTTGATGTCAACGGTAAGACTTTGTGGAGAAAATAATTCTTTTTGAGCCAAAAATGCAATAATTGCCTTACTCATTTGTTCTTGTTCAAAGTTTTTTATAATACTTTCTTTACGCAATCTTAAAAACGCCGTTTCCTCTCCTCCTTCAAATAATGCATTTCCCTCGTCAGTAGTCACATGAGCGCTTTCTTCACGTATCCCCACCCATACTTTATCCTGTTGTTCAGCACTCAGTATTAACCCAAGCGGATAGTTTTTAAGTACATTTGGAATATACAGCCCTAACCATTTGCCATCTTTTTGCTTCAAATTCTGTCCAGGTTTTAATCCAAGCATAATTACGGACTGGTATTCTCCTGTTTCACTATTCTTAACAAAAACAACAGGTGAATCTACAGCTGCATAAGCAAACTCATAAATTGAAATGGGTAGTAAATGTTGCTCAGCTACATGCTCATAAGTGGTAGGAGTCACTTTAAGGTGCGCATGTTTTGCTGAGTCAAGTGGGGTGATTGAATTAGTCATATGAGCTCCTTGAGGGCTTCTTCTGATTGAATATTATTGAGATATAAAAAAAGGGAGCAAGCTCCCTTTTTCATTTATACATGAGTTAAACCGAGATTAGAATCGTACGCTAGCACCTAATGTAATTCGGCGGGCCATATTGTATTCAAATACAGGGAAGCCATCCGTAAAGCCACTTAGATTAGATTGGAACTGATTGTTACCAAACTGACGTGAACCTTCTTCTAACAGATTATTACCATCAAGCTTAATATCCATATAATCAGTAACATGCCAAATTGCGCTCAAGTCCAAGCTACCAAATGCATCGTGTAAACGATTACCGTATGAACCAGTTTCACGGATCATATACTCACTACGCCAGTTATATGCTAAACGAACTTGGAACAAATCGTTTTCAAAATAACCAGTTAAGTTATATGAATGCTTTGAACTATCGCTTAAGAACGGGTTGCGATCTGTATATGTATTTGGACTCGTTTCACTATCAGTATAAGTGTAGTTAACAATTGAGCCGAAGCCGTTACCAAAGTCTTGTTGATATTGCAGTTCTAAACCTTGGATTGTCGCAGATTCGCCATTGGCTTTCTCTTGCACAGTCCAACCACCAGCAACTTCATCAGGTTTTAACGTGCCAGTAAATGGGATATCGGCGCTATCTGCATGGTACTCACTAAAGGTTACGAAGTTTTTAACATCCTTCATAAACAAAGCCGCAGAAAGTAATGACTCTTCATTGAAATACCATTCAATACCTAAGTCTATTTGATTAGCAATAAATGGTTTTAACCCGATATTACCAACAACCCATTTTTGGTTATTAGGCACATCATCATTCGCACCTAAAACGTTAGGGTTAACATACATGTCATCATACTGTGGACGAGCCATAACTCGAGCTGCAGATGCGCGCAATATGAGATCTGGTGCTAAGTCGAATGCAACGTTCAAGCTTGGTAACCATTCCCCATAATTAGCCGAAGAATCGGTTTTCTTGCCATCAACATAGTAAGTTGAAGTTGCTTCAGTCCCCGCATAACGCACACCAAAGTTACCGCGTACGCCTTCTGATGCAAAGTTAGCCATCACATAAGCAGCGTAGTTATCTTCGTCAATTTCACGGTATGAACCAAAATCTTCAGTTTCACCTATGATGCTCGATTTGGCCCAATCTTTTAGTGCATCTGGATCAAAACGAATAATATCGTATTCACTTGTTCCTACAGCAAAAGTACCAGTATTTAAGCCTGCTGTTGATATGATGGGATTAAAGTCATCGGCTTGTACAAAGTCAAAACGGCGACTCGTTGTATTATGCTTCGCATATTTCAGACCCGTTTTAATGGCATTAACCACACCTAGATCTACATCAAACTTAATATCGGCTTGAATATAAGTTTCATCATCCGTTTTGGGTGTTTTATTAAAGTTACTGCCAGTACCCATTACAAGTGAACCAGGATCATAAGTGGCTGTATCAAAACCATTCAAATCCCAAGTTTGATGACCATTGGTAAAGTCGTAAGTCGCACCATTTAATGCTGTGCCACCCAGACCATCTTCAACAACCATTTCAAAATCGGTACCACCAGTAGAGCTTGTATCACCGATTTGAGTCGTAAACTGGTATCCATCGCCGCTATATTCCATCTTCAGGTCGAAAACTTGAGACTTCATTGTCGCTTCACGAGGGCGAGCTTGCCAATATGCTAAGTTAACAGGGCCTGCAACTTGAGAACCTGACTGTGATGCATCTGGCTTATCACCACCACATAAACCGCAGCCACCTAACCATTCCGTGTTATCCCAAGCACCAGAACCTGGAGATCCTGACCATGAGGTGTCAGCTTGCGTAAACCATAATGCGTAGTTGGTGTTGTCCGCGGCCATTTGCATGTCCATCGCGTTAAACACAAAGTTTAATGAATCAGATGGCGCATACTGGAACGTTGCAGCAATAGCGGAACGCTCACGCTCTTGTTCAAATGCAACAGGGCCTGCACCCCATTCCCAAAAAGCTTCATCGCCTTGACGCTGTAAGCTACGATTTTGCATAACGCCAGAAACTAATACACCAAAAGTTTCATCATCATTCTTCCAGCTACCTAAGCCTGAAAATTGTGGGTCCGTTTCACCCGAATCGCTTTGATATTGAGCTTCAGCAGATGCAAAGAAAGTCATTGAATCCATATCCAATGGCTTACGAGTATTAACTACAACAGTACCACCCACACCACCTTCAGCTAAGTCCGCCTGAGATGATTTATAGACTTCTAAGTTACCAACTAATTCAGATGGTAATAATTCATAGTTAAATGAGCGTTTTGCAGGCTCAAGAACAAACCAACCTGTTGAAGCCACGTTTTGTCCATTCAGAGTAGTCAAAGTCAAATCTTGACCTGCACCACGAATAGAAACACCTGCGCCTTCACCAAATTGACGCTGGATCGTGACACCTGGAATACGTTGCAGCGATTCTGCAACGTTTTTATCAGGGAATTTACCAATGTCTTCAGCAGTAATCGCATCAACAGTACTGTCTGAAAAGCGTTTGGCATTTAAGTTAGCTTGCTGGGAAGCGCGAATACCGCGAACTTCAATTTTTTCAATATTTTCAGGCGCTGCGGTGGTTGCCGCGGCATCTGCAGCGACAGCGCTGATGGATACAGCACTGCCGAGTAGGATAGCAATATTTGTTGCTAGTACAGTTTTCTTAAAGATTGATGGTCGCATCTCGTTTCCCTTCCATAACTTTATTATCGTTTTAGTATTCATAACCATTCCCTGCGGAATGACAACGCTGTCATGTCTAGTGCAAACATTACACAATAATTAACAGCCTTGCCACAACAAAATAACGATGGAAGCAAAAAAATGTCATAAAGCAGAATTTTGAATCAGTAATTTTATTAAAAAACATTATAAAACATGAGCTTTAATATTATGACGTAAATTTACAACTCCAAGCCATAATTGTAACAACAATAAATTAACGCCAATTTGTAACAATTCAGGATTGCTAAGCACATCAAAAGCTCGCACTATAAGACGCATAAGTAAGAAAATACTGATAAAAATGTAAGCTTGTAAATTGCTGGTAAAGAATTTACGTTCATAGAACAGTTAACCCTTCGCGGCCTTAGATAAAGAGTTTTTACATCAATGAAAGTCACTATTAACGACGTAGCTAAATATGCTGGAGTGTCTATCAAGACAGTATCCCGTGTCACCAATAACGAACCTTCAGTGAAGCAGGCCACAGTTGACAAAGTAAACGAGGCGATAAAAGCACTTAACTACCAACCGAATTTAGCGGCGAGAAACCTCGCGGGCACTAAATCCTATGCTATTGGTTTTATTTACGATAATCCAAACGCTTACTACATTATTGATATGCAAAATGGGATCTTGGCAGCCTGTAAAGACAAGGGCTATGAACTGGTCATCCACCCTTGCAATGCCAAATCAGAGACCATTTGTGATGAGCTTACGGCACTAGTCAAATATTCTAGGCTAGCGGGGTTAGTGCTGACGCCTCCCTTGTCAGAAGATCCGAAAGTACTCAAAGCGCTTACTGAGATTGATGCTAACTATGTGCGCATTATTGCAGGCGAAAAAGGCAACGATCAGAATGGATTGACTATTTTAGTCAACGATAAATTTGGTGCAGTTGAAATCACCCAGCATCTAATTGACTTAGGCCACAAGCATATTGCTTTTTTAAGTGGGGATTTACACCATGAATCCACTAAAGAGCGGTTACTTGGTTTTAAACAAGCATTAACAATAAATGGCCTAAAACTGAATGAAAACTACATAATTGAAGGGAAGTACTCATTTGAGTCTGGTGTTGACGGTGCGAATAAGCTCATCAAACTAAAACATCGTCCGACTGCGATTGTGGCTTGTAACGATGAAATTGCCGCTGGTGCACTTTTTGCGGCTCGTTTAGCGGGTTTAGATATCCCAGTAGACATATCGATTGTCGGTTTCGAAGATAGTCCATTCTCACGTCAAACCTGGCCTAAACTCACCACAGTACATCAGCCAAACGCAGAAATAGCGCAAGTCGCAACGGAATTATTAATCGCAAAACGTCGCGAGCAGGATGCGATATATTCTAAGACCTTTACACCTGAACCTATCATTCGTGACTCGTCGGCAATTCCTAAACAATAAAAAAGAGAGCATATTTGCTCTCTTTTTTGCCCTACATTACATAGAAATCAATGTAATTTGAGCTTTGGACGCTGCCACCTCAATAACTTTTGTGCCACTCGATACACTATTGCCGAAAACCAACCATAAAGGCTGGCTAAATGCCTCTGATACAAAGAGATATACATCAATCTTGCTATATGCCCTTCAACAAAGAAAGTGCCAGAGCGTAGGTTCCCCATCAAATTACCTACCGCAGAGAAGCGGCTTAAAGACACTAATGAACCGTAATCTTTGTAAACAAAGGCCTTTTCAGGCTTACCTTGTAATCGATTAACGATATTATCAAACAAAGTATCAGCCATCTGTGCCGCAGCTTGCGCCCTTGGTGGAACAGGCTGACCAGAACTTTGGATCAATAGAGCGCAATCGCCAAGGGCGTAAATATCTTGATGGCCCTTGACTCGCATGCAGTCATCAACTTCAACCTGATTTCGCGGCGTAATGGGCAATTTTGTAAAGTTCTGAAACGCTTTTGGCCCTTTTACACCTGCCGCCCAGACTTTTAAGCCCGCTTTAATCACATCCCCATCTTGGGTAATAAAACCATCACGAGTCACTTCTTTAACTTGAACACCGATATGTAAACGTATACCTATCTTATCAAGAACTGCCTGCGCCCTAGCGCTCACACGCTCAGGTAATTGGGGGAGAATTTTGGGTGATGCTTCAATCAAATGCACATCAAGATGATGTGTAGCAATATTCAGATAGCCATACTCTTTAACGGATTCAATCACATGATGAAGTTCTGCCGCCAATTCAACACCGGTCGCACCAGCACCAACAATGCCAATACTGACTCTTTCTTGTGTTTCGTTTAATTGGAGTAATGCGTCGAGTAATTTATGGTGGAATAGGTTGGCATTTTCGAGGCTATCTAAGAAGATGCAGTGTTCATCAGCTCCTAATGTATTGAAACTATTAGAAACACCACCAAGAGCAAGGACTAAAAAATCATAATCGATTTGTCGCTGCTCTAAGAGTAACTCGCCTTCGTCATTATAGACGGCGGCTAACTGAATCGATTTAGCATCAGGGTCGCACTGCTCTATCTCACCGCGAATATAGCGGTAACCATTTTTAAGCCCATGATCGCGGTAGAGTAAACCTTCAATAGATTGATCGATCACGCCAACAGCAACTTCGTGTAATTTAGGCTTCCAAATATGAATAGGACTTCGGTCAATTAAGCACACATCGACGACATCACTACCGCCCCATTTACGGCCCAACTTAGATGCAAGTGCTAAACCAGCTGCACCACCGCCCACGATCACTATTCTTTTTGTAGCCAAAATGACAACCTCATAAAACTCATTTGCGAGGTTCAGTTATACCATGTTACAGATAAGAGATAACTACATTAGTTCAGTAAAACTGACGATTTTGCATTAAAGATATTTCAGAAACTCAGCCGTACTTCCATCAGCTTAGCCAACAAAAAAGGGCAACTAAGCCCTTTAGAATCGTTCTTAAGCAGCTTATACCGCTTCTTCGTTTTCTTCACCGGTACGGATACGAATCACTCGCTCGACATCAGTAACAAAAATTTTACCATCGCCTATCTTTCCTGTGCGGGCAGTTTCAACGATCACATCAATTGCTTGGTCGAGCAGATCGTCCTGGATCACTAACTCTATTTTCACTTTTGGCAGAAAATCCACCATGTATTCAGCGCCACGATAGAGCTCTGTATGCCCTTTCTGACGGCCAAAACCCTTGACTTCAGAAACCGTCATACCTGTAATGCCAATCTCAGCAAGGGATTCTCTTACGTCGTCTAATTTAAATGGCTTAATAATGGCTTCAACTTTTTTCATTAAAAATTCCTCATCCCTTGCAATAACATAAACAAACAGAATAACACTAGCTTACACGGGGTTAGGTCAATATTGAAGTGAATGTAGTGCTTTACTCATAAAACACAGTTTCTACAAAATCGCTTTTAGCACATAAAAGTCTAAAAAAAGCACTATGAGTATAGCGCCAGACTTTATACTTACATTCTAGCCAAAACTAACTCGCTCGCGGGATGCAAGCGCAAAATAACAGGGATTTGTTATGAACACTCATCAAAAAGGCTTTAGCCTGATAGAACTTATGACTACGCTATCGATTTCAACCATCTTGTTTACTGTGGGTACGCCATCCTTTACGGATCTCAGCGATCAAATAAGAGCGGATTCCAATATCAGGACTATCCAACAAACACTCATGCTGGCTCGAAATACGGCGATTAATTATGGATATAGAGTTACTGTTTGCCCACTCGTGGATGGAAAATGTACTCAAAATTGGCAAAAAGGATTAACTGTATTCATTGATTCTGATACGGTAGAAACCTTAGATGTTAACGATAAAGTCATTCGTATTATTGATGAATTTGATACAAAAGACTTTTTAAAATACAACAAAAGCTCGATAAAGTTTCAACCCGATGGATTGGCTTCAGGAAGTAATGGTACTTTCAAATACTGCCCAAGGACCGTAGATAGCAAAAACTCCCGTGCAATTGTTGTTAATCAGGCAGGTAGAATTCGATTTTCTACAGCTAAAAATATCAGTTGTAATTAGATCAATATGTGTATTTCCGTATTAAAAAAATTCAATTATATAAAACCTTGAACAACAACTTATTGGTTATACTAAAAATATAGAATAGGTACTGACCATTAGTACTCTCCTCGCATATACTTAGTTAAGTTTTAACGAGGATATTTATATGTTAGTAATCTCAAAAGGGTTCACATTAGTAGAACTGATGGTAACGATCGCTGTCGCGGCAATTTTGTTAGCAATAGGCGTTCCATCACTTACGTCACTATACGAAGGGACACGCAGCACTAATGAAATACGAAAAATTAGCGATGTGTTTGCCTTTGCAAGAAATCAAGCCGTCAACTATGGTGCCACGGTTACTGTTTGCCCATACGCAGCATCTCCATGCGGTACTGACTGGAATAAAGGATTCAGTGTTTATATTGATAATGGAGGAGCAAAAAATGTACTCAAAGTAATTGATAGTTTTAATGAGCATGATGTCATTTCACTATCGGGGCCTGCTGACAAAAAAGTGGACTTCACACCAGATGGCTTAGTATCAGTCGAAACATCAATAATTTATTGTTCAAACGGGAAAAGTGACGGTTCTAAAAGCCTTAAGATTAGTACTTCAGGTTTGATAAGAGAAGGCGCAGATGGGCAAAGCTGCACATAAACTAAGGGAGACTAAATCTACCGTTCACTACCCTAAAATATTATCATCCTTAAATAGTTCGTTGTTAACATTTTAGAATACATCCCCATGTCTATCTAGGTGTTAACTTATCCAACACTTGCGCCTTAGTATTAGTAAATTCAGCGTTTAATGTGACACACTCTTCCGCACTATAGATGTAATATTTAGAGCCATCATTTGATTGATGAATCGTGCCAACAAGGCTCGCCATTCTTAAATTCATTTCACTACTCTTCCAACGATAAAAGGCGATCTCAGCACTTTTTTTCGAAGTAATATAGCATTTAAAGTCCTGTTCGCTGGCAGTAACGCTAGAGTCTGCCCAAACTAAATTAGGAAATAAAACGACTGCGATAACGAGGTTCATTAATTTCATTTCCAACACTCCTTAGGCGTCTGCTCACCAGCTGCAGATACGCTAATTGTTTTACATGATTCATCTCTCTCTTGACTACTTCCCATTACCACAGTCGCAGTGATATTTCCCGATGAATCAGACGCGACAGAGTAGTAACCGTGCTCAGTAATAAAAGGACTACTGGCAAAGCCTAACTCTGTCATCTTAGTAGTATAAGCACGGTTATCAAGATAATATTGCTCTTGCAAATTAGCCACTTTCATTACCGCAGCAACACCTTCCGAGCGTCCACTCTTAGTGATATAGTCGATATAAGATGGATAAGCAATCGATGCCAAAATACCAATTATCACGACGGCGATCATCACCTCTATCAGGGTAAAACCTTTAAATTGAACCTTCATAAATTAATAACTCATTCATTTATATGATAATAAATTTTATTAACACCTAACCCAGAGGCTACATTTATAGTTCCACTATATTCACCATCTTTGTTTTTCTCACCCTTACCCACTCCAATAATATAAATATAAGGATCCTTCCCTGTTTCAGGCGCAGGGATAACAATCTGAGGCGTATCGGGTACTCGCTCACCAAGCTCAAAATACAACTGGGAGAAGGTTCTTGTTCCCTTATGAAGATCAAATACATAGAGCTTCCCAGACCCAGAAACTACACAAACGTTTTCGGCAACAGAATCTGCAGGTGGTGAGTAAGAGGTGAAATATACCTTCCCTTGCACAATTAAGGCGGCAGTTAAGCTCTTCTCTCCTAAGCCAGAAAAATCATAAAACCAGCCTAGTTTTTTACCAAAGCTAATATTATCAGTCTCCGAAACTGGTGCGCTAGAAGACACGTCATAGAGATCATTGATGGTAATCACGCTTGGAATATCACTGCCAGCAAAACTCTTAGTCACCACATTCCTATCCTGCAACGTGAAAAACATGTCATTCACTGCAGTACTAGAAGGATGAGGTCTGGCACCACTGCCTATCACGACGGCATCATAGGGAACATTTTGGTAGGTTTTGGTAGTTGTCGTTCCAGTACCAGTCGTCACTTTAACTTCAGCAATGTTAGTAAACATCGTTTGTGCAACCACGGGCTCGGCAAAAAAGCGTCTATTATCGTTATTGCTTCCTCCTAGCGCTGCAAATTTAAATGCGGTCCAACTACTCTGGCTAGCACTGGGCAAATCCATACGCCAAACATTACCACCAACATCAGTTGCATAAATTCGATCTGTGTAACCATCATTATTACTATCAAGTACCGCGACTGAGTTTGGAATGCTATCCTGAATGCCAGAAAGTACTGTTGCACCCGAGGTCGAACCGCCAAAAGAATGAATCAAAGTCCCCTTCTCTGCATCGACAATATACACTGCACGACCTGCCGGCGAAGAAGAAGGAGTGGCATCAAAGCTTGTATCATAGCCACCACCAAAAATGAGTACAGGCTTTTCATAACCGACGATTTTTGTCACTATTGGTTCAGACCATGTTTGTCCGAGATCTGAAAAACCTTCGGTTGAAGGATTAATCGACCACATTAAAGTAGGACTGTCAGGATTTGTAACATTAAGGGCATAATAAGACGAACCTCCTCGACGCATGCCTACATAAACCCATGCTTTAATTACTTTGCCTGTAGCATCCGTCTCAGTGTAACCGACTGGTGATGAGTCTATTCCATATACTGTATGCACACCTGAAGGATCATTACTCCTTAGTTCTGTTAAATTAGGCAATAATTCATAGGGAATAAATCCCCAAGTTTCTGATACAGACTCTCCCGCATCTTTAAACATATGCAAAACACCTTGATTAGTGCCTAACATAATACGAATATCAGTTGCTGTAGCTGAACCAAAATTAAGAGCTAGCGGCTTAGAGTGAAGTGGATCACCCATAACATCATTACGTTTATCAGCCGTACTACCATCTTTGTTATCGTCATCGACATCCATCCCTTTGAGCCAATCGAATGTATTTGTAAGCTCATCTACACTAGTTCTCATGTAACTAGCTAACGCTGTATCACCACCTGCTGCACTTTGTGCATTAGCAAGCGTTAATGGCGTTAAACTTGATCCCGCCCCTAAATCACTTACAATTTTTCTAACCGATTGTGTCCTTATTTGCGCTGCAACGCCTCCGACCTCAACTTTATTGCCGTCCTTTTGCGCATCACAGTTTGACCATATAGTACAGGCGCCGTCTTTAATATTCCCGTTATCGGCGATAGCTGCATTACCTTTGCTATCAACCAGTGTTCCATCAGCAGTCACTTTTAATTTCTTTAAATTACCACTCCAACGAGGACCTTTGCCAGGTAAAAACATCGCGTAATAAGCTGCGTCAAATGTTTGAGTTCTATCAAAATTATTGCTGGCGATACTGGGGGAGGTAAAACTTGAATCAATGTTCAAAATATTCGATAAAGCATCATTCAGTGCATTCTGTAGTTCAAGACTGTTCTGAGCCGCAAAATATAAACCGCCACCTCTTTTTGCAGTTTCAGCAAGTAAAGGGGCGGCATCTTCAGCACCTTTACTAAAGCCAATAGTATAAGTACGAACATTTTGCATCTGCTCAGTATTCGAGCTGTCCAGTTTATTGATTAAATCATTATTAAACATATAACTAGCTAAGGCGGGTAAATAACTTGCCGTATCTAAATTTTTAGAAAATGAGGAATAATTGCCTTCTTTACTTCCTGAAGCAGTTAAACTAATAACATCATTATTTGCATTTTTATCAACAGTAGGTGTGCCATCAGTGACATAAATAACATAAGCAATATCCGTACATACTTTAAATGGACTTTCGTAGCTACCACCCTTCTCCACTAAACTATCATAAGGGGGGTTATTTCCTACATACGAGCCATAATCAGTATCACCATGACCATATTTAACTCCCTTTCCCGCAAAGTAACGGTAAGCTTCATACATAGTCTCACATAGTGGTGTATTTGTTTTCGCCAACAAATTATCAATAGTAGTTAGTAAACTCGCACGCGTACTATCCGTCATCTGAGTAATGCCAGAGACAATTCGCCCACCGTCTCGGTTACCTTCATTTGGATAATTATAGTTAAATACAGCAAGTCCAAAATCCACTGTTGGAGTTGAACTAATAATATTAGAAATCGCTTTCTTCGCAATTTCTAGTCTTGAAACTTTTACTGTTGGTAATTTCCCTGCTTTAGATAATCCGTACCATCTTAGATAATTATCAGTGTACAAGGTAACAGGTTGACCAACGCCAAAATCAGTATTATTTGCAGCGGCTAAAGCATCAGCCCAACTCGTCCCTGGAGATGAAGAAGTAAAATAGGGATAGGCTTTCTTTTTTTTACCAGACCCAGTTGTTAGGCCATTGGCAGGAAATCCATTAGAGTATGATGATGAATTGTTAGGATCTGTTTTTGAAATATCCTGCCAACAATCAACTACACTTATTGCAGTACCGTTAGTTTCAGGCAGTTCTTTCCAAATACCTGTAGTACCACTCGCTGTAAACTCTCGAATATAGCCAGTAAAACGTCCAAGCTCTGCTAATGCTGCTTTGCTTTGACTACATCCATTTAAACTTGCTTTAAAATAACGCTTGTCAGAACTGGTATCAGGAGTTGGTAATCCTCCACCACCAACAGCATAATAAATAAGAGTATCACTATACCCAGAACCACTTACAGCTGGGTAGTCATAGTTAGGGTCATAATCTACAACCTGAGTGATTTCTTCTGTCGACATACTTCCCGAGTTATCAAATATGACAAGTACTTTCGGTCTTGCGCCTGTTCGAGTTGTCGACTCTTTTACATACAATTCAGTATCATCACCAAAGGAGTAAGCCGACACAAAAGTCAGCACAAGTAGTGTAGAACAAGCCAGCTTTTTAATAATCATATCTAACTCCCAGTTAACACTTCTTGTTCCACACCTGCGACTACAGTGAGCTGACCTAAATCATCCCGACCAAAGGCGGCAGTACTACTAATTTCAATCCGCCGACAACTGATTAAATTACCACTATTAGGTTTAGCGCTCCTTTGGCAACCAACGTCTTTGGCACTAATGACGACATTGCCTGTAGCATCAACCTCATACGGAATAGGTGTTAATGTTTGGTCAGAGCCAAACTCTTTAACGGACATGATTGAAGATATTTTAGCTAAGCTAGCACCTTTATTCGCATCAATAGCGGCTTCCAATCCACCATCTGCAACAGACTTTGCTTCAATGCGTTCAGAGCCTGCGCCAGACATGCGTATAGACTGGGTTGAATTTACAGCTAAGGCTACGCCAATAAGGGTCATGAGTAACAATACAATGATCGCAAAAAATAATACTATTCCCTTTTGCTTTTTCATCTCAGTCGCCCTCTAATTTCTGATTAATACGGGATTGGCAAGTACCATAGTCGTCGAGACAATCTTGCGGCGATAATGATCATTCAAATTCTTAATTTCTTTATCGCCTAAAGTGTAAGTTGTTACATTGGTATAACTTTTATCTTCATCGATAGCACGAACCAATAAAAAAAACCTCAATGCAACAAGCCGCTGAAATAATTCGTTATCCCACATTAATGTTGTTACATTTTCTGCTGGCATAAAACTATCGGCCGTATCATCTCCGTTACTATCAAAACCATAGAGAATACGCATATTCTCAATGCCTTCAACTAACTGCTCTTCGTTGTTCATGCCATTATTTTTAGTTAACGTTTTTCGGCGTAAAACAGGCACGGAACCATCATTTTTAATAAAATAGACATGATGTTGATATTCCCAAAAACGAGCATTTTCGAGCACAGGACTAGGCGGATTACCACCTTTAAACATCACTGCTTCACTCGAGGTTGCTGCCATATAAAAACGTTCACCATCTGGATTAGTGACCGGTGGCCCTACTAACCTTTTGATTTGAATTACGTCAGTATTCTGATTTACACCAGATAAGCAACTTAACGTATCTCCACTCTTACCTTCTTCGTATCCCCACAGACGTCTAAAATGTGCAGGTTCTGCATTAGGTAAAGTACCGTTATTTACGCCTGCACCAATGCAATCATTTGCAATACCATCCCTCAAGGTCATATTGGTCCCAAGTACAAAATCGGTTCCCGTTATGTCCCCCATGAAACCTAATTGGCTGATATCTCTTTCCATTAGTGATAAAGCAATTCGGCCATTTTCTTGTAATTGATTAAATTGGCTCGTCGTAATTACATTAGAAGAGGACATGCTAAACATGGCAAAAAGCCCAAGAGTGAGAAATAGGCCAATGATCATAGAGACCATTAACTCGACTAATGACATCCCTTTCTGACAGTTTTTTGAATTGGCCATAATTAATTAACCTAAATAATCACTGTCGAAAGCATAAAAAGCCGTCTACGCGTACCAATATCTTTTCCGCATTCACTGCCTGAATAACTTGTACCCGCGCCCTCTCGGATCCCTCTCCACGCAACAGCAACTGTTACAGTTGAACCATTTACACTAATACAAGCCGTTGGCGAATCTAATCCCCCAACATTCTGACTATCTACAACTTCAGCTGCCCCCATAAAACTCTGCTCCCACTGATAAAGATCCCAAGCTTCTGTCTCTTCTGGAGTACATATATTCACGGCTCCAACTGCAACATCACAAACACTACCGGGTTTACCCAGAGAACCTGTGTACTCTCCATCGTAATTGCCCAGTTGTGTTCTATTCAGCTTCATTCGATTGATAATATCGTTCGCATAATAGGAGGCTTGGGTTTGCTGAAATGACTCGAAGCTGCCACGCTTTGCAACGATATGCAGATTAAAAATACCAATTAAGCCAATGACTAAGATCACCAATGCAACAAGCACTTCAATTAATGAGAAGCCTCGTTGAAAGTCCATTTGTGTCAATCGTTCGAATTTAGCCATATTTTTGACAAGCTTTTCAGCCATTTACCCTTTTAAAATCTTAGTCTTACGACAAAAAACCACTAACAGTTAATAATAGATGACAAAAATGTAAGTAGCCAGTAACAATAGCATATAAGCATTGACATCATTATGCCTTGAATGAATTTGAGGCAATAAAAAAGAGACTTATCGCCTCTTTTTTATAAATAACTTAACATCACATAGATTTAGCGCAGTTCGGCAGGCACCGCAAAGACAGTGTCTTCCTTACGTCCTTCGACTTCAGTTACCACGCTAGGGGCGAGTTTTGCAATCGCTTGGACAACTTGTTGAACTAAGACCTCAGGTGCAGAAGCGCCTGCGGTAACAGCAACACGCGAAACATTATCGAACCAGCTTGATTCAACATCGTCAGCAGTATCCACCAGATAAGACTGGGTTCCGGTCTTCAATGCGAGCTCGCGTAACCGATTAGAGTTAGAGCTGTTTTTTGAACCAACAACAATCAACAAATCCACATCCGCAGATAGATTACGTACTGCATCTTGACGATTCTGTGTTGCATAACAAATATCGTCTTTACGGGGTCCTTCAATTGAAGGAAACCTTTTTTGTAACGCGGCAATAATGTCTAACGTATCATCGACAGATAAGGTTGTTTGGGTCACGAAGCAGAGATTGTTAGGGTCGCGCACTTCTAGCGCATCCACATCAGCAGGCGATTCAATCAGATAAACGCCGCCGTTAGGATTATCGTATTGACCCATAGTCCCCTCGACTTCAGGGTGTCCTTCATGCCCAATCAAGATACATTCAATACCTTTACGGCTTGCACGCGTCACTTGAAGGTGCACTTTGGTCACTAAGGGACATGTCGCATCGAAAACTCTCAAGCCGCGCGCCTTAGCTTCTTGTCTCACCGCTTGAGAGACACCATGAGCACTGAAGATAACAATGTTGTTATCCGGCACTTGATCTAACTCTTCGACAAAAACCGCACCGCGATCCTTCAGATTCTGCACGACATAGCGATTATGTACGACTTCATGTCGAACATAGATAGGCGGTGAAAACAATTCCAACGCCCGTTCAACAATACTGATAGCACGATCAACACCCGCACAAAAACCACGCGGGTTCGCGAGCATAATATTCAAACTTGGACTGGTAGGATCGAGTTTCATCTTAAAGTACCTTTACAACGTCCAGTTCAAAAGTGATCTTGTGCCCTACCAGAGGATGATTCAGATCGACTGTGATGGAATCACCCGCGACATCACGGACAATACCCGGGATTTCACTGCCACCTGGGCCGGCAAAACTGACAATCACGCCTGCTTCTAAACTCATGTCTGCCGGAAAACGGCTTCTGTCTAGATAGTGAATAGCATCAGGATTTGATTCACCAAAGGCATCAATCGCTTCAAGGGTAAAACTGTGTTTATCACCTTCAGCAAGCGTTGCCAATTGCGCCTCAAATGCAGGACTTAACGTACCGTCACCCACATTTAATCGAGCTGGTTTACCCGAAGCTTTAGTGCTGTCTGCGGTTGAACCATCAGAAAGCACAATATTCATATGGCATAGTAAAGATCGCGTCACAGTCACTTCTTAACCCCTTCGGCGCTATCTGTTTCAGATTTACCGCTTAAAAATGCATCCCAAATGATCAACACAGCACCAATACAAATCGCCGAATCGGCGATATTGAAAGCTGGATAATGGCTCTTAGCCCAAAAGAAATCGATAAAATCAACAACAAAACCGTGCATTAATCTGTCGACCAAATTGCCTAGGGCGCCACCAATCACTAAGGTGTAAGCCAGATTCAGTTTCAACAACGAAGCGGATTGCTTACGCAACCACACTGTGAGTAGAGTACTGAATCCAACTGCAACAATCGTAAATAACCAACGCTGCCAACCACCGGCATCACTTAAAAAACTAAAGGCGGCCCCGTAGTTACGTACATAAGTGAAATTAAAGAAAGGCAATAAATTCAGCGATTCATGTAAATCAAAATTGGCTAAGACCCATTGTTTAGATAGCTGATCGGCAAAAAACACCAATACAGCTACCCAATACCAACGTAAGCCACTGTCTTTCCAAGTTAATGGCATACAGATCCTTTACGCAAACAGGCGAACTTCGCCGTCGCCTTCAATGTTTGTTACGCAGCGAGTACAGAGTGTTGGGTGGGCCTCAATGGTGCCGACCTCTTCTCTGTGGTGCCAACAACGCTCACATTTCTCAGCAGTGCTTGAAGCAACCACTAATTTCAGTGATGCCAACTCAGTCTCAACCGCTTCCAATGTAGCATCGGCTAAAGGCAATACTTTGGCTTCAGAGGTCAATAACACAAATCTTAGCTCATCGCCGATATGGGTTAATTGCTCAGTCAAGGTAGCATCCGCAAACAAGGTCACTTCAGCTTCTAATGAGCCACCGATACGTTTGTCGCGGCGAGCTTGTTCAATCACTTTGTTGACTTCATTACGCACGGTTAGCAACTGCTGCCAATAGTCATCGCTCAAATCAGTCGCTAAGGTGACTGATTTCAAGCCTTGATACCATTCTTGGGTAAAGACATAAGCATCACGCTCGCCAGGCAGTAATTGCCATACTTCGTCAGCAGTGAAGCTTAGAATTGGCGCAATCCAACGCACCATGGCCTCAGAGATCAGATACAGCGCCGATTGACAACTACGGCGTGCATGGCCTTCTTGCTTAGCCGTATATTGGCGATCTTTAATGATGTCCAGATAGAAACTGCCTAACTCAACCGAGCAGAACTGCATCAGTTTTTGAGTCACTATATGGAAGTTATATTGATCATAGGCTTCGATGATTTCCTGTTGTAGCGCAGCGGCACGGCGAACAACCCAACGATCTAACGCCACCATATCTTCAACGGCCACTAAATCCTTAGCGGGCTCGAAACCGTTTAAGTTGGCTAATAAGAAACGCGCAGTGTTGCGAATACGACGATAGGCATCGGCACTGCGATTTAAGATTTCGTCTGAAACCGTCATCTCACCGCTGTAATCTGTTGCCGCAACCCATAAACGCAGAATGTCGGCGCCTAATTTGTTGGTTACCGTTTGTGGTGCAATCACGTTACCAATAGATTTTGACATCTTACGGCCTTTACCATCGACGGTAAAACCGTGGGTAAGTACTTGCTTATACGGTGCTTTGCCATTCATTGCGGTTGAAATCATCAAAGATGACATAAACCAACCGCGATGTTGATCGCTACCTTCAAGATACAAGTCAACTCCGTGTCCGTGGAATTCAGGACGCGCCGCTACCACTGACGAGAAGGTTGAACCTGAGTCATACCAAACGTCCAGAGTATCAGTGACTTTACGATATTGCTCAGCTTCATCACCCAACAATTCGGCGGCATCGAGATCCCACCAAGCTTGAATACCTTGCTGTTCGATACGATTCGCCACGCGTTCCATTAGCGACACGCTATCTGGGTGCAGCTCTTCAGTTTCACGATTCACAAACAGCGTGATAGGCACACCCCAAGTACGTTGGCGTGAAATACACCAGTCAGGGCGGTTTTCAACCATTTTTTCGATACGACTTTGACCCCAATCAGGGATCCATTGAGTCTGTTCGATTTCTTTCAATGCTTGCGTACGCAGACCATGGTTATCCATAGAGATAAACCACTGCGGCGTTGCACGGAAGATGATCGGTGTTTTGTGACGCCAGCAATGTGGGTAGCTATGGCGGTAAGCCACGTGATTCAACAAGGCGCTCTTTTCTCTCAGTAAAGCAACCACGTTATCGTTGGCTTTAAAGACATGTTGGCCAGCAAAATACTCAGTATCAGGCTTGTACACACCGTTGTCGCCAACAGGATTTGCCACTTCTAAACCGTATTTTTGACCAACCACAAAGTCGTCTTGACCGTGACCTGGGGCAGTATGAACGATACCGGTACCTGCATCAGTCGTGACGTGATCGCCTAAAATTGCCGGAACATCAAAATCTAAAAACGGGTGATTAAAGCGGACAAGCTCAAGCGCTGCGCCTTTGGTAGAACCAAGCACAGTATGACTTTCTACGTTATAGCGAGTCAGGCAAGATTCAACTAATACTTCAGCTAAAATAAGCGCTTGCGTCACACCGTCTTTTTCGAATTCAACTAAGCTGTAATCCAGCTCAGGGCTTAAAGACAAGGCTCGATTCGCTGGTAGCGTCCATGGTGTGGTAGTCCAAATCACCATAGAAACAGGATGTGAGTAATCGCTTACCCCAAATTTAGCCGCAACGGCATTGCTATCCGCCGCCACAAACGCCACATCGATAGCAGGTGAGGTTTTGTCTTCGTATTCCACTTCAGCTTCAGCTAGGGCAGAACCGCAGTCAGTACACCAATGCACTGGCTTTACGCCTTTATGTAAATGACCACTTTCAATCACTTTCGATAAAGAACGTACGATATTAGCCTCGGTTGAAAAATCCATCGTCAGGTACGGATTGTGCCAGTCGCCTAATACACCTAAACGGATAAAGTCTTCACGTTGGCCGTTAACTTGCTCGGCGGCGTATTTACGGCATTCTTCGCGGAATTCTGCCGCAGAAATTTTTTGACCAGGCTTACCCACTTTTTGCTCAACTTTAAGCTCAATAGGTAAACCGTGGCAATCCCAACCTGGCACATACGGTGCGTCAAAACCAGATAGGGTTTTTGACTTAACAATAATGTCCTTGAGGATTTTATTCACTGAGTGACCAATATGAATACTGCCATTTGCATACGGTGGGCCGTCATGCAAAATGAAGGGAGTACGGCCAATTCGGCTATCACGGATCTGCTGATACAAACCGTCTTTTGTCCAGCGCTCTAACATCTCTGGCTCGCGATTTGCCAAATTACCACGCATCGGAAACTCTGTTTCCGGCAAATTCAAAGTAAATTTATAGTCGCTCATTGATCCTATACCGTTAATTAAACTGATAAATTTCAGCCTGCATCATTACCAAATAAAGCTTTGGCTTCATTTGCATCATTTAAAATCTGTTGCTTAAGCGCATCCAATGAGTCAAAAGGTTGCTCATCACGGAGTTTAGCCACCAACTCGACCTCAACATGTTTGCCGTAAATGTCACCTTCAAAATCAAAAAGATGCACCTCAAGCTGACACACTTGACCGTTCACTGTCGGACGAAACCCAATATTGGCTACGCCCTCATAAATATCGCTGTTATCCCAATAACACTTGACCGCAAACACACCGCGTACCGGTACAACATTGCGCTTTAAGGCGATATTGGCTGTGGGAAAACCAATGGTGCGGCCAATTTTTTGCCCATGCGCGACACGACCACTCAAGGTAAAAGGATGACCGAGCAAGCGTCTTGCTTGCTCAAGATTACCCTTAGCCAATTGTTCACGCACGGCGGTTGAGCTCACTCTTTGCGAGCCCAGCATAAAACTTTGGGTGCTGACCACTGTAAAGCCATATTGGATACCCGCCTGCACTAGCATCTCAAAATTACCTTTACGGCCCTGACCAAAACAAAAATCATCGCCGACCACTAGGTACTTAACACCGAGTTTACGGACCAACAATTCTTCAATAAAATGCTCAGCGGGTTGATTGGCAAAAGTGCGATTAAAGTTAACACACACTAACCGTTCGACCCCTAGTTCATCGAGCAACATGACTTTATCACGTAATAAACTTAAACGAGCTGGCGCATTGTCGCCGCTAAATAATTCCTGCGGCTGAGGTTCAAACGTCATTAAAGTAGATGGCAGCGATAACTGCTTTGCCTTCTGCACTAAGTTCGCAATCACTTGTGCATGACCACGATGGACGCCGTCAAAATTACCTATAGTCAAAACACACCCGTGGTGGGATGACAAAATGTTATGTATACCGCGGATTAATTCCATAACTTTAGACAACTGCCAAGCGCAAATCGGCTGATTATATAACAGCTAGCGATGAGAATCAGCAATCAAACTCCCCGTTTAATTGACCAAGGACGAATTCCGAGCAAAAGCAGTCCCAACAAGTAACTGACTGCCCCCGCTAAAATCAAGCCTATCAAGGCTTTTGCACGCTCGAACAAATGCCAATCTAACCAAATTTGTTGTGAAGGCAAAAAGTAATACAAGACTACCACCATCAAGGCGGTAGAGACCACGGCTTTAGCAAAAAACACCATAGTCGGCCTAGAAACGCGATAAACACCGGCTAAATGCAATCCTCGATAAAGTAAAGTGGCGTTGAGCAATGCTGACATTGAAGTCGCAATCGCCAATCCAACATATCCAAAAGGAATAGCAAACAATAAGTTAAAGCCCATGTTGGTGACCATGGCGATAATGCCATAACGCACAGGGGTTTTGGTATCTTGGCGGGAGTAATAACCTGGCGCGAGTACCTTAATCAGCATAAAACTGAGTAAACCGCTACCGTAAGCCATTAAACTATAAGAAGCCATTTCAACATCATGCATCGAAAAAGCGCCGCGCATAAATAACACCATCAGCATAGGCTTGGCGAGCACGATCAACCCCATCATGGCTGGTAGACCTAGCAGTAAAATCGCTTTAACTCCCCAATCCATCGTCAAGCCAAAGCCCGCACCTTCAGCATTCACATGGTTTCGTGACAGCGCAGGCAAAATCACAGTACCAATCGCGATCCCAAACAATCCTAGGGGAAACTCCAATAAACGGTCGGCATAGTAGAGCCAGCTTATCGAGCCCGTCATCAAAAAACTGGCGATAAAGGTATCAAATAACAGGTTAATCTGCGAAACCGACACGCCAAATAGCGCCGGGATCATCAAGGTTCTGATTTTCACCACGCCTGGGTGGTGCCAGCCCCAAGAAGGTTTAACGAGTGCTTTTTCACGCAACAAAAAAGGGATTTGAAATAAAAACTGGATTAATCCACCACAAAAAACGCCCCAAGCAAGGGTTATTTCGGGTTGAGTCGATGTTGGCGCAAAAAATATGGCCGCGGAAATAATCGCCACATTAAGGAATACTGGGGTAAACGCCGAGACGGCAAATCGGCCTCGGGTGTTTAAAATCGATCCAGCCAATGCGGTAAAGGTAATAAACCACAGGTAAGGGAAAGTAATTTTAAGCACTACGGTGGCGAGTTCAAATTTAGCGCCGTCGGGCTCATTGTTAAGCCAAGCGATAAACCAACCACCGCCGAATAAGGCTGATAACACAGGCGAAGCCACCACGCCCACAAGCGTCACAATCGTCACCAGCAAACCTAATGTGCCAGCGACTTTACTCAGCAAGTCACGGGTTTCTTCCGCGGTATGTTTCTCTTGGTACTCAGTTAAAACAGGCACAAAGGCTTGTGCAAAAGCCCCTTCAGCAAACAAACGACGTAAAAAGTTAGGAATTTTATTGGCGAAGAAAAACACATCGGCACTTGTCCCAGCCCCCATCAAGTTAGCAACAACGACGTCCCGAACAAGACCTAACACACGGGATATCAATGTCATAGCACTAACAATCAGACCAGATTTTAATAATTTTCTACTCAAACGTCCCCCAGACCCATATCGAATTGATTAGGTGATACATCTCAAAAAATCGATTCAGGCTCTGTCACACTGCGGTAATAGCTGCTAGAATTGCGCCACATATTACACGAGTTGGGTCGAAGATAGCCAAGGCAGGTTGGATTAATTTATCTTTATGATGAATATTCAATCATAGTCATTGACAAAGTGACTAAATGCAGGCATATTCCTCGGCCTTTAAAAGTATCAAATCCAGTTTTTAGGAGTTGCACCTTGGCTAATAGCAAGTCTGCAAAGAAGCGCGCGCTTCAATCTGAAAAGCGTCGTCAGCATAACGCCAGCCGTCGCTCAATGTTACGTACATACGTTAAAAAAGTAATCGCTGCAATTAAAGCAGGCGATCACAAAACAGCATCAGAAGCTTTTGCTGTTGCTCAACCAATCGTTGACCGTATGGCGACTAAAGGTCTTATTCATAAGAATAAAGCCGCTCGTCAAAAGGCACGTTTGAACGCTAAGATCAAAGCAATCGCTGCTTAATCTATAAAATAGCAAATGAAAAAAACCGGCAATTGCCGGTTTTTTTATATCTGAAAAACACTATTAATGACAATAAATGTTATTCAATAAGTGGATCATCTCCCGTACTTCATCACTCTTGAGCGAATAAAATACCGTTTGCGCTTCTTTGCGTGTGGTTACTAAATTATCTTTGCGTAACCAAGCAAGGTGTTGTGATAGTGCCGATTGACTTAAGCCTAATTTTTTATTCATTTCTCCAACGCACATTTCTCCTTCATTCAATAAATAACAAAGAATAAATAAACGGCGTTCGTTCGCGAGTGCCTTTAATAGCACTACCGCATGATCGGCTCGCTCCTGCATTAATTCAATATTCATTACGCACTTTCTCTCCTAAAACTAACCCCTGCGCTAATATAGCGTTGCCTTACGGATATAGTCGGGACATAAAGCACACTTTTTGCTAGATTGTTTTTAAAAATGGGACATGCTTAATAAAAATAAAGGAAATCTAATGAAGCCCTATCAAACTGCACTTCTCTCTAGTCTTTTAATTGGGAGTTTAAGTGCGTGCCAAACTCAAGTAGAAACCGCCACGACAAGTGAAGCCATAAAATTACAACAGACGGCATTAGCTTCACAATTAGGCTATGACATAGTCGAATCGCTCACGGTTGAAGTGGGCCCAAGACTTGCTGGTAGCCCAAAAGATATCATCGCCGTTAACTGGGCGATGGAGAAACTGACAAGCCTTGGATTTGACCGCGTTTATAAAGAACCAGTACAAGTGCCCATTTGGGAGCGCGGTGAAGCCAAAGCCAAAATAACCTTCCCAGTCGAGCAGCCGCTGGTCATTACTGCGCTTGGTGGCAGCGTTGCGACACCAGCAGGTGGTTTACAGGCTAAAATCGCACGTTTTGATAGCCTAGAGGCACTACAACAAGCCAAGCCTGAAGACGTGCAAGGTAAGATTGCGTTTATTGACCAAAAAACTGAACGCCACATTACTGGTGAAGGTTATGGCAAAAGCGTTGGCGGCCGCTCAAAAGGTGCCGTCGCAGCAGCGCAAAAAGGCGCAGTTGCGATCGTGATCCGCTCTATTGGCACAGATCATGACCGCATGGCCCATACAGGCGTTATGCGCTACCAAGATGGCGTGTCAAAGATCCCCGCTGCTGCCATGTCAAACCCCGATGCAGATTTGGTCGATGCATTACTAAAACGCAATCCTGATGCTCTACTTGAATTGCAGATGTCACCAAAGAATGCAGGCTTTAATACGTCTTACAATGTCATTGCCGAAGTAACAGGCAGCAGCAAGCCCAATGACATTGTATTGATTGGCGCTCATTTAGATTCTTGGGATGAAGGTACGGGTGCAATTGATGATGGGGCGGGTGTCGCGATTGTGACAGCTGCAGCTAAGCATATTCAAGATCTTCCGGTAAAACCCGCTCGCACTGTCAGAGTGGTGCTATATGCCGCTGAAGAAATTGGGCTTGTGGGCGGTAAAGCCTATGCCGAAGCGCATAAAGCCGAATTACCATTGCACTACATTGCTGCAGAGTCTGATTTTGGCGCGGGCCGAATCTATCAAATCGATACTAAGGTCAATGAGAGCGCATGGACTGAGGTACAGCATGCACTTAGCCCTATGTCATTCAATGGTGTCGCACTCGGCAACAACCAAGCTTCTGGCGGGCCTGATGTCTCTATGTTACCGGCCCTAGGCGTACCTGTTGCATCATTAAGGCAAGATGGTCACGATTACTTCGATTACCATCACACACCGAATGATACCTTAGATAAGATTGACCCCGCCGCATTGGCTCAAAACGTCGCCGCCTACGCACAATTTGCTTATATCATGGCAAATTCAACCGCGACATTAACGCCTTTAGTCACTCAATCTGAAAAATAGAGAGTTGATAAAAATAATAGAGAGAACAACATAAGCTGTTCTCTCTATCAATTAACATCTTCTCGATATTGCGCTATTGCTCTGCACGTAAAAATGTTGGATGTGTCGGTGAACTTTGCTCTTCACTATAATAATAACCCGCGAGATTAAATGCCTTTAACTCAGCTAGGGTATTCACTTTATTGGTGATGATATATCTCGCCATCATGCCCCTTGCACGCTTAGCAAAAAAACTGATCACTTTATATTGACCATTTTTACCATCTTTAAACACGGGTGAAATTAATTGCCCTTGCAGTTTTTTAGGCTTTATCGCTTTGAAATACTCATTAGAAGCAAGATTGACAATTATATCGCTACCACTTTCCGCAAGCGCTTCATTTACCGCTTGCGTTAAGGTATCACCCCAAAATTCATATAGATTTTTACCTTTTGGATTCGAAAGTGCCGTTCCCATCTCTAAGCGGTAAGGCATGATTAAATCCAGCGGTCTGAGTAGCCCATAAAGACCCGATAGAATACGCAGCTGCGACTGAGTCTGAGCGATTTCAGCTTCTGATAAGCTATCAGCATCGAAACCTGTATACACATCACCTCTAAAGGCAAATATAGCCTGTTTAGCATTATCTAAATTAAAATCTGGCTGCCACTCCCCGAAACGCGCCGCATTTAAACCCGCAATTTTATCGCTCACCTTCATTAAAGTCGCAATATCTGAAGGGGTCAATTGCCGACAAACTTGGATCAATTCCTGACTATGAGTTAAGAAATCAGGCTGTGAATACACCTGTGTCAGTGGCGGCTGTTCAAAATCTAAGGTCTTCGCCGGCGAAACCAATATCAACATCAAAAACTCCCAACAGAAACAAAAAGACTTGCCTATGATACTGAACGAACATAAAAAACCACGCTTTAACGGCGTGGTCTTTTCGATTGCGACAATCAGAAATCTCTGTCGTCGACTATCTGGGTTACCTAAGGCTTTTTAACCGATGTAAGACTGGCATCTTGCCAAATATCATCATCGAGTTGATCCATTAATTCAGGGAACTTACTGCGATCAAACTCAGGAGACTTACCCGCTTTGACCTGCTCGCGATAATCGTTGATGACGCGAATAGCCAAACCTGATAACAGTAAGAGGGCGATAATGTTCACTGTCGCCATTAATCCCATAGAAACGTCGGCTAAGTTCCACACCAGACTTATCTTCGCCACGGCACCAAACATCACCATACCCAATACACACAAACGGAACAAAGGCAGTAATTTGGTACTGTTGCCCATTAAAAACATCACGTTTGTTTCAGCGTAAGAGTAATTGGCTATGATGGAGGTAAAGCAGAATAAGAAAATCGCCACCGCAATAAACGCACCACCCCAGTCACCAACATGAGTAGACATAGCATTAATGGTTAAACGAATGCCATCGTCACTCGAACCCACATCCCCTGATAGCAGGATAATTGCAGCCGTTGCAGTACAAATAACGATAGTATCCGCAAATACCCCCATCATCTGGACAAAACCTTGGGATGCCGGATGGTTCGGATTAGGCGATGCACTTGCCGCAACATTCGCCGCGCTGCCCATACCCGCTTCATTTGAGAAAAGTCCGCGTGCAATACCCGCTTGCATAGCCTGCGCGACGGTATAAGCCACGCCGCCAGCAGCAGCCTCTTGCCAACCAAAAGCACTCTTCACAATTAAGCTAATAATCGCAGGCAGTTGATCTAGATTGAAAATAACGATAATGAAGGCAACGAGAATGTAGGCTAATGCCATGATAGGGACGATAAACTCAGAGACTCGTGCGACTTTACGCAGGCCACCGACAATCACAAATCCACTGGCAATCACTAGTCCAATCCCGACATAAGTTGGATTAAACCCAAATACTCGCTCCATCGCTCCGGTAATGGTATTCGCTTGTACCGCGTTGAATACCAGACCAAAGGCAATGATCAGAAAGACGGCAAATAAAATGCCCATCCAGCGCTGACCCAAGCCTTTTTCCATATAATAGGAAGGACCTCCACGGAACTGACCGTTATGATCTCGCACTTTGTAAACCTGCGCTAAGGTTGATTCAACCATAGCGGTAGCCATACCTAAGATAGCGATAAGCCACATCCAAAATACCGCACCAGGACCTGCAGCACCAATAGCGACTGCAACACCAGCCATATTACCGGCACCGACACGGGCCGCCATACTGGTACAAAAGACTTGAAATGATGAAAGACCGCTATCGCAACCTTGGCGACTCATGGTCATGACTTTGATGGAATGTTTAAAGTGGGTTAACTGGATAAAGGCAAGTCTTATAGTGAAATAAAGACCAGCTCCTACCAGTCCATATACTAACAACTTACCCCAAAGTAGCGCATTCAAAAAATTAACTATGGTTTCTAACATATTATTTTACTTCTTCCCGTAGCAAATGCTCCTCTAATTGAATGGCAATTAGAGGTACAACATCTGTGGTGAATGAATCCTTCCAAGTTAAAGGTAAGAATTTCGGTAGATTTATTTTTTCAAATTATCCTTCCGTGAATTTACAACATCACGGCTACCGAATTCAACGCAGCAAAATAGCACAGTATTCGAAATTGCTCATGTGATCAAGCTCGCGTTTGCACAGTTAAACGCCATCAACATCACGCCTCACAACATAAGCTAAGCCACTGTTAAAGCTGCATTAACAAAATCGCGAAGTTGATCTATTATTTTTAACAGTAAAAACAACTTTTAAAATTTGGATGTAGGGCACATTTTTGTAATAAAACTACAAATATAGTATCCACATAGAAACTTCAATCATCTCTTGTTTGTTTTAGTGAGGCTTTATATGACACAAATACATGAAATCAATGCTCTGAAAAAATATGTCAGAGCGACTAACTTTCTTGCGACCTCGCAGATTTATCTCAAACAAAACGTCTTACATAAACGTCCACTTGCCCATACTGATATCAAACCACGTTTACTTGGCCACTGGGGCACCTGCCCTGGCATTAACTTTGTTTATGCCAACATTAACCGATTGATAGTGAAACATAACCGCTCGTTCATCTATTTAGTTGGTCCTGGCCATGGTTTCCCAGCAGTACAAGCTAACTTATTCATGGAAGGTTCATTAAGTCATTTCTATCCAGAAACGATCCCCTACAATGAAACCGGTATTGAAGATATTTGTAAGAAGTTTTCCGCCGCTTATGGCTATCCTTCACATGCAAACCCTGAAGCTCCAGGACAAATTCTTGAAGGTGGCGAACTAGGCTACTCACTTTCTGTAGGCTGGGGCGCAGTACTCGATAATCCAGATCTGATCGCCACCGTCTTAATTGGTGACGGTGAAGCAGAAACCGGACCATTAGCAGCATCTTGGTACGCAAACCGTTTAGTCTCTCCTGCGACAAGTGGTGCAGTATTACCAATTGTGCATATCAATGGCTATAAAATTTCAGGCCCTACCCGTATGGGGCGCATGAGCCATGAAGAACTGGATCTTGAATTCCGTGGTCTTGGCTACTTCCCTATTATCGTTGATAACGAATTAGAAGAAGATATCTATGTGCAAATGACGAATGCCATGGATACCGCTTATGCCATGATCAATGATATCCAACGTCGTGCCCGTAGCGGTGAAGATGTGGTTAAGCCTAAATGGCCAGTGATTTTAATGCGCACCGCCAAAGGTTGGACGGGTGTCAGTGAGTATAAAGGTAAGAAATTAGAAGGTAACTGCGAATCACACCAAGTGATCGTCAATAAATGTGCCACAGATAAAGGTCATCTGGATGCACTTGACAATTGGCTTGCCAGTTACAACTTCCAAGAACTTTACCAAATGAATGATAAAGGCGAGCTGATTTTTGATGCCGACATTTGCTCATTAATTCCACCTAAGCAACTTGCCTGTGGTCGTCAACATCTCACCTATGGTGGTGAAGTGGTTAGAGCGTTAACGAACCCTGATCTCGAGAAACTCAGCTACGGCCCAGAAGTACCACGTGGTCACCGTGGTTATTCAATGCTGAAAATGGGTGAATGGATGCGTGATGCATTCAAGTTAAACCGCGATCAACGCAATCTACGTATTTTCAGCCCTGACGAAACCTATTCAAATCAGTTACAAGCCGTATTTGAAGAAACCGATCGTGCATGGCAATGGCCAATTGAGAGCTGGGATGAAGACATGTCCCGCGAAGGACGAGTGATTGAGCTCCTTTCTGAAAACTTGCTCTTTGGTATGTTGCACGGCTACACAGTCACAGGCCGCCACGGTATGTTCCCAACCTATGAGTCATTCTCACAAGTGATCTCATCGATGGCCGACCAATACTGTAAATACGTCTATGCGAGCCAAGGTGTGCATTTCCGTAAGCCGCTGCCTGCATGTAACGTCGTATTATCTTCGCTGCTTGAACGCCAAGACCATAATGGCTACTCGCATCAAAACCCGTCTTTCCTTGGGGCGATGCTAGAGAAGCATCCAAAAATTATCTCTGCTTATTTACCAGCAGATGCTAACAGCACCTTGGTTTATACAGAAAGAGCTTACGCTGACCGCGACAAACTCAATATTCTTGTTGCAGGTAAGAAAGAGCTACCACAATGGCTGAGCTTGGAAGAAGCGCGTAAACAAGCAAAAGATGGCGTGATGGTGTGGGATTTTGCCTCTGATGAGAATCCAGATATCGTACTTGCAGGTTGTGGTGATTACGTCACTCAAGAGTGTATGGCTTCATTAGTATTGATCAGAGAACTCCTTCCAAGAGTCAAAATTCGCTTCGTTAGCGTCACCGAATTAAGCAGTGATGGCTTAGGAAGCCGCAAATTTAAAGAAAAACCTTGGTTAATGGACGAAATATTTACCCAAGATAAAGGCGTGGTATTCAACTACCATGGTTACCCAAATACGATTAAAAAGTTAATATTTGATTACAAAGGCAGCCGTCGCTTCAGAATTAAAGGCTATGAAGAAGAAGGTTCAACAACCACTCCATTCGATATGGGCGTTCGTAACGGCACATCACGTTATCACCTAGTGATTGATATGGCTTACAAACTGTTCCAACAGGGAGTTATTGATGAAACTATGCACGTTTCCATCACCACTGACATGCTGCAAAGACTAGTTGACCACCGCAACTATATTAAAGCGAACGGCGTAGACCCAATAGAAATTGAAAATTGGATATGGACACGTTAACAGTTACACAAAATTAACATAACAGTTCATTTTAAGGGCATTCCTCGGAATGCCTTTTTTACGTTGAAAGGCAATTTACAGAATGGGTGATTATAAAAAGGAAATTCTTAGCACTAGTAAAATGTAACAAACCAAGTGATAATTAATCGCTGGCTACAATACCAAAGGATCCCCACACTAAGTGCTAGCAATGTTTTGCACATATACAGCAAGACATATTGGTGGAGAATCATAAATAATGGAATTGGAGAACATGATGAATCATAAATTAAAATTTGTACTGCTTGCATCGCTATTACCTTTCACCGCATCTGCGGCTCAGGAACTAACACCTTGGTATGTCGGTGGTGGACTTGGCGTAAATAACTATGAGCCGAACTGCGATTTAAAAACAACTAAAGTGTGCGGTGAAGATGACCCATATGCTTGGGATATTTTCGCAGGTTACATGTTCAATGACTACTTTGGGATTGAGTTAGGTTACCGTAATCTTGGTCGTGCAGAATGGACCGATTATAGCAACAAGCTCAATGATCTAGGAGTTAAAGGTACGACTCTTGGGCTTGTAGGCGTATGGCCAATAGCTAACAACTGGAGTTTATCTGTTGAAGCTGGCGCAATGAACTATTTAATATCCAATAATAAACAATGGGGTAGCGAATACTACAGCGATAGTGGTATTGCACCTTATTTCGGAACAGGTATTGGTTATAACTTCACTGAGAACTTAAAACTTCAAGCTAAATATCGTCGCTATGAAAATTTAGATGAAGATAAGTGGGGCACTTTTGAAGGTGAAAGCAACTACTGGGGTCTAGAACTGAGCTACCGTTTCGGTCATACAGTTGCAGCGGCTCCAGTTGCAGCAGCGGTTATCGCAGCAGCACCTGTTGACTCAGACAACGATGGCGTCTATGACGACAAAGACCAATGTCCAGCCACACCAGCAACACATAAAGTTGACTCTGTTGGCTGTACTATTTACGAAAACGTAAAAAATAAAGAAGATGTGGGTTCAATCCAGTTTGCTAACGATTCAGCTGTAGTTAAGCCTGTTTTCTACAAAGATATTGAAAGACTAGCTAACTACCTGAACAAGAACCCAGAGTTCACTGTTGAAATCGCTGGCCATGCCTCAAACGTAGGTAAACCAGAGTACAACATGGTGCTATCTGACAAACGTGCTGACGCCGTTGCCAAAATTCTTGTTGAGAAATATGGTATCAGCCAAAGCCGCGTAACTTCTAACGGTTACGGTGTGACTCAGCCACTGGTTGCTGGTGACTCGAAAGAAGCCCATGCTGCTAACCGTCGCATCGAAGCCGTTGTGACAACTACAGCTAAACAACCTGTTCTTAAGTAATATTACTTATTGACGTAAAAAAGTCGCTGCTTGCAGCGACTTTTTGTTTTTATGGGGTATACACTAGGAAAAGCGATGCCCTCTACCACAGCCAAGATGAGAGCCTGTATCTCATGCCAAACCTAAATAGACATAAAATTGTCATTTTTGTAATTTTTTTACATTCAAGGTTGGAAAAGTTGGCAAAATCGCTTCTAATAGTCATCAGTGAATTCCGAGTTAAGACTGCTACCTGAGAAGGATGTTTTTCATGGCCAATACATTAGAGCAACTCAAGTTATATACCACTATCGTCGCTGACACTGGCGACATCGAAGCGATTAAACGCTACCAACCTGAAGATGCGACAACCAATCCATCACTCATCTTGAAAGCGGCTCAAATTCCTGAATACGAATCCCTCATAGATAACGCTATCGATTGGGCAAAATCACAAAGTGCCGATCTCGCGCAGCAACTTGATGATGCCAGCGACAAGCTCGCCGTTAATATCGGTGTAGAAATACTGAAACTCGTTCCTGGGCGTATATCAACTGAAGTTGATGCCCGTTTATCATTCGATAAAGAACAATCAATTGCGAAAGCCCATAAGCTGGTTCGCCTTTACAAAGAAGCGGGCGTTGATAAATCACGTATTCTGATCAAACTTGCTTCAACATGGGAAGGCATTTGTGCCGCTAAAGAGCTAGAGAAAGAAGGCATCAACTGCAACTTAACTCTGCTATTTAGCTTTGCCCAAGCACGTGCTTGCGCCGAGGCTGGTGCTTATCTAATTTCGCCTTTTGTAGGCCGCATCCTTGATTGGTACAAAAAAGATACAGGTAAAGACTACGATGCCGTAAATGACCCAGGAGTCATTTCTGTTACCGAAATCTATAATTATTACAAACAGCATGGTTTTAATACTGTCGTTATGGGCGCAAGTTTCCGTAATATCGGTGAAATCATCGAACTAGCAGGCTGCGATCGTCTCACGATTGGCCCTTCTCTGTTAGAAGAACTGGCTAATTCGCAAGTCGACATTACTCCTAAACTGGTTCCGGCAACCAGCACTGTCGCAGCCGAAGCTCCATTAACAGAAGCGCAATTCCGTTGGGACTTTAACCAAGATCCTATGGCAGTTGATAAGCTTGCAGAAGGCATTCGAAACTTTGCTATCGACCAGGGCAAACTCGAAGTGATGCTCACGGCTAAGCTCGCAAACTAAGCACTCTGGAGACGGCGAGATGACACACTTGACCCAAAGCTCAACATGGCAAGCTTTATCAGCACACAGTAAAAATGTACCGCATATGCGGGAATTGTTTGCCACTGACGCGGCACGTTTCAATAAAATGTCGCTAACTGCCTGTGGTTTATTACTGGATTACTCTAAAAACAGAGCAACGACGGAAACGCTTGATCTGTTATTTGCGTTGGCAAGCAATAGTCAACTTGAAGCAAAAATCAAAGCAATGTTTGCGGGTGAGATCATTAACACCACAGAGAAGCGCGCTGTTTTGCACACTGCACTACGTAGCACTGCGGAACAATCGATTATTGCCGAGGGTCAAGACATAGTTCCTGAAGTTCAACAAACCCTGAATAAAATGCAAGGGTTTGTGAGTTCAGTGACATCAGGTCAATGGAAAGGTTACACAGGTAAAGCGATAACCGATATTGTCAGTATCGGTATTGGTGGATCTTTCCTTGGTCCAAAGATCGTCTCTCAGGCGCTACGCCCATATTGGAACCCAGAGTTAACGTGCCACTTTGTAGCAAACGTCGACGGTACTTCTATCAGTGAGAAGCTGAAGTTACTGGATCCTGAAACGACCTTATTCATCATGTCGTCCAAATCTTTCGGGACACAGGAAACCTTAACCAATACCCTCACTGCCAGAGAATGGTTCTTAGCAAAAGGCGGTTTGCAGTCAGATGTGGCAAAACACTTTGTCGCAGTAACCTCAAACGTCGCTAAAGCGACGGATTTTGGGATTGATGCAGACAATATTTTCCCTATGTGGGATTGGGTTGGCGGTCGTTACTCACTCTGGTCAGCGATTGGTTTACCGATAGCACTCTTGATTGGCATGGATAATTTCAGAGCCTTGCTCTCAGGTGCCCACCAAATGGATGAGCACTTCGCCAATGCACCATTGACAGAAAACATGCCAGTGATCATGGGCTTATTATCCCTATGGTACGGTAATTTCTTCAATGCTCAGTCCCATGTTGTACTGACATATGATCATTATCTACGTGGTCTACCGGCTTACTTCCAACAGCTCGACATGGAAAGTAATGGTAAGTCTGTCACCTTAAACGGGACAGATGTTGACTACAGTACTGGTCCAGTAATTTGGGGTGGCGAAGGCACTAATGGCCAACATGCCTATCACCAGCTGTTGCACCAAGGTACTGCCCTGATCCCTGCCGATTTTATTATGCCACTGCAAAGTCATAATCCTATCGGAGAGCACCATGATCAGCTAGCATCAAACTGCTTTGGCCAGACTCAAGCCCTAATGCAAGGTCGCACTTTTGATGAAGCCTTAGCCGAACTCGCTAATAGTGCATTATCTGCGACTGAAAAGCAGCTGATTGCAAAACATAAAGTGATGCCAGGTAACAAGCCGAGCAACACCTTACTCATGGATAAGCTCACGCCGAGCACCTTAGGTGCTTTAATTGCCCTGTATGAGCACAGAACCTTTGTTCAAGGTGCAATTTGGGACATCAACTCCTTTGACCAATGGGGTGTAGAGCTTGGTAAGGATCTGGGTAACGATGTGTTAGCACGCATCGGTGCGACGCAAAATTGTGATGCCTTAGATGCCTCAAGTAACGCATTGATTAACCTTTATCGACAAGGCAAAATCTAATCGAACAAAAAGCCAGCAATCGCTGGCTTTTTAATTTTATCCTTTTATTTTTATTCAACTTTTCGACTCTTCCTCGCTCTCAACCCACACTTAAGATCAACGACATATCACTCAAAGTTCATTTAAACTTAACACAATTGAAACATAATTCTTGCACCCTGTTTTAAAAATATGTTATTTAATCGCTGACAAAACATACAACAACAGGAGGTTGCCATGGATCGTTTAGATTATGGTTGTGCGCTAGATGAAGTCGTTGAAAGACCCGATCGTTCGCGAGGCTCCAATAAAAAGCGTAAATGGCGTGAGATCGAAGCGTTGAAAGATAAGCACCGTTTAATCAAAGAACTCCAAGAAATCGATAATAACTTTAACTACGACATTGATGCCATCCAGTTGTAATCACATGTTGAGATGATCTAAACCATCATCTTAAACATGAACAAGAAAAGCGCCTTAGGCGCTTTTTTTATTTGTGATATTGAATGTGGCGGGAAATAAGAGGAAATACTGTTAAGCGGGTGAAATGAGAAATGCGTTGATTACGGCTGCGAGCGCGAGAACCCTAAACTCCCCATTACGACAATATGGCTAGCGCTATATGACTAATGCTAAGCTCTGCTCTCATCAACCAAGGCCTGCTTCCACAAATCGTGACTCGCGAGCAACAACAGCTAGCGCAAAAAAACACGTCACTCTGTAGTATTGAATCCTCAGCTCAAGCCCGCAAAGTGAGCCCAATGAGTGAATCAATGCTAGTCAGCCGTTGTTAAATAAGCCCGCAAGTCCTCAAATTCTTTTTGCTCGCGATCTAAGAATAAAGGATCATCAATCAAGGATTTCTGGCACTCAGACTCAATCAGTTGCCAATCTTGTTCAGTTAAGGTTTTGGCCAATAACGGGAATATTTCCCGCTCCTCCATTTGCATATGCCGCTCTTGTAATGCGACATAATCTGCAAAATCAACAATCAGTTTCTCACGGGCAACCACAATATCACTGAGGATCAGATTCAACGTCGTCATCAAAGCCGCTGAGGCTTGGATCACTAACTCGTGTTCGGCACTCAACTTATCGATACTGTCATTAGCTTTATGCGCAAGATAGTAGGCATAAATAATGTCTTCAACCGGATGATGGCAACGCTCAGCATATCCTTGCATATATTCAACGATATCGCGCACCACGATGAAGTTGATTGACTCACCTTCTGACAGCTTCATCTGCTTGTTTTTTAAAACATTTAGCAATACAGCTATATGTTTATGATCATGCATGAGTCTTTTAAGCATAATGCCTCCTGAATATGGATCTGACTATTGAT